>JASGEW010000025.1:0-11292 GCA_047606125.1 Niabella sp. | reverse complement strand
TCCTAATCCACTTTTTTCACGAGTAACCTGCTGCTGTTAATAGCCAGTACCGCGTCGCTGAAAGCCATAACCAATGCGCCCAGCTGGGGTGTTAATAAGCCCAGCGCGGCAACCGGAATGGCTATTATATTATACGAAAAGGCCCAGAACAGGTTTTCTTTAATGGTTTGGTAAGTATGCCTGCCTAAACCCAAAGCGGTGGGCAGGTTTTTTAAACCACTGTTCATTAACACCACATGTGCCGTTTGCATTGCCAGGTGGCTGGCATCGCTCATACTGATGCCTACTGTGGCTTTTGCAAGGGCGGGCGCATCATTGATGCCGTCTCCAACCATTGCAGTAGGTATTTCTTTATTTTTTTGAGCGATGATCTGTAATTTTTCTTCCGGTGTTTTTTCTGCAATCACTTCATCCATGCCTAATATGGTGGCAATATGTGTCGCTTTTTCTTTTTTATCGCCACTGAGCAAAATGGTTTTAATGTTCCTGCTTTTAAAGTAGCTGATCACGGTTTTGGCTTCCTGTCTTAATTCGTCAGCAACATCAATATACCCGATCAGTGTCCCGTTTTCCAGGATGTAAATATTGTGATGGTCTTCTTTAGTTAGCGTATCGGCTATCTTGTAAGCGCCGGCGCGATATTCGTTACCCCCTTTATCAATGGCCCGCATTCCTTCTCCTTTGATCTCTTCTACCTTCTGCCAGCGGATCTCATTTTTGGTTTTCCATTCTTTTGCAAATGCTTTGGCTATAGGATGATTAGAATATTTTTCCAGCGAGTACACCAGCATTTTAAACGAGGCATCATCTATTTTGCTATCCGATATTTTGTAACCGGTAATGGAAAAATTGCCCGTGGTTAAAGTTCCTGTTTTATCAAATACCACCTGTTTGATATTTTTAAAATTTTCCAGGCTGGTGGCATTTCTGAATAAGATACCGTTACGCGCGCCACGTCCTAACCCTACCGCAATGGCAGCAGGTGTAGCCAGCCCCATAGCACAGGGGCATGCAATTACCAATACAGCAATGGCCCGCATTAACGAGGGCGTGAACTCTTTTAAAACAATCCAATTGATGATCAGGGTAAGCAATGCGATGCCTAATACAATCGGGATAAATACGCCACTTATTTTATCGGCGAGCTGTTGTACCGGTGGCTTTTCTCCCTGGGCCTCTTTAACCATATTGATGATGCCAGATAATACCGTATCGTTGCCAACTGCAGTAACCTGTGCTTTAGCGGTACCATCCGTAATAATGCTTCCGCCGATCAGTTTGTCTTTTGATTGTTTGCTTACAGGAGCGCTTTCCCCGGTAATGACGGCTTCATTTACGCTTACTTCGCCCCATAGTATCTTACAATCGGCCGGAACCTGCTCGCCGGTTTTCAGCAGGATCAAATCGCCGGAGCGGAGCGCGGTGCTTTCAACCGGAAATATATTTTCCTGGTGCTCGTTATCGTAAGCGATCATATTCGCCATGACCACCTGTGTTTGTGCCAGTTTTTTTAACTGCGACTGTGTGGATTCGATCGTTTTGTCTTCTATAAAATTACCCAGGAAAACCAGGGTAATGACTGTTGCTGCGGTTTCGAAAAATACGTACTGGCTTTGCCCGGTAACAGCGCCATATAAGCTGTACACAAATGCCGCTGTTGCACCAATGGCGATCAGCACATTCATATTAGGCATACCATTGCGGATGCTTTTGCAGGCGCTGATGCCGAAAAAGGACATGCCCACTACGTATACCGGTAAGCACAACACCAATTGTATCCAGGGCTGCATGATCCAGCTATGGTGCAGGGCCGGCATCATGTGCAGCATCAGTATCAGGGTAAAAGGCAAACAAAACCAGAAGCGCTGAGCATTGTTCTTTAAAAATGCTCCTTTTTCACTTTCATGTGAATGAGCATGGTCTGCATGCGATTGCCTGTCAAGCACCTTATATCCCAAACCTTCCAGTCCTTTGGAAATTTTATCAGGAGAAGCAGTTTCATTTATTTCGAAGCTTACATCGCCTGTGGCAAAGTTTACTCTTATATCTTTTACACCTTCTTTATTCAGATATTTATTAATGGTTAAAGTACAGGTAGCACAATCCATACCTTCAACCTTCCACTGTATTTTTTCTTTTGCTTCCATAATTCGCTATTATAACATACAAAGTTATTGCAAGGTTGACACCCCCGGAAGTATAAAGCCGGGTTTTATTAAAACATGGTTGCAGAAAAGGGTGCAATTATTGTTATGCGGTTGCAATAGTGTGTCAATTGGAGGCATTAGCATTGAAGTGTTAAAGTCCGAACAGCAAAAGTTCAGAATACAGGTACTTAATGAAATGAGCCTTTGGCATAACGGAATGCTTTATATGCCCTTTTCTATTGTAATCACTTTTACAAATCTTGATAAATAATAAGAATTAAGCGCTGTAACGGTTACCCCGTTTGCTTTTCCGGAACTGGAATGTATAAACCGGAGGCTGTCTGTATGTTCTGTAACAATGCCCATGTGGCCCACGATATTGGAAGAGGAGTCGGTGCCTGTAAACAGGATCAGGTCGCCACGCTTTGCCTGTTGTAAAGGTACTTCGGTGCCTTTATTGGTAAATTCAACTGACGAGCGGGGAACGGCTATGCCAAAATGATTAAATACATAAGTAATAAAGCCGGAGCAATCAAACCCACGTGCAGGATCGCTGGAAGCATATAAATAAGGTGTTCCTTTTAAGGTTTCGGCAAAATCAACAATATCATTAAGCGGAATGGATGAATTGGCGGATGATAATGAAGGCTGTGCAGTTGCCGGCCGGCTTATGGTATCCGTAGCGCCGTCAGATAAAGTGTCGGCTGCAACCTTTATATGGTCGGGGCTGTAGATGATATTATAGGTGTAGTACCCGATACTGCAGATTACGATCAATATAATGACAAGGTATTTCATTTTTATGAACGGGGATTACAGCGATGATGCAGGATGCCATTTGCACCCTCGCTGAAGGGTGTGACACAACATTGATGCCATATGTTGGCAGTTGGTGAAAAAATACTTTTAACAAGCACAGAACGGGGCAATTGCTTGTATGAAATTTTATGTACGTTTGTTACCCATCTCAAAATAAATTGTAACGATTATGGAATTCAGGATTGAAAAAGATACCATGGGAGCGGTAAAAGTGCCTGCCGATGCGTATTATGGCGCCCAAACGGAGCGTTCGGTTGAAAATTTTAAAATTGCAAGGGATATCAACAAAATGCCGAAGGAAATTATAAAGGCATTTGCTTACCTGAAAAAAGCTGCGGCTATTGCCAACCAGAAGGCTAAGGTGTTACCCAAACAAAAAAGTGTATTGATCGGTAAAGTATGTGATGAAATACTGGATGGTAAACTGGATGACCAGTTCCCGCTGGTGGTATGGCAAACCGGGAGCGGCACCCAAAGCAATATGAACGTGAACGAAGTAATAGCTTTCCGCGGGCATGTGCTGAACGGCGGTTCATTGACCGATAAAGAAAAGTTTTTACATCCCAACGATGATGTAAATAAAAGCCAGAGCAGCAATGATACTTTCCCTACCGCTATGCATATTGCAGCCTATAAAATACTGGTTGAAATAACTATTCCCGCTATTGAAAAGCTGCGCGATACACTGAAAAAGAAAAGTAAACAATTCATGAAAGTGGTGAAGATCGGGCGTACCCACTTTATGGATGCCACACCGTTGACGCTGGGGCAGGAGATCAGCGGTTATGTGTCGCAACTGGATCATGGATTAAAGGCGATTAAAAATACGCTGCCGCATTTAAGCGAGCTGGCTTTAGGCGGCACGGCTGTGGGTACAGGAATCAACACTCCCGAAGGATACGATGTAAGCGTGGCAGCAGAAATTGCAAAGCTTACCAAACTCCCGTTTAAAACGGCTGATAATAAGTTTGAAGCCCTGGCTGCGCATGATGCGATCGTGGAAGCGCATGGCGCATTAAAAACCGTTGCAGTCAGCCTGATGAAGATCGCCAATGATATCCGTATGTTGAGCAGCGGGCCGCGCAGCGGTATCGGGGAAATTCATATTCCCGATAATGAACCGGGCTCCTCTATTATGCCGGGCAAAGTGAATCCGACACAATGTGAAGCGCTCACAATGATCGCCGCCCAGGTATTGGGAAATGATGTAGCCATTAATGTGGGCGGGGCCACCGGCCATTTTGAGCTGAATGTGTTTAAGCCGATGATGATCTATAATTTTTTACATAGCGCCAGGTTGATTGGCGATGGCTGTGTTTCGTTTAATGATAAATGTGCGGCAGGTATTGAGCCCATACAGGCCAATATTAAAAAGCACCTCGATAATTCGCTGATGCTGGTAACTGCATTAAATACTAAAATTGGTTACTATAAGTCGGCAGAGATAGCGCAAAAAGCGCATAAGGAAGGTACAACCCTTAAAGAAATGGCGCTGAAGCTGGGATACCTTACCGAAAAAGAGTTTGACGAATGGGTCATTCCTGCTAAAATGGTAGGAAAAATATAGAATCGTATGCCACGAATGCACAAATAGTATTGGTGTGCTCGTGGCATTTTTGTACACTTTTTTGGATAGTGCTTATTAAAGGAGCGGTTAAAAAATATTCATATTTTCCTAAACATTCGGGAGCGCTATTCATCCAGCAAATCCGGCCTGCGTTCTTTAGTGCGTTGCAGGGATTGCTCATACCGCCATTCTTCAATTTTTCTGCGGTCGCCGCTCATAAGTACGTCAGGCACCTGCATGCCTTTAAAATCTACCGGGCGGGTATATACGGGCGGCGCCAGCAGGTTGTCCTGGAAAGAATCCGTAAGGGCAGATGTTTCGTCGTTTAAAACACCGGGCAATAACCTGCCGATAGCATCTGTGAGCACGGCGGCAGCCAGCTCGCCACCGCTTAATACATAATCGCCAATGGATATCTCTTTGGTTACATATTGCCGGCGGATGCGCTCATCAATGCCTTTATAATGCCCGCAGATAATCAGCAGGTTGGTTTTTAAAGAAAGCGAGTTGGCCGTTTTCTGATTAAATGTACGACCATCAGGCGTAAGGTAAATAACGTCATCGTAAGTTCTTGCTTTAGAAAGCGTTTCAATAGCATTGGCTAAGGGTTCGCACATCATTACCATACCGGCGCCGCCACCATACTGGTAATCATCTACCTGGCCGTATTCATTTACAGCCCACTTACGCAACTGGTGCACCTGCACGGTAAGCAAGCCCTTATCCTGTGCGCGTTTCATAATGCTGTGCTCAAAAGGACTGGTTAACAGTTCCGGAAGGACGGTAAGTATATCGATGTGCATGAGACAAAAATAAGAAAGCGGGAGCAAAAGGCATAAGGCTCAAAGCCTAAGGCCTTTTGTAATGTTATTCACCATCCATAAAATTGTCCAGGTCCCGCCGTTCTTTTTTGGTAGGTCGGCCTATTTTGCTTAAACGCTTTCCGCTAAAGAAAGCTGCGGCCTGTATTTTGGCTTTTTCGATCTCCTCCGGCGGCGTGAGATCGGTATAATTTTTAATGGCTTCCTCGTATTTTACGCGGGTGTGCAGCAAGCCGGTTACTTTTATTTTCCATTTGCGGCCTTCGGTACGCACCTCGTAGATATCGCCCAGGTGTACATTTTTTCCGGGTTTGGCGGGCTCCTCCTGGTATTTTACTTTGTTATCATTGCAGGCATCTGTGGCCATCCGCCGGGTTTTAAAAAGGCGGATAGACCATAAATATTTGTCGAGGCGTAATTTTTCTGTATCTGCCATTGATGTTATGGTTGAAACTCGTTTTTAATGGTTTGTTTTACTTTTCCCCAGGTCATGCCCTGCTTCAAAATTACAGGGTCGTCCTCTGTGTCAGCATCATCAAAATATACCATGCTCATTTCCATCATCCATATTTTATCGTAGCCATATTTTTTTTCAAAAAGCCCTTTTAGTTCATGTGGACTAAATAAATTCAATAGCTGATAAACATCAAAGAAATCTTTTTTTGTTCCCCTTTTAGTAATCGCAAATAATTTCATAGCTGCAACGTCTTCAATAGAAAAAAAACGAATCCCGTCTATAATTTCGATTGGAGCTAACAAATGAAAGGGATGATATACCCAATCCACTTTTACATCGTTGATATAGGTAAACAGCATATACTTATTATTGCTTCGGAAACGATTCGCATATTCAAGATACAATAGCTCATTTAACGCCACTGGGTCAAATTGCTCGATAGCAAACATATCAAGATCAATGCTTTTCCTGTGGCCAAATCGTAACGAAAGATTCGTACCGCCCACAAGCGAAAAATTAGCCAGGTAATCTTTTGAGCAGAAGGATAAAAGTGTATTATGCGTGTTGGTATCAATAGTATTCAGGTGCAACATTAATTAGAGAACGTGGTATTTTATATTTTAAAGAAAAATAGTTGGCTGTTTTTTTATCCAGGGTCTTACTTTTCAAAACAGCGGCCTTAATATCCTCTTCCGAATACCTGTTTAAAATAGTATTAAAATCATCTGTAAAGCCTCGTGTAAAAACACGCTCAATAATAAACTGTTTGCTTCTTTCCCAGTCCAGCTTTTCCGGGTCAACATCCCAGAAAAGGCTTTTATGAAATGCTTCAGATACTTTCATTCCATAAAGGTACAAATGATTTAAAGAAATCTTACAGCTTTAACGGCAGAAGGGATTTATCAGGTACGGGTTTCTTTTGTCAGTCCATCGTCCCCAATTTTAAAAAATCGGCGGCCTGTGAAAGAATAATTGGTTTGAATCAAATAATAATTTCCGCATTTCGTAAATAGGTTGGGGGAGCGGTGGGATAATTTTGCAGCCTGAAAATGAATAAGACTATAGCTAAATATATCTATATCTGGCTTTTACTTACGGGTATATTTTTAAAGGCTGATGCGCAATATGGTAATGTTTTACATGGTGTTGTAGAAGATGTGCAGGGGAAACCATTGCAGTTTGCAACAGTAAAATTGAGTGTGGATGAAGTTGAAATGGCTTCCAGGAGCACTAATGTTAAAGGCGAATTTGAATTTCCCGCAGCATTTATTAAGTATGATAGTATAGTATTACAGGCCTCGTTTGTAAATAAAGCTACTCAAACGGTAGTACTGAAAGCAGAAGACTATCAGCAACCACTAAAAATTGTTTTGCAAAATTTGAGTTTGACGCTTAACGATGTTGTGGTAACAGGTGTGGTTAAAAATCAAAACTCGGCATCTTCAATTGTGTTTGATGAAGAAGCTATCAGGCAGTTGCAGGCATTTTCTTTAGCAGATGTACTCAATACGTTGCCGGGAAGAAAAACAGAGGCGCCGGATTTACAATCTCCGCAGACCATATCGCTGCGCACAAGTGCAGATGGAGTCGATGCGATGAATAATTCTTTTGGGGTAGCTATTTTTATTGATGGCGTTCGTATCAGTAACGAAACCAATATGCAATCCAGGGGATTATCTTCCCATGGACTTAGCAGCTCTCTATTAAAAGCCTATTCGGAAACCACTTCATCAGATGTTACCTATAACGGTTTTGATCTTCGCGATATCCCAATGTCAAATATAGCCAGTATTGAGGTGATTCAGGGCGTTGGGACTGCCCGGTATGGAGATTTTACAGGTGGCGCTATTTTAATAACAACAAAAGCAGGAAAAACACCGTATAGTTTTAATACCAACATCAATGGAGGAAGCAGCAGTTTTTCATTATCAAAGGGGTTTGACCTTGGTAAGAAAAACGGAGCTTTAAACTTTAGCCTGGGTTATACTAACAGCAATGAAGATCCCAGGGATAAAGTAAAAAGCTATAACAATATAAACACCAGCCTTCGATGGTCAAAGGAAGTGACAAAATATGTTACCAATTCTTTTACCATAGGCGGAGATATGAATCTGGACGAAAAAAAAGCTGACCCTGACGATGATGCTCAAAAAATGAGTTATTCAAAAAGGCGTACTATTCGCTTTACTAATAGTACCCATTTTACTTTTAATAAACGAATATTAGACAATGTCTCCCTGTTGCTTAATTATTCTGCGGGCTACCAGGATTCGTATACTCAACGGTTGTTGAACGGATTGCCAAAAGGTATTGCCTCCAGGGATACAACAGGCGTTTATGAAGGCTATTATATTCCGGGAAACTATCTTGCTGTAGAACACATTAATGGTAAACCTATTTCCTATAGCATTAACGTTGACGGGCAATCAAAACCTTTAAAAACCGGGAATATGACGCATCAATTGGGAATGGGTTTTGCATTTGACGGATCGGGTAATAAGGGCCGGGGTAATATTGTAGATCCGGATGCTCCCCGATGGACGTATCAGTCTAATCAAAATGAGCGTCCTTACAGTTATGCGGATAGTGTAAACTTTACCTATAATGCGGCGTTTTATATTCAGGATAATATCAGAGGCAATTTGTTCAATAAGTCTTTTAACCTGTCTGCAGGATTAAGAGTGAGCCTGCAAAATGAAAGAATTAATCCCCAGCCTCGTTTAGCATTTAATTACAAGTTAAATAATCACTGGAGCTTAAGCAGCTCTTACGGCATTACTTTTAAAACGCCATCTTTAGCGCATTTATATCCTGCTCCAACATATTTTGATATTCCGATCTTAAGCTTATATACCGGATATACTAAAACCAGCTTGTATCTGGTATATACTAAAAAAGTACTTGCAGAAAACAGGAATTTGAAAAATGCCGTAACCCAGCAATTTGAACAAGGTGTTACTTACAGTTCAAAACACATAGGGAGCGGTTCTGTATTTGCTTATTATAAAATGAATCGAAACGGATTTAATACCTATTCAGAATATATACCCACTGATGTACCAGTTTACGATTATACGCTGAATGCTGATAGCACAATTTCTTATTTTCCTACGGGAGAAACCAACAAAGTATGGGATTTGAAAAGAACCCGTATGAACAACGGCCTTCATTCAAACGATTACGGATTCCAGTTTTCTTTTCAATCCAATATGATAAAGCTGATTTCAACTTCTGCTGGAGTAAGAGCCGGCTATTCAGTAAGTAAATATTATGGAAGTAATTTGACTTCAACGGAGGTTGCTTCCACCTCAGCACAGGAAAAGGGCGTGGTATATGTAGAATATAAAAACCAGCAAACCGTATCTCGGAATGCCGTACTCAATTTTACAACCAATACGCATATTCCTCAAATTGGTTTCATTGTAAGTGTTGTGGCCGATTATGAACCTTTGTTAAAAGAGCGCTCGGAAGCTCAAAATATTTATCCGGTGGCTTATACCCTAAGTACTGGAGAATACGTAACACTAACTTCGGAAGCAGCCAAAAGCGATGCATTATCTTATCTCCGAAAATCCAGTGAGGACGGACAGCTGTCTATTCCTTCGGGTGGATACTGGACCTTTAACCTGAGAGTGGCCAAAGAGATCAAAAAGAAGATAAGGCTTTCTGTTAGTGCATATAACGTCTTAAATATAACGCCCAAGGCATATACAATAACTGATGCGGACGGAGAAGTATCGGTAGGGATTTATAACTACAATCCTGTAAGTATTACAGTTGGGGCAAGTTTACAATTATAAATTAGATCAACTTACAAATACAAATTAAAACGGGAAAAATGATGAAAAAACAAGTATTACTTATTGCAACCATACTTATAGTGCTTACTTTCGGTTGTAGAAAATCAGATGTCGACACAGTACAACCGGTAGCGCTTAGCGTTCAGGTGTCGTATTCGGCAGCGGATAGCGCATTGGGTTTGTCCAAATCCGGGGTGACTGTTACCATTACCAACTTAACAAGCGGGCAGGTAAATACTGCTAATACTGATGAAACCGGCATTGCCACTTTTGCAAGTATAACACCGGGTAATTATTCCATTGCTGCCGCTAAAAATTATACGGCAGAAGAATTTTATGCAGAAACGGCTGTTACTGTTACTTCCAATGTTGCCTACAATGCCACGGAAAGCCAGACGTTTAATACCAATACAATGCTTTCGCTTACATTGGTTAGTGGTAAAATAGGAGATCTGGTATTTAAGCAAATTTATTATGCGGGGTCAAATACATCAACAGGAGCTTCATTTAGAGATGTATTTGTAGAAATATACAATAACTCTAATGAAACGATTTATTTGGACAGCCTTTATATTGGCAACACGCTTAGCGAAAATAGTAAGGTTTCTGCCGGGGCTGTTTCTTTTGACTGGACTCAGTCAGTGGGGATATCCAATCCAAATGGCGGAGATTTGAACGATGATTATTTATATTTCAGATACCTGTTCATGATACCCGGAAGCGGTAAAGATCATCCCTTGGAACCTGGTAAAAGTATTATTATAGCACAGACAGCATTAAACCATACTGCATCCTATACAGATAATAACGGCACTGTTGTTTCTGTAACAAATCCGGATTTGACGGTAGATCTTAGCGCTGCTGACTTTGAAGCCTATCTCGTTGAATATAAACAAGCGGCCAGTGCTTACAGATATGATGTAAATAATCCTCAGGTAGAAAATCTTGATGTTATATACGTGAATAGCGGTAGTGACTGGGTTTTTGATGCTACGGGCAGGGAAGATTTTGTAATGTTTAAATCTTCAGCAGCTTCCTCTTCCTGGACAACATATCCGGATCCGTCTGTAGCCACCGTTACATCAAGTACAAGTTATGGTTTGCAGGTGCCCAGCGAGGGGGTTATTGACGCTGTTGAAATTATAACTCCCCTGGAAACAAACAGAATACCGAAAAGGCTTCCTGTAAAATTTGATGCTGCAGGTACTTATGTTACAGGAGGTCAATATTCTTCTCAATCCTTAATTAGAAAAACAGTTAAAACTGTAGATGGCAGAATAATATTGCAGGATACCAATAATTCTTCTAACGATTTTCTTACTAAATCCAAAGCAGATCCTTCTAAAACCGATGCTTCTTTCGAGCAATAAAATCTCATGTTGAATTTGTATAGAATACTTTTATTTATAGCGATGTATCTGTGCGTGAATGTTACTCACGCACAGATACATACTTTAGGAGATACTTTGTCCAGTATAAGCCCGGAATTGTATAGGGCGTTACAAACGGAGCGCGGAAAACGGCTAAAAACAGATAGCTTGTATTTGGAGACTGCCACTTTTGATGAGCTGGCCTTTATGCAAACCAATACCACCCAATTAATAGCCGATACATTAAAACAGGCGGCAACATTGAAGGTAGCGTATGGAAATGCCAGACGGAACCTAAAATTACCAACAAT
>JASGEW010000024.1:0-3631 GCA_047606125.1 Niabella sp. | reverse complement strand
CCTATTGCAATAGGCATCTCCTATAAGAACAGGACCTTTGGCGAAAATTACGTTTATAGCGATGTGGAAATACTGATTGATAGCGCCGGTAAAGTACATATCATCGGATCCCCTGTACAAGATGAATATGAAAAGGAATTTATCCCTTTTTTTAGGGAGAATGATATAATTTATGATTCACTGTACTCTTTTTCTCTGGGAAATTATCGAAAATACGGGCAGGATATTCCGCAGGAGCTTAGGAACAAAGCGAACCTTTTAAAAGAAAAGTTTGGAAGTGAAAGAACTGAATTACTAACTAAATACATTAAGCTACACCCTAATTCTTATATTGCTTTGTGGGATATATATGACTATGTTTCTAACCCTCTCTCCCATAAATATTTTGATTTCGAAAAGATGTTTTCTTCTTTTTCATCCGAAATGCAACAGCAATCGTTTATCAATGTTTTAAAGGAAAAGCTACAGGCATCAAGGAAGATGCAAGTGGGGCAAACATTACCAAAGGACTTTTTTAAAGGTTATGAACAAATGCAAAACAAAATCCGAAAAAACAATCAGTATTATTTACTTGATTTTTGGTTTAGCCATTGCGCCCCTTGCATTGCAGGCTTTCCTAAGCTAAAAGAAATTTATAACAAGTTTCATAACAAAGGTTTTGATGTAGTGTCCATTTCTATTGATGAGGAGGAGTACGAAAAGGAGTATAACGTAGCCATACAAAAGAACAATCTTGTTTGGAACCACATTTGGGATAAGGCTGGAAAAACATCAAAAAAGTTTAATATTAACGCATATCCCACGTATATCTTGTTGGATAAGAATGACAAAATAATTAATAATAATATTAATGCTGAACAATTAGAAGGATTTCTGGAAAAAAATTTGTGAATTGAAACCTCTTATTTCTATCATATTACCCGTTTACAATAGTGAAAAATATTTAGCCCAGGCTATCGAAAGCATCCTTAGTCAAAGCTTTACCAATTTTGAGTTTATAATCATTAACGATGCTTCAACCGACCAAAGCCGCAGTATTATAGGGTTTTACCGGGACAGTCGTATCAGAATCGTTGACAACATTAAAAACCGCGGCAATTACGCTTGCCGGAATGCAGGTTTGAAATTAGCAAGAGGAGCATTTATTGCCGTTATGGATGCAGACGATATTGCAGAGCCGGACAGGTTTAAAATTCAATACCGGTTTTTGAAAAAGAACGATGGCATCGGGCTCGTTGGGAGCCATTGCCGTGTTATTGATAAGCATGGAAATGAAACAGGCTACTATACCAAAGCGGTTCATCACGCACAAATAAAAACCATGTTGCTGCGGGATAACCATTTTGTGCATCCTTCTGTATTGATGCGTAACGACTTTATAAAAAAACATTACCTGCGATACAATGAAGCCTACACTTACGCTGCCGATTATGACTTTATGGTAAAATGCAGCCACCGGTTTTCCATTGCCAATATTGACGAGCCCCTGATTCGCTATCGCGTGCATGAGGATCAGATAACAGAAGCTAAAAAGCAACAACAAACACACTTCGCCGATTTGATACGGCTCAAACAACTCGCTTTATTCAAAATAAAAACATCAACAACGGAAAAGCAATTGCACTTAAAAATTATGAAAGCATGCCATTTGGACGATACCCAATCGCTTGCTGCCTTCAACTGGTGTGAACGTTTGCTTAGGCAAAATACAAAGCAAAGATTGTTTCATCACACCACGCTATATAACCTGTTGCAACTATTACTTGAAAAGTGCTTTTCTGCACGCACTCCATAATATTAAGACAGATATCTAAAAAACTTTCCACATGCCTATACCCGTTTACGCTATTAATCTAAAAACCCGTTCTGACCGTAAGGCAAGTATTGAAAAAGAATTTGCCGGTAAGCCGGAGTTTGGACTGTACATTACAGAGGCCTGCACACACACCAATCCCGCAAAAGGCTTGTGGATGAGCATTACGGGTGTTTTGCAAAAAGCGAAAGAAAGCAATTTAGATTTTATTGTTATTTGCGAAGACGACCATGTGTTTACTCCGGAATATAGTTTTGAAAAACTACAGACAGCCATTGAGGAAGCAAAGCGCTTGAATGTAGATATAGTTTTAGGTGGCGTAAGCTGGCTTAGAAGTATGTTTCCTGTTTGCCAACATCTTTGCTGGGTAGAAGAATTTACGGGTACACAGTTTGTAATTGTATTTAAGCATTTTTATGACGTTTTATTAAATTTCGCATTTTTCGATGACGACACGGCCGATAAAGCAATGGGCGCGCTTACCAAAAGAAAAGCTTTTATCTATCCTTTTATTTCCGGGCAAAAGGACTTTGGCTATTCCGATGTTACCCTCAAAAATAATGAACCCGGTAAAGTAGACGCCCTTTTCTTACATACCCGTCAGCGGTTAAAGCTCATGCACGAAGTGGACAAATTTTACAAAAGTCAGGGTAGTTTAGCCGCTATCCTTGACTTAGTAGATAAAGAAGAAATCGTATTACCCACATACATCATTAACCTGCCGGAACGCGCCGACCGGCTTACACACGTTTTAAAACAATTTGAAGGAAAGCCGGAGTTTGGCGTTACCGTTGTAGAAGCCTGCAGGCACGAGGTTGGCGCCGTAGGACTATGGATGAGTATCCGAAAAATTGTAGAGATGGCTAAAGAAAAAAGCGAAGACCTGATCATTATTTGCGAAGACGACCATACATTCACAAAGAACTATTCAAAAAAACAATTTTTCCGGAATGTTTTTGAGGCCGGTTTTAGAGGATCCGATTACCTGAGTGGCGGAACAGGAGGTTTTGATACGGTACTGCCCGTATCAGAAAATCTTTATTGGCTGCATCCATCCCAGGCAACGCAGTTTATTGTTGTATTTCAGCAATTTTTCCAGGCTATTTTGGACGAGCCTTTCGATGATACGGTAATTGCAGATCTGCGTTTATCAGAAATGACCTCCAATAAGCTGGTAATCTATCCTTTTGTTTCTGTTCAAAAAGATTTTGGATATTCTGACGTTACCCACTCTCACCAACAAAACAAAGGGCTGCTCACAGCATTGTTTCAGCGAAGTGATGCACGCTTAAATAAAATACAGGAAGCATATCTAAATTTTAATCACTTAAGCAAAAAATAAGTTTTTTCTTCTATGTCCTTTCTCTTTTACAAGCAACTCAACGCCATGGATTGTGGCCCCACCTGCCTGAGAATGGTAGCGCGGTTTTATGGAAAACATTTTAATGCAGACACTTTGCGGCAAATGGCAGGGTTTAATAAAGCCGGTGTATCGTTACTGGGTATTAGCGATACAGCGGAAAAAATTGGATTCAGGACAAGAGGGGTGAAGATAAGCCTGGAGCAATTAAAAGAAGCGCCGCTCCCGGCTATTCTTCACTGGGACCAGAATCATTTTGTTGTTTTGTACGGGTTTACAAAAGGATCGAGGCTCCCCCTCTCCGGGCGGAGAGGGGGTTGGGGGGTGAGGCTTGCAGACCCCGGTAAAGGGATAATAAACTATACGATTGCGGAATTTAAAAAACACTGGCTGTCTTCCCAAAATGACGAAGCCGGGGAAATGGGTATCGCATTGCTTTTAGAACCGACCCCGGTATT
>JASGEW010000023.1:0-63043 GCA_047606125.1 Niabella sp. | reverse complement strand
TTTTCATCTGTATATTTTTTATTTTTCAAAATACCCGAAGAAATTCAGGATCGATTTTAAGGGATTAAGGTTCCTGGATAAACTTGATATTATCGAGATTTAATTCGGAAACCGCTCCCGATGTGCCCACCTGCGCAAAATCCACTTTAGTGATTGTTGTCGGATCGATCATGGTTGTCCCCGCAACCGGCGTGGCAGAACCATAACCATACCCGATAGTAGACAACTGTATTGTTGTGGTTTGCCAGCCGGTCCAGTTCACACTCATATATTTGGTATAAACAGTGCTTACCGCCGTGCCATCTGCAGAATTGGCTGTTATAGTTACTCTTATCTTTGTGGTAGATGAATAGTCGCCCGGGTTGGCATCAAAGCTAAAATATATTTTATCTGCGGAAGCGGTCAGCTCCAAAGGCGTGGTATAGGTGCTCGCTCTCGGATTAAACCCAACCCAGCCGCTGGATTCGGGGTTTACAACTGATAATTTGACAAACAGGCCCGAAACCGGATCCGGTGTTGCATTGGTATAAGAGGCGGTAATGGAACCGATGTAGGAGCTTCCCCGCGAATAAGCATCCCAGGTTGGACAAACGCCATTGCCGTCGAAATCTGTAAGCAGTATTTCCCCAAAACTGATCTGCGCCGTTCCCCCGTCCGTTACAATAACCAACTGGCCGGAGCTGACACCATCAGGAACTGTGAAACGTATCTGAGATTCACTGTCAATGGTGTAATCTGTTATTTCCACGCCGCCCAGTGTAATGGAGCTGATGTTTGCAAAATTGGTACCGGTTACTGTAATCTCATCGCCGCTTACACCGCTTATTGGTGAAATGGACTTTATATAAGGTTTGGGCTGAATGACTTTAAACTGAACCGTAACGGTGCTGCTGTCGCTATTTTTTAAAACCACATCGTTCCACCCAAATTTGGCGCCGCTGGGTACATTGCAAAACAATACGGAATCTGTGTTGTACGTAGAATTGAGATAGGCGGCTTTTATACCTCCAAAATCAATGGCTACAATATTGCCAAGGTTTTGACCGGTGAAATAGAAAAACTGCCCCCTGATGCCGGAATCCGGTACGGCCTTTACATTGGAGGGTACCACTATTTCATTTTTGGTACAGCCTGTATGGGTAAAAACTGATCCTGATACAGCAATTAGTGTTATAATATATAGTAAATACTTTTTCATCTTACTCTTTTTAGTCGTTTAATTAGTAGTAGCTAACCGCTGCAACATCTGCTGCAAGATTCGGGTTTTGGTCTATCTCGCTTTGAGGTATGGAAAAAAGAAGCTTTGAGGCATCGAATATAATTTTATTGCTCACCACGGAGCCGCCGCCATAACCGCTATATCTTCCTCTTTCCCGCTGGCTGAGCCAGGTAATAGCATCTGCCTGGGGCATCCGCAGCACATCATACCAGTACATACCCTCAAAAGCAAATTCCAGCCTGCGCTCGTGCAGGATGTCGGTAAAGCTGATGCTGGTTTTGGAGGCCAGCCCGGCGCGGTTGCGCACTTCGTTAAATGCGGCCAAAGCATTTGCATCGCTGGTTGATGTTCCACCTGCAAGTACGGCTTCTGCATAAGTGAGCAGCACATCGGCATACCGGATCATATAAGTATTGATGCCGGTGCTCATATTATAAACCCCGCCTGTAGAAGCATTGTCGGCATAAGTTCCCACCACGTATTTTTTTGCATTGCCCCCGGTAAGGGAAAGATATCCCGGATAAGTATAGCCGCCGCTTGCCTGTAGTAATTCAGAATAAGTATCGCTTATACTGCCACCAACCGGGTTAACCATATATGTTGGTTTTCTTCTTAAATCCGTATAAACATTACTTACAATGCCTTCTGCCTGAAACTCGGTCTGTATATCGAGTGTTGGCCTAAAACTGCCCCAGCCATCGGTGCCGCCGGTGAGCCCCTGGTTGTAAGCGGCGCAATAGGACTGGGTAACATTGCCTGTGCCATAAGCGCCGCTGGCATTGCTGGCAACCCATTGCAGGGCAAAGATCGATTCTGAATTGTTGTTGTTTTTTGTATAGAACAGATCGGCATAGTCGCTTAGCAGCTCGTATCCGTAAGTAGCCTTATTGCTGATGACTGTCCACGCTTCTTCCGCCGCCGCTGCATAATCCGTAGCCGGGGTTATACTGGCATCGGCATTGTTAGCTGCTCTTGTCAGGTAAACCTTTGCCAGCAACGCCTGTGCGGCTCCTTTAGATACACGCCCCGCATCGGTTTGCGTATCGGGCAGATAGGTTTCTGCAAATTCAAGATCAGTGATGATAAATTTGTATATATCCTTTACGATGTGTTTGGGTTGCAGATAGTCTGTTTCTATATCCAGAGTTTCCGGAATAATGGGCACTTCGCCATACAGCCGCACTAAGTAAAAATAAGCGATGGCCCGGTGAAATCTGGCCTCCGCCAATGCCACGTTCAACACAGAGGTTTCCACGCCCGATGAATACAGTGAAATGTTTTTCATTACTGCATTGGCCTGCCCTATAACCTGGTAAAGGCTTGCCCAGCCTTTATAAAGATATTGGTTGCCGGTGGTGAAAGACACGTTTTGAAACTGCAGCATATCCGCATCTGCATCGCCGGTTGAGTTGCCCGAACAAACATCGCCAATACCCATACTAAACTGGCAGTTGAAGAAAAACCAGGGCTGTCCATACAGCGCGGCAGTAGCAGCCTGCACGCCGGATGCCGTAGCGTACACTTCTTCAACAGTATAGCTACTTTGGGTAGTGCCGTCAAAGAAGGACTTTTTACATCCGGCAACCGCAGTAACTGCAAAAAGCAGCAACAATTGTAATTTTTTAAGTATCGAATATATTTTCATGACTGTATCGTTTATTAGGATTTGCAGTAAATTAAAATTCAGCGTTAATACCAAATGTCAGTGTCCGCGGCACCGGATAGCGTCCCATGTCAATGCCGGTTCTGAATATATCATAGTTCATAGAACCTACTTCGGGGTCGTAGCCTGAGTAATGGGTGAACGTGTACACATTCTGAACGGCTATATAGGTTTTTAGTTTACTGATGAATTTCGGAACAATTTTACCGTTGGGGAAAATAGTGTACGCCAGCTGTACGTTTTGTATTCTCAGGTAAGATCCGTCTTCAATAAACCTGTCTGATACTTGTGTGGCGTTTCCGTTAGGGTCGCCATTGGCATACCTGGGCATATTGGTATTGGGGTTTTCGGGTGTCCATCTGTATTTTACAGATTTCATCTGGTTACCCGAAGCGGCTGTCATTCCCTCTCCCCAAACCCTGGTATAGTTATACAAATCATTACCATAAACACCGTTGGCAAATATGGTTAAATCAAAGTTCTTGTATGTAAAATTGTTACTAAAGCCAAAGGTGAAATCTGGATTTGGATCGCCAATGATGGTACGGTCATTTTCATCTATTACGCCATCTCCGTTAATGTCTTCAAATTGAATATCACCCAGATAAGTTCCTGATTTGGCATCAATACTATTGCCATTTTTAATGGGCACCGAGTACAATTGGTCCAAAGTGCGTATGATACCCACGGTTTTCAGGCCATAAAATAGTCCTACCGGCTGGCCAACAGTAGTGTAGGTGATGGTTTGGCTGCCATTTGTTGCTATGGATCTGTATATGGCGCTGATGCTTGTAGTAAGCTCTTTAACTGTATTTTTATAACGGGAGAAAATGAGAGCGCTGTTCCAGCTAAAATCTTTCTTACCAACTGTATGATATTTCAGCGTTAAATCAAATCCTCTGTTCTGCATTTTGCCCAGGTTCACATACCGCGATGCAATTCCGGAAGCCGAGCCCTGGTTGGTAACGCCGGTGCCAATTATATAAGGAGAGGGGTCGGGAAAGAGAAATTTATCGGATATTTTATTATATAGTTCAAGTGTCAGGTCAAACCGCTTTGCTAATGACGCGTCTATTCCTATGTTGGTGGATTGCTGGTGCTCCCATGTTAAATCTGGGTTGGCGTAATTGCCCTGCACATAGCCTGCACCGCTGCCAAATGCAGTTTGGTTGATGAACACCTGGTTCATGTAAGTACCCCAGGCATATTGAGATATGTTTTGGTTGCCCACTTCGCCATAACCAATCCTTAACTTCAGGTAGTTCAGGAAAGGATTCTTTTTAAGAAATTTTTCCTCTGAGATCGTCCAGGCCACTGCCGCTGCAGGAAAATAACCTACCTGTTTACCCGGGGCAAAATTGGAGGAGCGATCCCTGCGCAGCGTGCCGGTAAATGAATACTTATTATCAAAAGCATAAATAAGCCGTCCAAAATAAGACTCCTGTGCATTATAGCCCTTGGATTCTGTGCTGCTGGCTGTAGCCGGATCTCCTTCGCTTAATGAGGTGGGGTTGTTTGTTAAAAATCTGGATCTTGATGAAGTGATCACATCATACTTGTTCTGGCTTACTTCGCGCCCCAGCATAAAGGTAATATCATTTTTTTCAATTTTGTTTTTATATGTCAATACAGACCGCCAGTTCCAGTAAGCGGCATTATTGGTCTGCACGTTCATGGTGTTAAGTGTATTGGTTACACTACCCCAGGTATAAGTGGGCACAAATGTTTGTGCTTTATTCCAGTTAAGATCGGAGCCGAAATCTGAACGCAGGTTGAGGTGTTTGCCAAAAGCCATCTGTGCATAAAGGTTATTCAGAAACCGGCTTTTATCATTGGTGGTATGCCAGGTTTTGGCCTGTGCTACCGGGTTGCCTGCACCGATGTTACCAAAACCGCCATTAGCCTGGGTTTCATCGGGGCCGCCAAAAGTACCATCCACAACATTATAAACAGGCACATCAGGAGCCTGCAATATGGCCATAGCTATTACATTACCATAGCTGTTATTGGCATTATTGGTTAGGGTTACTTTTTGATTATTACTTGAATAAGTAGCGTTTATACCCATTTTCAGCCATTGGGTTACATCCGTTTCAAGGTTGAGCCTCACAGATTTCCTTTTCAATCCGGATCCTATTATTGTTCCTTCCTGGTCGTAATAGTTGCCGGATATATAATAGTTAACACCCTTTGTTCCGCCGGATAAGGCTAATTGATGGTTTTGCTGTACGCCTCTTGTAAATATTTCCCGCTGCCAGTCTGTGCCATAACCTAACAGGCTGATATCGGCATACTGAGATTGCCGGTCATCGCCCCTAAAGTCTGCTATATCATTTTTATAGGCGGCATACTCTTTCAGATTCATCAGCTCCAGATATTTTGAATTATCAGACATGCCAACATAGGAGTCTAAATTGATTTTGCTCTTGCCTATTTTGCCTTTTTTGGTGGTAATGATCACTACCCCGTTAGCTGCTTTATTGCCATAGATAGCGGTAGCCGACGCATCTTTCAATATATCAACGCTCAATATATCCGACGCATTAAGGCTTGCCAGGGCGCTCATTTTTGTTTCGCCATCGCCTGCAATGGAGAGTACATCGTTGTTGCTGTTTCCGTCCACGGGTACACCGTCAATAACATATAAAGGTTCATTGCTCCCGAGTGAAGAAATACCCCTGATTTTTACCGATACGCCGCCACCCGGCGCTCCGGAGTTTTGGGTGACGCTTACACCGGCAACACGCCCCTGCAACATCTGGTCGATGCCCGCCTGCGGTATATTTTTTATATCATCTGCTTTAAGCGAGGAAACAGCGCCTGTAAGATCTTTTCTTTTTTGTTCGCCGTAACCAATTATCACTACGTCCTCCAAAGTAGTGCCTGTGGCATTTAATATGATTGAAACGGATTCGGTTTTGCTTGATACCAATATTTCCTGCGGATCATATCCAACAGCCGATACCACTAATGCGGCAGGAGGAGCAACCGTAATGGTAAACACTCCTTTTTCATCCGTTGTTGTACCCTTATTGGTTCCTTTAATCAGAACCGATGCAAGAGGCAGGGGATCGCCGTTGTTTTTGGTTACTTTACCGGTAACGGTAATCTGCGGCCCCTGACCTGATGTGTACAAAGGAAGTAGAAAGGCGGCCAGCATCATTACGGGCAGCAGCCTGCATATTTTGTTTTCTAAGTGAAAATGTTGCATAAAAAGTAAAATTTGGCAAAATGAAATCGGTTTTACAAATATTGTTTAATCTGTTATAAAAAGCCCTGCATCGTCAGTTATTATACTTCTCTTAAAAATTATTCAGGAATAGCTTTTATACCTGTTTTAAGATTATAAACGATTAATTAAGTTTGTTTTATGTTGCTAAATAATAAGCCGCCTGCAATCTGTTCAGTCAATTCCGACCACAAAATAGGAAAATTATTTTAAAATGTAACCGATTTCAAAAATATTTTTTTATGCACCTTTAATATAAAAAATCCCGGTTTTGCAGTAAACCGGGATTGAAATGCGCTTTCCTGTTATATTTTATTGGTATGCCGGATTTTGATACGCGGTTTTTTCTGCGTCTGTCATTTCCATTGCATCAAGTTGCGACTGCGGAATGGGACGTAAATAATATCCTGATGTTATAGACCGTGTGTAGGTGGCAGGCGTCCTGTCGGTGTAGCTGGTACCGCAGATCTCGAACGATGAAGACAGCTCTGCCCATTTTTGAGTACGCACCAGGTCTAACCACCGTTGGCCTTCTCCAAAATATTCGCGGCTGCGCTCTTCTAAAATATAATTAACATCAATAGTTGCGGGTGTTAACGCGGTCATTGTTGCGCTGAGATCCGTTGTTTTTGTTTCATTATCGGCATTACTGAAACTCCATTTGCCTGCACGGGCGCGAACAATATTGATCAATCCTCTTGCCGACCCGTCGTTGGTATATGTTCCTGTTACTGCAGATGTACCGGCTCCTTTCACAGCAGCTTCGGCCGCAATAAAAAATAATTCGGAAAATTTAGCAATAGGGAAGGGGCGTGTGATACTGGCGTTGGGCGAACCCAGCCCGGTTCCGTTATCGGTTCTGTAAGGTCCTATTTTCCAGTTCCCGGGATAAGTGATCCTGCTTATTGCGCTGGGAGCTATTACAAAATCGGCCCTGCCGGATAATACGCCGGCGCCTATACCGCTGTTATAAACAGTGTTTGAATAATCGATACCGGAAATATCTTCATCTAAAAAAGTTAGAATAGGATCACCTACTGTTACCGGCAGATAATTGGCATTATACAATGTAGTTTGGGATATGGTTCCTTTGGTCCAGTTTCCGCGATATCTTGTAACGAAAGTGCCATCGTACCTTGAGTCATTAACTTTATCCTCAAAAGTGTTTGTGAAAATGCCGATAGGAGGCGCTAACATTGCCCAGGGACGTCCTAAGGATTGTACGGCTTCTCTTTGAACTGAACTTGCAGATGCCCAGGAAGTGGCAGACGTGCTGCTTCTGATATTAGTATAATTGAACTGTTCAAACCATTGTGCAAAATTATCCGTTGAAAAACCGCCACTGCTGTAAGTAAGGCTGCCGCCGTTATATGTTTCGCTTGACTCTGTATGATCTGCATATAAAAGCAGTTCATTGTTTCTGTCATTGGTAGCTATATTTACATTATAGAAACTGGATTGCAATCCATAATTACTGCCTGCGTTTTCAATTCCGGCCACTGCCATATCGTAGGCCGCCTGAAAATACCAGGCCGCATCATGACCATCCGGGTCTGTACGGTCTGCTTCCGGATAAGTAGGTATACTGTTGGGATTCTCTAACCACCATCCATAAGTTAAATAGGCTTTTGCTAAATATAACCGGGCAACGGTTTTGGTAACACTGCCGGTTACACGGCTTGCGTCCGGCAGGTCATTAACCGCAGTAAGTAAATCGGGGAAAATAGCTTTTGTATACACTTCAGGAACTGTGTTGCGCACAGATGTTCTGGAAGTAGAAGTATTAAAGCTGAGTTCCCCGGCCCCCAGGTCAAGAGGCACACCGCCAAAAGTTTGCACCAACAGGAAATAATCAAAGGCGCGGAAAAACCTGGCTTCTGCCAGCAAGGCATCAGAAACGCCGGCAGCGGCCCCGTTTTCAATAACCCCGTTTGCCGTATTGATAGTGGTAAATGCTGCGCCCCAAAGCACACCGGTATTGCTGGTAGAAGGATCTATATCTCCTACGCCGGAGAAATCAAGATTCTTTACATTCAGATCCGAGTTTTGGCCCCATGTGGATTCATCGGTACCGGCCTGATTGGAGTTGATAAAATACCCGTTTCCATACATATATCTCAAATGAGCATAACAGTAAGTTATTCCTCCTGTAACACCAGCTTCTGTAGAGAAATATTCCGGTGTAAATATGCTCCTTGGATTTTCATCCAATATTTTTTTACAACCTGATATGGTAAAGGCTATCAGGGAAATCAGTATGCCTAATGATTTATTTATTCGGTTCATATTTGTTAATTTAAAATGTTACATTAATTCCCAGAATATAATTGCGCGTAACAGGAGTGCTGTATCCAACTGTTAATAGTCTTGATACTGTAGAATTATAAGCCACAGCAGCCGTAGAGCTATCATTGGCATAAGAGTTCGTTTCCGGGTCCAGGCCAGACTCTTTATGGTAAGGAGAAAAGAATACAAACGGGTTTTGTGCGGTAAAGTAAAAACGGAACCGTTGTATTCCGATATTTTTCATCCAGCTTTTATCCAGATTATATCCCAGCGTAATCGTCCTGATTTTCATATACGAGCCGTCAAAATATCCGAGTGTGGACGCATATTTAGGATTATTGCTGTTTTTAGGGCCGTTAGGATCAGGGTATTTGGCATCGGTATTGTCTTCTGTCCAATAGTCGATTTTGATCTGCCCCCTGCGTCCATCCTCTAAATTTAAATAGCTTGATGATCCGTATAAAGTGCTGTTTAATATGCCTCCTTTTTGAAAAGTACCTACAACCGTCAGATCAAATGCTTTATATCCCACACGCGTGTTCCAGCCGCCCTGCCAGTCCGGGTCGGCATCTAATATCTGCCTGTCTGCAGAACCTATTACTCTTGTGGGAGTGCCATCTTCGTTATAATCTCCGGTATATAGCACTTTAATCATACCCACTTTTCCGCTGGAGCCTTCATAATTCTGAATAACATCCGCCTCCGAAGTCTGCCATATCCCTATTCGTTTATAATCATAAATTACGTTAAGCGGGTGGCCTACAAACAGCCAGTTACTCTCATCGGTGGTTTGCCCTGAAGCGAGCCTGACGATTTTGTTTTTATTTTGGTAAATATTAACTCCCAGATCCCAGTTCCATCCGTTTTTATTGTCAAGAATAGTTCCGTTTAGTGACAGTTCCCATCCTTTATTTTGTGTAGCGCCTACGTTGCCGGTATAGCTGCTTACACCTGATGTTGTGGGAAGGTTTACACTTAACAGCAGGTCTTTCGTATTCGTTACATAATACTCAAAAGTACCGGACAAACGATTTTTTAAAAGTGAGAAATCAAGACCCAGGTTTTTTGTGATAGAATATTCCCATCCCAGGTCTTCGTTTGGTAATGTAGAAACGTAATAACCGGTGGCATATTCCGATCCAAAATTATAGGCAATGGTGCTTAACTTTCCTAAAGTGGAGTATGGAGATATCGACTGGTTGGATGTTTGGCCGTACCCGATTCTTAGCTTCAGCGCATCTACCCATGATACAGGTTCCATAAAAGATTCTTTGCCAATGTTCCAGCCTGCGGAAACAGCAGGATAGGTATGCCATTTATGACCGGCGGCTAACCGCGATGAAGCATCAGACCGGAAGGTAGCGCTCAGCATGTATAAATCCTTATAGGAGTACATGGCTCTGGCCATATAAGACATCAGGCCACTGACCGTATATCCCTGGCTACCGGGGGAAATGGTGATGTCATCATTATCGCTGGTAGATGTTTGTCCAAGGTTGAAATACTGAAAATTATCTCCGGCTATATTGGTTCTGGATATGCTGGAACTATTATAGCTGGTTTGCTCGGCCGAATATAACGCTACAGCATTGATTTTATGTTTTTGAGCAAACGTTCTGTCGTAAGTTAAAATATTTTCGATAGTCCACTGGGTGGTTTGAGCATTTGCGATAGTTGCCGAATTGGGATTGTCTTCATTACTGCTAAATACGCCGATACCGGTATAGTTTCCGTAGTTACTGCTGCGGTAATTGCCTCCCAGGTTTATACGTGCTTTTAGTCCTGTGATGCCGGGTATTTTCATTTCGCCATAAAGTGAGTTATATGAGCCAAATGCTTTTGTTCTGTCAATATATTTATCACCCAGGGATGACATTGTTCCTCTTGTGTACACCCACTGCTCGTCCTGGGCCATTAAAACCGTTCTTTTCGTTGATCCGTCTTCATTAAAAGGGTCGGCAATGGGCGACATGCTTAAAACGCCGTACATCCCTAAATTAGCGCCATTGGTAATATTATAATTGTTGTTGGTAGTAAATCCGATGCTGAATAGCTTTCCTATTTGCTGATCTAATGAACCTCTGATGGAAATCCGGCTGTAATCTGATTCCGGTATTACAGCCTCGTCTTTATAATATCCAACGCCAAACCTGTAGTTCCCTTTTTCCGATCCTCCCACAACACTTACATCATGGTTTTGTACAATACCTGTTTTGTAAAACAGATCCTGCCAATCGGTATTCACAGCGCCCGTAGTATCTTCATCTGCGCCCGGCACAGCGTTTAAACCCGCTCTGTTTCTTAAAGCGATATATTCTTTTGCTTCCATCATAGGATACCTGATAGCTTTTTTAGCGCCTACATAAGCATGATATAAAACTTGTGCATCCTGGCGTTTGGCGCCTTTGTTAGTTGTAACCAATATAACGCCATTGGCGCCGCGCGAACCATAGATCGCAGTTGCCGAAGCATCTTTAAGAATGTCTATACTTTTAATATCATCCGGGCTGATGTCTGCAATAGTGCCCGAGAACGGGATACCATCAAGCACGATTAAAGGATCATTATCCGCATTGATAGAACGTGTGCCCCGTATCCGTATCTGCATGGTTGCGCCAGGCTTTGTAGACGTTTGGGTCATTTGTACTCCCGCAACACGGCCTTGCAGGGCCTGGGATATATTAGCTGATGGTACTTCCTGTAATGTAGCGCCGCTGACAGACGCGACAGAGCCCGTAACGGCTTCTTTGCGCTGGTTGCCATACCCAATTACCACTATTGCATTTTCTTCTCCGCCCGATCTGAGTAATGTGATATTTATTACCGACCGGTTATCCACCTGTACTTCCTGCTCTTTATAACCTGCCGAAGAAAAAACCAGTGTAGCATTACCCGCAGCTGTAATTACAAAATATCCTTCGGTATTGGCAATGGTTCCGGCATCAGTTCCTTTTACCTGTACCGATGCTGACGCAACTGCTTCTCCGGATTCATTAGTAATATGCCCGGATATTTTCCTTTCCTGTGCATCAATGCTGCCGGAAAACAGGAGTAACGTAGTAGTTGAAATAACCAGAACCAGCTGGTATGGCCTCGTTAGCCATGACCGGGGACCGACGAAGGCCCTTATCGTTTTTTCAAGCAATGTTTGCATAATGAATAGATTTAGTGATATAAAATGAAAAATTTAAACGATTACATTATATTTATTTATCAAAAAGCCTCGTATGACGGGTAAACAAAAAACGATTTGAATAATTTTTTCGTAAACTAAAATTCTAAAATTTCAATAAGGAAGACCCTTACAGGCATTCTGGCGATAGCAAATCCGGCAAATAATCCTTAAATAATTGTGTTAATAACAATTATATTGCAAAATTAGGGAATATTTTTATAAAATGAAATCGATTGCATAATTTTTTTCCATATTTTTACAATCCTATATTAATATTGTTTTATGCCAAAAGAAAAAGATATTACTATATATGATCTTGCCAGTGAGCTGAATATTTCTGTAGCAACGGTAAGCAGGGCTTTAAAAAATGATCCCGTTGTCAGCAAAAAAACCAAAAAGAAAATTTTTGATCTTGCTGAAAAAATGGGCTACCGCACCAATCACTTTGCCCGCAGTCTTCGTACCCAGGAAACCAATACGATTGGGTTCATGATCCATGAACTGAACAGTAATTTCAGCACCTCTGTTCTTTGGGGAGTGGAAAAAGTGGCTACAGAAGCTGGTTACGATATTATTATTGCACACTCATCCGAAAGTTATGAGAAAGAAGTGGCCAATGCCAAAAACCTTTTTAATAAACGGGTGGACGGCCTGATCGCTTCATTATCCTTTGATACTAAAAAATTTGATCACTTTAAACAATTTACTGATAAAGGGGTACCGGTTGTATTTTTTGACAGGGTAGAAAAAAATAATGAAAACACCGTAGTGGTGATTGATAACTATAAATGCGGGTACGACGCCACCCAACATCTTATAGAGCAGGGGTGTAAAAGAATTGCTCATATTACTGCAAACCTGGGCCGCAACGTATATGCAGAACGTTTCAGGGGCTACAGGGATGCTTTGTCTGATAATGGTATCGGTTTTGACGAAAACCTGGTATTGGTAGGCACATTAAGTGAAAAGTCGGGTATTGAATCTGCCCGGAAAATACTTAAAATGCAACCGATTCCCGACGGAGCTTTTATTACCAACGATTTTATTGCCGCCGTGTGCATGCGCACCTGGAAAGAACATAATATTGCTATTCCCGATGATATTGCTGTGGTGGGCTTTAATAACGACGCCATCGGGAATTTAATTGATCCTGCGCTCACTACGGTGAATTATCCCGGCAGCGAAATGGGAGAGATTGCTGCGCGTACTTTGATCAACCATCTAAAAGGTGTCAGCAATATCAGCCAGATCAATACAGTTATTATAAATTCTGATCTGCTCATCCGGAAATCTTCCTTAAAAAAAGGATGAGCAGGCAAATAAAATTTTTGAATAATAGTTTTATACGTAGAACAATGTAACCGTTTTCATAATTTTTGTAATGAAAAGTCTGTTTCTTATTATTTGCCTGCTTGCCGTAAATGTTTTTGTAAACGCAGAAGATGGCTACCGGCTTTGGCTGCGATATGATAAAATCAATAATGCGACTCTTTTACAGCAATATCGACGGGCGATAGCGGGCATACAAATCAATGCGGCATCTTCAACATTAAATGCTGCAAAACAGGAACTGGAAGCGGGATTGAAAGGAATGCTTGGTAAAGCCCTGCCTGTTCAAAATGAAATACATGATTGTTCGGTGGTTGCCGGTACACCTGCGTCATCACCCATTATAAGACAATTTTTTGCAGACCGCCGGTTCGACCTTGGAAAAGAAGGTTTTGCTATTTACCGTAAAACCATTGGAGGCAGAACGATAACCCTGATTGGCGCCAACGAGGATACAGGCGTATTATACGGGGTATTTCATTTTTTGCGGCTGCTGCAAACCCACCAGGATATTTCATCACTTGCTATTGTGAGTGTCCCAAAAATTCAGCATCGCATTTTAAATCATTGGGATAATCTGAACCGCACCGTAGAACGCGGTTATGCCGGCGCCTCCATATTTAACTGGCATACATTACCGGATTATATTGATCAGCGTTATATTGATTACGCAAGAGTTAATGCTTCTGTTGGAATTAATGGAACTGTATTAACCAATGTAAATGCCAGCTCTCTGGCGCTTACAAAAGAATACCTGTTAAAAGCAAAAGCGCTCGCCGATGTATTCCGACCCTATGGACTGAAAGTGTACCTTACTGCAAAGTTCAGCGCTCCTGTAGAAATAGGAGGATTGAAAACTGCAGATCCGTTAAATGCAGCAGTGCGAAACTGGTGGAAACAGAAATGTGACGAGATCTATGAGCTGATACCTGATTTTGGCGGCTTTCTGATCAAAGCAAATTCTGAGGGGCAACCCGGCCCGCAGGGTTATGGCCGCACACATGCCGATGGCGCTAATATGTTTGCAGACGCTTTAGCGCCGCATGGAGGGATAGTGATGTGGCGGGCATTTGTATATGATGCAAGGGTGCAGAAAAAAGAAGAACATTTTGAAGAAGGAAATGAGAAGGAACAGGGGAACGCTATTGCTTCAGAAGACCGGTTTAAACAGGCTTATAATGAATTTAAACCGCAGGATGGGCAGTTCAGAAACAATGTGCTGCTGCAGGTAAAAAACGGGCCGATAGATTTTCAGCCACGCGAGCCTTTCTCCCCTTTATTTGGAGCAATGCCGCGTACGCAACTCATGGCGGAGTTCCAGTTAACACAGGAGTATACAGGGCAGGGCACGCATCTTTTTTACGAAGCGCCTTTATTTAAAGAGTGCCTCTATGCCGATACGTATGCAAAAGGAAAAGGCTCAACCGTTGCAAAAGTTATTGATGGTTCGTTGTATCATAATTCTATCACCGGTATCGCAGGGGTTGCCAACATCGGGAATGAGATCAACTGGACTGGTCACCCTTTCGGACAGGCCAACTGGTATGCGTTTGGAAGACTGGCATGGGATTATGACCTGTCCTCATCACAAATTGCTGATGAGTGGCTGGAACAAAGCTTTTCAAACAATACAACATTTGTAAACAGGGCGAAAAAAATAATGCTCGCCTCAAGGGAAGCGCTGGTAAATTATATGACCCCCCTGGGGTTACATCATATTATGGGCACCGGCCATCATTACGGGCCGGCGCCCTGGGTGGATAACGCGGGCCGTGCCGACTGGAATCCTGTTTATTATCATAAGGCAGATAGCGTTGGACTGGGCTTTGACAGAACCGCTGCTGGCAGTAATGCGCTGGCGCAGTATGCACCGGAAGTGCAGAAACAGTGGGAAAACGTTCATACCTGCGATGCGCAATTCCTGTTATGGTTTCATCATGTTCCGTGGAATTTTAAAATGAAAAATAACAGAACGCTCTGGAGCGAGCTCTGCTATAAATACAATGCAGGTGTTGATACCGTGAGATGGATGGAAGCCACCTGGAAAAGTTTGGAGACATATATCGACAAGGAAAGATTTAAACAGGTGAAAATGTTATTAGGCATACAGGAAAGAGAAGCCGTGTGGTGGCGCAATGCCTGTTTACTGTATTTCCAAACATTTTCAAAAATGCCGGTACCCCCTCAGTACGAGCGGCCCGGCAAAACGCTGGATGAATACAGATCCTTACAATTTCCCCTTGCGCCGGGAATTGGTGGCAACCTGTAATAAAAACGTTTGCCGCCGCTGCAGGTGAAACAAAAAAATGTATACGGATGAAAAATCGCATGCTGTTTTCTTTTATCGTTATTTGCGTATTGGCTGCCAATACTGCCGCTGCTCAAAAGAGAGCTGCTTTCAAAATACCTTCATTAAAAGAAATATTTAAAACCGATTTCCTGGTAGGCACCGCTTTGAGCGAAAAGCAGATAAACGGTAAAGATCCTGTGGCAGATAAACTTGTTTCCCGGCAGTTCAATATTGTAACTGCTGAAGATGCGATGAAATCGGAGGTGACGCAACCTGGCTGGAACCAGTTCAATTTTACCATTGCTGACAAGCTTGTAGCCTGGGCGCAAAAAAATAATATAAAAGTTCATGGTCATACGCTTATCTGGCATAGCCAGCTTCCGGCTTACATGAAGAACATGCAGGATGCAGATTCTGTAAAGCAGTTTTTTGAGAACCAGATTAAAACCGTAGCAGGCAGGTATGGTAAAAAAATTGTTTCATGGGATGTGGTGAATGAGGCCTTAAACGAGGATGGCAGCCTGCGCAAATCAGTCTTTCTCGAAAAATTAGGCGCTGGCTATATTGCTGAAGCATTCAGACTGGCAGCGCTGGCAACACCGGAAAGTTTCTTATACTACAACGATTATAATATTGAGCTGCCCGACAAAAGGGCGGGCTGTATCAGCATCATCAAACAAATTCAACAGGCGGGAATAAGGATTGACGGCGTGGGCATACAGGGGCACTGGCATCTGGGGAAAGTGCCGTTTAAGGATATTGAAGAAAGTATAGAGCAATACGCTGCATTAGGGATTAAAGTGGCGATAACAGAGCTTGATATAAATGTACTGCCCACAAAAGTGAGCGGCGCCGATGTAAGCCGGCATTTTAAAGGCGACGCGGCGTCAAATCCTTATGTAAATGGATTGCCGGATAGCGTACAAAATGAATTGGCAAGCGATTATGCGCAACTCTTTAAAATATTTTTAAAGCATAAAAACAATATTTCGAGAATAACTTTCTGGGGAGTGCACGACGGGCAAAGCTGGCTGAATGGATGGCCTGTGGCGGGGCGTACAAATTACCCGCTGTTGTTTGACAGGCAGGGGAAACCCAAACCTGCCTTTTATAGTGTGATCGCAACCAAAAACTACAAATAATTTTAAAATTAAAAAGATAATGAGTGTACAGACAATTGCCAGCCATAAGCAGCTATCAGTAGCAGAAAAAACAGGTTACAGCTTAGGCGATCTTGCGGCCAATCTTGTGTTTCAAACCCTGATGACTTACCTGGCATATTTCTATACGGATATATATGGTTTAAAGCCTGAACATGCTTCTGTAATTATGCTGGTTGTTGGCCTGGTAGCAGCATTTGGGTTTAACCCGGTCATAGGTGCGTTGGCCGACAGGACACAATCGCGCTGGGGCAAATTTCGCCCCTGGATTTTATGGACAGCAGTGCCGCTGGGCGTTATAGCCATATTGGCGTTCAGCACACCCGGTTTTTCCTATAAAGGAAAAGTAATTTATGCCGCAGTTACGTATACGTTTCTGTTGCTGTTTTACGCGGCTAACAACCTGCCCTATTCGGCGTTAAGCGGTGTTATTACAGGTAGCATGCAGGAGCGCAACAGTCTTTCATCTTACAGGTTTGTGGCAGTAATGTTTGCGCAGTTTTTCGTGCAGGTATTTATGTTGCCCATTATTGAAACAGTTGGTGGTGGCAGTAAATCGGCGGGCATTGAAAAGGTCATGATCTGGTTAGCCATCATCGGAACCCTTATGCTTATCATTACTTTTTTTACAACAAAAGAGCGCGTTATACCAAAGCCTGGGCAAAGATCCAGTTTAAAAGAGGATTTGGGCGACCTGTTTAAAAATAAACCCTGGGTAATTATGCTGGTGCTTACCACCTTAGTATTTATTACCTTATCCATGAAAGGCGGTTCGTATGTTTATTATTTTAAAAATTATGTTAATAAAGACAGTCTTACGGATTTTGTGCATCCCATTACCCGTTTTCTTTCCGCGATCGGGTTAAATTTTTTTGGTGAAGATCCGGTATCAGCAGGCTTTGGCTTATTTAATGCAGGTGGCATTATTTTTATGATCGCCGGCATCACGCTTTCCAAAAAGTTTGCTGATAAATATGGCAAGCGTGATGTATTTGGGATTTGTTTATTCATTTCCACCCTTTTTGTTCTGGCGTTTGTTTTTTACCCGCCGCAATCAGTGGGGCTGATGTTTGGATCTCAGATATTGCACGGCTTTTTCTATGGGCTTACCATCCCTTTGCTGTGGGCGATGATTGCTGATGTGGCAGATTACAGCGAATGGAAAAATAACCGCAGGGCAACGGCTATTATTTTTTCTGCCATGATGGTAGGGCTGAAAGTGGGACTGAGTATAGGCAGTGCTTTACTAACGTGGATTTTAGGGTTATATCATTATGTCCCTAACAGCGCAACAGAGCCTGCAAGCGCCATATATGGTGCGAAAATGCTGGTAAGTGTTTTTCCGGCTATTCCTTTTTTAATTGGATGTGCATTGTTGTTTGCCTATCCGATCGGTAAAAAAACAGAAGTACAGATAGAAAACGAGTTAAAGGAAAAGAGAACGGGAGGGATTAATAATTGACTAAATATTCAAAATTCATCATTCAACATCCATAATTCATCATTATGCCTGAAGAAAGCATAGCACATATCGATTTTAGCGAGCTAAACAGGAAAGCGATATCTCAGCCCCTGGTCAGCCATATTTATACAGCCGACCCGTCGGCCCATGTGTTTAACGGCAAAATATATATTTATCCATCACACGATATTGATGCAGGTGATGCATTTGACGATCTGGGCAGCCATTTTGCAATGGAAGACTATCATATTATTTCTATGGATAGCCCTGATAGTGAAGCCTGTGACAATGGCAGGGCATTGCATGTAAACGATGTGCCCTGGGCCGAAAAGCAGATGTGGGCACCCGACGCTAATGAAAAAGACGGTAAATATTATTTATTTTTTCCTGCAAAGGGCTATGATGGTGTTTTTAAAATCGGGGTAGCAATAAGCGATTCGCCCACCGGGCCATTTATGCCGCAGCCCGAACCCATTAAAGAAAGCTTTTCGATTGACCCGGCTGTTTTTAAAGACGGGGATGGCAGTTACTATATGTATTTTGGCGGCATCTGGGGCGGGCAGCTGCAACGCTGGCGCAGCGGCCGTTTCAACGGTGCGCAACCCGAAAGCCCGCTGGCACATTTACCTAAGGAGGATGAACCTGCTTTGTGTGCAAAGATTGCCCGGCTGACCGGCGATTTGCTGGAGTTTGCAGAAACACCTAAAGATGTGGTGATTCTTGACGAGAACGGAAGACCTTTATTGCAGGGCGATAAGGAGCGCAGGTTTTTTGAGGCCAGCTGGATGCACAGGTACAATAATAAATATTATTTTTCTTACTCAACCGGCGATACACATTTTATTTGTTATGCTATTGGCGATAACCCTTACGGGCCGTTCACCTATACCGGCAGGATACTGGATCCCGTTGTAGGCTGGACTTCGCATCATTCCATAACCGAATATAATGGAGAATGGTATTTATTTTACCACGACAGCAGTTTAAGTAAAGGCGTAACACATTTACGCAGTGTTAAAGTTGCAAAGCTGGAGCATGATGAAAACGGAAATATCAAAACCATTGACCCCTATAATGGTTTTAAGGTAGTGGTTTAATATCTTAATAGTATTCGCAGAAATTAAATAAAGACCATGTTGAAAAAAGTGTTTTTTATTGCAGGTATCTTGTTATCGGTTATTGTTAATGCACAGGCTGATAAAAGCAAACTTCGTTTTTGGGATTATAAACTCAGTTTTGAGGAGCGGGTGAATGACCTGGTAAGCCGGCTAACACTGGAAGAAAAAGTAGCGCAGATGTTAAATCATGCTCCCGCGATCGATCGGCTGGGCATACCGGCTTACGATTGGTGGAACGAGGTATTGCATGGCGTGGCCCGCACGCCCTATCATACCACGGTGTACCCGCAGGCCATTGCTATGGCCGCCACATGGGATACTGCATCCTTATACACCATGGCCAGGCAAAGCGCACTGGAAGGCAGGGCTATTCACAACAAAGCTATAGCTGACGGCAGGGCTTCCGAAAGATATGTGGGGTTAACTTACTGGACCCCTAATATCAATATCTTTCGCGATCCGCGCTGGGGGCGCGGACAGGAAACCTACGGTGAAGATCCGTTTCTTACGGCAATGCTGGGCAAAGCATTTGTAAGAGGTCTGCAGGGCGAAGATCATAAATACCTGCTGGTTGCGGCCTGCGTCAAGCATTATGCAGTGCACAGCGGCCCCGAATACTCCAGACATGTATTTGATGTGGATCCGGATAATTATGATCTGTGGAACACTTATTTGCCTGCATTTAAAGAGTTGGTGGTGAACGCGCATGTTGCCGGTGTAATGTGCGCCTACAACGCATTCCGGACACAACCCTGTTGCAGCAGCGATGCACTGATGATACAAATACTCCGCAACCAGTGGAAATTTACCGGTTACGTAACTTCCGACTGTGGCGCAATTGATGATTTTTTTCAAACGCATAAAACACATCCCGACGCCCGGGCGGCCTCAGTGGACGCCGTATTCCATGGCACCGACGTTGAATGTGGCAACAGCGCTTACCGCTCTTTGGTACAGGCCGTAAAGGACGGATTAATAAAAGAAGCACAGATCAATACTTCTTTAAAAAGGTTGTTTATGATCCGTTTCAGGCTGGGCATGTTCGATCCCGCCTCACTGGTAAAATACGCGCAAACACCTGCATCTGTTTTGGAAAGCGCCCCGCATAAGGCACAATCATTAAAAATGGCGCGCCAGTCGATTGTATTGTTAAAGAACCAAAATAATGTATTGCCACTTAGCAGGTCAATAAAAAAGATCGCTCTGATCGGGCCAAATGCCCATAACCATTTGGCTGTTTTAGGAAATTATAATGGCATTCCATCTGAAATTGTAACGGTACTGAACGGCATTAAACAAAAACTGGACAACCGGACAGAAATAGTGTATGAGCAGGGCATCAATGCTACCAGCGACACGATGCTGGTAACAAAAGATATAGAGGCCTTATACCAATATGACGGGAAACCGGGTATACGGGCTGAATATTTTGATAATGATAAGCTGGAAGGCAGGCCGGTATTGATAAAAACAGAAAAGGAGATCAATCACCAATGGAATGAAGGTGAAGCCCCTTACCCGGGATTAAGGACAACGCATTATACCGCACGATACACAACCTATATAACTTCGCCAAAAACAGAAACCCTTTCTTTTGAAACGCAGGGCGATGACGGGTACCGTGTTTTTATAAATGACAGTATTGTTGTTGATAAATGGGGACACAATAATTCACGTCCCAACCCTTTTAAGCTTCCTGTGGAAAAAAACAAGACCTATAAAATACAGGTAGATTTCAGGCAGGATGACTGGAATGCAAATATTATTGTAAAAGCAGGGTATTATGAAAAAGCTGATCTTACAGCGCTTGCATCCCGCGTAAAAGACGCTGACGTGATTGTGTTTGCGGGCGGCATATCTCCGCAATTGGAAGGCGAAGAAATGCCCGTAGCTATCCCGGGTTTTAAGGGCGGCGACCGAACATCTGTGATGTTGCCTGCAGTGCAAACCGAACTCATGCGGGCATTGCAGAAAACAGGCAAGCCCGTGATATTTGTGATGATGACAGGCAGCGCTATTGCGATACCCTGGGAAAATGAACATATTCCCGCTATTATTAACGCATGGTATGGCGGCCAGTATGCAGGTACTGCTATTGCCGATGTGTTGTTTGGCGATTATAATCCTGCGGGCCGCCTGCCCGTTACATTCTACAGAAGTGACACGGATTTGCCACCGTATGATGATTACTCAATGAATAACCGCACCTACCGGTATTTTAAAGGCGAGGCATTATATCCGTTTGGTTATGGATTAAGTTATACTACTTTTAAATATAGCAACCTGCAGGTACCTGTTGCAGTAAAAAATAAAACAGCTATTCCCGTTAGGTTTACCGTTACCAATACGGGAAAGCGCGATGGGGAAGAAGTTATTGAACTGTATATATCTTATCAGAACCAGCATATAAAACTGCCGCAAAAAGCCCTGAAAGGTTTTCAGCGTATTACATTAAAAGCAGGAGAAACTAAAAATATAAAAATAGATATAACACCGGATGAGCTGGCTGTTGCAGATGAAAAGGGCAACAGGGTATACCCCAAAGGAAAGCTGGCGATCAGTGCAGGTGGGGGGCAGCCTGGTATGAATATAAAGGCGACCAGTAACACGGTTCAAAAATTAGTATCCATCAATTAACAACATGATCATGTTGACTACAAGACTGTTTGCTTTCAGCGTATTCTTTCTTGTTTCGGTATGTGCATCGGCACAGATACGTTTACCCCGCCTTATACGGGATAGCATGGTGTTGCAGCGCGATGCAAAAATCAATATCTGGGGCTGGGCACCCAAAGGAGCGCGCGTAAAGGTGAAGTTTCGCAATAAAACTTACACAGCCGCTGCTGGCAATGGAGGGAAATGGTTAATACAATTGGCTCCTGCAAAAGCAGGCGGGCCATTTGTAATGGAAATATCCGGGGTGAATAAAATTGTGCTGAAAGACATTTTAATAGGCGACGTGTGGCTCTGTTCGGGTCAGTCGAACATGGAGCACCAGATGAAGCTGCACGACAGGGTTTATGCAAATGAAATTGCTGCTGCTGATTATCCGCAGATAAGACAATTTAAGGTACCTAATGTAACGGATTTACAGGAGCCGCAAACCGATCTGGCCGGCGGTTCATGGAAATGGGCCAACCCGGACGATGTGCGCGATTTTTCTGCCGTAGCCTATTTTTTTGCCCGGAAGCTGTATGAAAAATATCATGTTCCTATAGGGCTGATCAATGCCAGCTGGGGCGGATCGCCTATTGAAGCATGGATGAGTGAAGAAAGTTTAAAACCTTTTCCCGATTTATGCTCTGTTATTGAAAAAAATAAAGATACAGCTTATGTAAACGGGTTAAACCGTAATGTCGCCAATAGGGTACAGCCGTCCGTAACAGATAAGGGGCTTGCCGAAAAATGGTTTAATCCCGCTTATGTGCCTAAAGGATGGCGCTCCATTGCTGTTCCCGGCTATTGGGAAGATCAGGGCATTCACAACCTGGATGGAGTGGTTTGGTACCGCAAAGAAATTGAGGTGCCGGAAAGAATGCTGCACCAGCCTGCAACGATTCTTTTAGGCCGCATTGTAGATGCTGATGAAGTATACCTCAATGGAACTAAGGTGGGGACTACTTACTATATGTATCCGCAACGCTGGTACCAGCTGCCGGCAGGGGTATTAAAAGCCGGTAAAAATGTACTGGTGGTGCGTGTTACCAATAACTCGGGCAAGGGCGGTTTTGTCCCTGACAAGCCCTACCGGTTAATTGCAGGGAAGGATACTGTTGAGCTAACCGGTTACTGGCAGTATAAAGTGGGTGAAGTGTATGTGCCCCGGCCTGCCGGCAGGGAAGCAGCGGGCATTACACTGCAGTATCAGCCTGCAGCCTTATATAATGCCATGCTTGCTCCTGTTGCCGGTTATTCCTTAAAAGGATTTGTCTGGTACCAGGGTGAAAGCAATACCGGCAACCCTGACCGTTATGCAATATTGCAACAAATAATGATTGCCGGTTGGCGGGCAAAATGGCAACAGGGCGATCTGCCCTTCCTGTTCGTGCAATTGCCGGGCTTTATGGATTATAACTATTTACCTGCCGAAAGCAGCTGGGCAACATTTCGCGAAGCGCAGGCAAGGTCTTTGTCATTATCCAATACGGGAATGGCAGTTGCGATCGATTTAGGTGAATGGAACGATATTCACCCCGATCGCAAAAAAGAAGTAGGGGAGCGGTTGGCACTGGCCGCGGGGAAAATAGCTTATGCTGAAAATATAATTTATAGCGGCCCTGTTTATAAATCAGCAGTTGTTGAAGGCAATAAAATTATTATCACTTTTGACCATACCGGAAGCGGATTAACAACCACTGATGGGGAACCTCCTGCAGAGTTGGCGATTGCAGGTGCAGATAAAAAGTTTGTTTGGGCGGATGCGAAAATAGCAGGTAACAAAATTATTGTTTCAGCCAGTGAAATAGCCGAACCAAAATATGTTCGTTATGCCTGGGCCGATGATCCCGTAAATCCAAACCTGATCAATAAAGAGGGCTTGCCGGCGGCGTCTTTCAGAACGGATGAGTGATAAAAGACCGGTATGCTGATATGATAATGTTTTTTTTGCAGTCCTATTATAGTCGTAGAAATTGAATACTTCCTTTTTCAGATACAACACTTACTTTATGTATCAAATTAAATTCGGTACTTCGGCACTATTGCTGTTACTGTTTCCTGTTATTACAGTGTTTGCACAGAAAAGAAATACTGTAACAAACGGCCCGTTGTTTACGCAGTTTGTCTATAAAGGCAACGACCAGGTTTATGATGACACCCCTTTAAAACCTGGTGAATTTTATAGTCCTGTTTTACAGGGATGCTATCCCGATCCCAGCATAACCCGGAAGGGAAGCGACTATTACCTGGTCAATTCTTCTTTCGCCATGGTGCCTGGTGTGCCTATATTTCATTCTACTGACCTCGTAAACTGGAAACAGATTGGTCATGTATTAGATCGCCCATCACAATTAAAAGTAGAACAGGCGGGTATTTCGGAAGGTATATATGCACCCTCAATAGTGTATAATAAAAACAATAATACTTTTTACATGATCACCACACAGATTGCATCAGGCATAGGAAATATGGTGGTTAAAACAAAAGATCCTGAAAAAGGATGGAGCGATCCTGTTAAACTTCAGTTTAACGGTATTGATCCTTCATTGTTTTTTGATGAGGACGGGAAGGCATATTTGGTACATAATGATGCGCCTGATAAAGGAACAGCGCTATATAACGGTCACAGGGTAATTAAAATATGGGAGTATGATGCAGATCATGATAAAGTAATCCCCGGCAGCGATAAAATAATTATAAACGGGGGTGTTGATATTGTAGACAAACCCATCTGGATAGAAGGTCCGCACCTGTATAAAAAGAACGGAAAATATTATTTAATGTGTGCGGAAGGCGGTACCGGCAACTGGCACAGCGAAGTTATTTTTATCAGCGATCATCCAAAGGGACCTTACACTCCGGCACCGAATAATCCCATCCTCACCCAGAGATATCTGTTTAAAGACAGGAAGGATAAAGTGGAATGTACAGGCCATGCCGATCTTATAGAAGGCCCTGATGGCACGTATTACGGCGTATTCCTGGGTGTACGGCCTAATGAAAAGGGCCGTGTGAATACCGGAAGGGAGACTTTTATTTTACCGGTTGACTGGTCTGGCACTTTTCCTGTGTTTGAAAATGGATTGACGCCGCTTCACATAAAACAGCAAATGCCTTCGGGCGTTATCAACCAAACAGGAAAAGACGGTTTTTTCCCAAACGGTAATTTCACCTTCACAGATGATTTCAAAGATCCTGTTCCTGATTATCGCTGGGTGGGAGTGAGAGGCCCGCGGGAAAATTTTATCAGCATTTCAAAAGAAGGATTAAGGTTGCGCCCCTTTCCCGTTACCATAAATGCCCGGCAGCCCACATCTGCGCTTTTTTACCGGCAACAGCATAATACATTTGAAGCAATTGTAACCATTAAATATTATCCCGGATCGGCAAAAGATATGGCGGGAATAGTATGTTACCAGAAAGAATTTTTTAATTATGTTTTAGGCATTACAAAAAAAGAAAAGATCCCTTATTTGCTGTTAGCAAGAACGGATAATGGCAATACAAAAATTATTGCAAGTATCCCGATTGATCTAAACCAGCCGGTGAAACTGCAGGTAGCTGCTAACGGAGACACTTACAGATTTAGTTATGCAGTGGGGGACAAGCCATTCGAAAATATCGGGGGCATTGTGTCGGGGGATATTTTATCAACAGATGTTGCGGGAGGCTTCACCGGTGCATTGATCGGTTTATATGCAACTGCAGCAAATGATCTTCATCCTTAAGAATAAGGTTACATAAAGCATTATATGTACCTGTTTTTCAGTATGTAATATGAAGGATGGAAACGGAGCAGTTTTTTCCCAGCCGTTGTAACCTTAATCATTTAATCCTTTGCCTTCAAGAATCTGTGGTATATATTTTTCGATTCGCGACTCGCGGGTTTTGGCTTGCTTAGCCTGGGAAAAATAAAACAGGTATGCTCTTTGTCGTCCGGGTGTTAAGGCTTCAAAAGCTTTTTTCAGGGCAGCTTTCTGATCCAGCTTTTTTTGAAATTCCAGGGGTATCTCAAAGTCTGCTGTTTTTTTTAAAGGAACGATCAGGCCGGCCTTCTCGATCTCAATAGCCTGGTATATATAAGCTTTAAGCGTGGAAGCCAGCTGTTTTATTTCCCGAACACCGGTAAACCGTATCTGGCGGGCTGCCTGTACATTTTTTGTTTGCTGAATAAGCAGGTTATCTGTATCCTTCAACAGGGCGCCTTTAAAGAATAACAATGCGCAATATGCTTTAAAAGTGTGTACCAGCACAATATTGCTTTTGCCCAGTGTATAGCAGGGACAGCCCCATTTCAGCTCTTCATTGAGACCGCAGTCCAGTACAATCTTTCTCAGTAACATAATTTCGGCCTGCCACTTTTTTTCTTTTTCAAAGTAAAAATCAACTTTAGGATTCATATAATAAAATTAGTAAATTTTATTTTTACCTGAAAATTACCGCTGTACGATATTTGTGTGGCTTTGTTTATCTGGAAGCCGAAATAGCAGAAGGAAGCTGGGTGCCGGCAGATAGTTATGATCTGTTCAATTAGCGGGACATATAGCAACTTTTTTTGAAAATGATCAGTATTGTTCATCTTCATTAGGAAAGTCTGCGCTTTTTACATCTCTTACATAATTTTGCACGGCTTCAGTAGCCTGATCAAAAATATTGAGGTATTGTCTTAAAAATTTTGGTTTAAATGCTGTATTAATGCCCAGCATATCATGCATTACCAGTACCTGCCCGTCGCAATGATGGCCTGCACCGATGCCAATAACAGGTATCTGAAGGCTTTGGGTTACCTCTTTGGCAAGCCCGGCCGGTATTTTTTCCAGCACCAAAGCAAAGCATCCTGCTTCCTGCAATAGTTGGGCATCTGTTTTTAATTGCGCTGCTTCTGCCTCTTCTTTTGCTCTTACTGCATAAGTGCCAAACTTGTAAATAGATTGCGGCGTTAATCCCAGGTGCCCCATTACCGGTACACCAGCCGATACTATTTTTTTTATGGATTCCACTACTTCGGCACCTCCTTCAAGCTTAATAGCGTGAGCGCCGGTTTCTTTCATGATCCTGATGGCAGATGCCAGCGCGATCTCGGAGTTGGACTGGTAGGCGCCAAATGGAAGATCCACCACCACCAGTGCCCGCTTTACGCCGCGTATCACTGAACTGGCATGGTAGATCATCTGGTCAAGTGTTATGGGCAGTGTGGTTTCATGACCCGCCATTACATTGGAAGCTGAATCTCCTACCAGGATGGCATCAATACCTGCTCCATCAATGATTCTTGCAAATGAAAAATCGTAAGCGGTGAGCATGGAAATTTTTTCACCCGCTTCTTTCATCTTCACCAGGGTATTGGTAGTTACCCGTTTTATCTCTTTATTTACTGACACACTTCTGTTGTTTAATTTTTAAGTGTAAACAAATTCAATATTTAAAATTTATCATTTATTATTCACCGTTCTCCCTTACCTTATTCCAGCGCCTTTTTGATGATCTCATCGTACAGGGCATGTATAAGCCCATCGGCTAAACCGATCTTTGGTATCAGTATTTCGGCTGCGTCGGCCCATTTCAGCACATTTACATATATCAAAAGCGCCGGCACAATTACATCTGCCCGGTCTTCACGCATTTTATACAGGCTCATTCTTTCCTTAATGCTCAGGCTGTTCATCTCTTTATAAAAATCGCGCAGCAACGCTAATGGAATGGGTTTCCCCTCTTTTCTTTTGGAAAGCGAAAATACTTTATTGATGTTGCCGCCGGAGCCAATCGTCATTACTTTTTTTGCGCCCTTTACCTGTGCCCGTATAACGGTTTTCATCTCTTCCCACTGCAATTCTGTTACCTGCTGTTTTAACAACCTGATGGTGCCTATATTAAATGATTGTTTGAAAACCACTTCGCCATTAAGGAAAAAAGTTAATTCGGTGCTTCCTCCACCAACATCTATATACAGGTATAAAATATCTTTTTCCAGGGTTTCGGCAATATGGGTTTCATAAATCAGGGAGGCCTCACTATCGCCGGAAATGATCTTGATATCCACGCTGGTTTCTTTCCTGATCCTTTTAATGATGGCGGCCGAGTTTTTCGCATCGCGCATGGCCGAAGTGGCGCACGCTTTCACATTTTTTATTTCATAAGCATTTAGTAAATGTTTATACGCCTTTATGGTTTGTACCAGGTGTTCTTCTTTTTGAGGAGAGATTTCGCCCGTATCAAAAACATCAAAACCCAGGCGTAGCGGTACCCGTATCAGGTTGGATTTAATAAATTCAGGTTGTTTCTTTTTATCGTGAAACACATCTGTAATTAATAGCCTGGCCGCATTACTTCCAATATCTATGGCTGCTAACTTCAACGCCTAATAAGTTTTATTAATAAGATAATTATATATTTCTTCCTGAGACCTTACCGGTTTCTCCCCGTTGCGCTTCACATATTTATTACTGAGCTCGTTATTTAATATCCGTGCTTTAGTATTATCGCTTAATTGTATATTCAAAATATCTATCAGTTCTTTTTTAAGGGCTTCATCTTTAACAGGGCAGGTGACTTCCACCCGATGCTCGATATTTCTGATCATCCAGTCGGCGGAAGATATGAAAACCTTTTCACTTCCGCGGTTATGAAATACCCACACCCGCGCATGCTCCAGGTATTCATCAATAATACTGATCGCTTTAATGGTTTTTTTGAATTTTTTATTTTCCGACTGCATGCAAAAAATGCCACGGATGATCAGCTTAATGATGACGCCTGCTTTTGCAGCTTCTGTCAGTCGTTCGATCAGCCGGGCATCCGCCATCGAATTCATTTTAAGAATGATCTCGGCCTTTTTGCCTTTTTGTGCCGCAACGATTTCCTGCCCGATCAGTTTGTCCAGTTCTGTACGCACATAATGGGGACTGGGTATAAGCGTTTTGCACCGGGCAAGGAAGCTACCGCCGGTATCAGGCCGTTGTAAAAAATTAAAAATACGGTTCACATCGGTCATAATAAACCTGTTGGAAGTAAGCAGGCAATGGTCGCCATAAAGCCGGGCAGTCTTTTCATTCACATTCCCGGTACTTACAAAGCCATAATGTATCACGTTGTTCTTAATCTTTTTTTTGATGATGCATATTTTAGCATGCACTTTCATGTCCTGTGTGCCGGTCAATACCTTAGCGCCAACATCTATTAAAGCCTGCTGCCACTGTAAGTTGGCCTCCTCATCAAATCTTGCTTTCAGCTCCATCATTACCGTCACTTCCTTCCCGTTTCTTGCCGCGTTTATTAATGCATTAATGATCTTTGACTGGGAAGCGAGCCGGTAACAGGATATTTTTATAGAGCTCACATCCGGGTCAAAAGCGGCCTCCCGTATCATATCAATAACAGGTGTAAAGCTGTGGTAGGGAAAATGGAGTAGTACATCTTTTTTCAATAACACATCGCCCACACGTTCGTCCACCAGCAAGGGATGTAAAAAAGGCTGTTTCCTTTTGGTCCTCTCGCTGAACACCTGTGCCGGAAAATCCATAAAATGGCGGAAATTATGAATACTTCCGCCGGGCATCAGGTTATCTTTTTTTGATAATTCCATACGGGCCAGCAGGTATTCGAGAAAACCGGGGTCGATGTTCTCATCGTAGGCCATCCTGATCGGTTTTCCTCTTTTCCTGTTTTTTAAACCTTTTTCCAGCTTTTGCATAATAGTGGCCGTATCCGAATTATCAATGTCGAGCTCGGCATCCCTGGTAAATTTAAAAATATGTGCCTGAAATTCGTCATAACCCAGGAAACCGAAAATATCCGGCAGGTTAAATTTGATCGCGTCTTCCAGCAGCATAATATCGTGTGTGCCTTCTTTTGAAGGAAGTACAATAAACCTGCTGCCTACCGCCGTTACAGGCACTTCGATAATAGCATATTTTCGGTCGGCCTTCTCCGTGCTTTTAGACATTACCACACCCAGGAAAATAGATTTATCCCGCAGGTTGGGAAATTTTTTAATATTTTCCACCATCAGCGGAATAATATTGGCGCTTATTTCTTTGTCAAAAAAATCAAGGATGTATTTTTTTTGCTCCGCGTTTAATTGTTTATCGTTCTTCAGAAAAATGTGCTCTTTGTTCATTTCCGACAACACCTCTGCCCATACCTTCTCAAATGCAATTTGTTGTTCGCCGTTCAGCCGCTGTACTTCGTCCAGTATTTTCTGGGGATTTTTTTCGGCATGCATTTTCATTTTGGTTTCTATCTGCAGCATGCGCTTCAGAGAAGCTACGCGCACACGGAAAAATTCGTCCCGGTTATTGGAAAAAATACCCAGGAACTTTACTTTTTCTTTAAGCGGCACAGTAGGATCGGCCGCTTCCTGCAACACGCGTTCATTAAACGATAACCAACTGATATCTCTTGGTATAAGTTTCAACATAACTAATTTAGGTTTCCAATATAAAGAAATTTATCCGATAAAAATAGGCCGTTGGCGCCATACCTTTTGATGTTGCATCTTTAAAGAATCATTATTTTTTAAAGTTTTGTTTGGAGCCTTGTATGATCGAATGATACGCCGTTTAAATAACATTAGGGAGGCGCTGCGCTTTAATGTATAAGGCTGTTAGCTTTAAATTGTTTTTTCCCTTACTTTTGCTACTCAAAATTTTAGCAGGTGGCAACAAAATTTTCTAAAGAAACGTATTTGTATTGGTATGAATTGATGCAGTTAATTCGCCAGTTTGAGCTTACAGCAGAAGAGAAGTATAAAATGGATGGTAAAATACGCGGTTTTTTCCATGCGTATGTGGGCCAGGAAGCTATTGCTGCCGGATGTATGACAGCCACTAAACCTGAAGATATTTTTATAACCGCTTACCGGGATCATGGTTTAGCCATTGCCAAAGGTGTGTCGGTCGACAGCTGCATGGCCGAGTTATATGGTAAAGCCACAGGGTGCGCCAAAGGAAAAGGCGGCAGCATGCACTTTTTTGGTAAAAAGGAAAACTTTTTTGGCGGCCACGGTATTGTTGGAGCGCAAATTGGCACGGGTACAGGATTGGCTTTTGCTGAAAATTATAAAGACACCGACCATGTTGTGCTCTGCTTTTTTGGAGATGGTGCGGCAAGACAGGGTATTTTGCATGAAAGCTTTAACCTGGCCATGCTTTGGAAGCTGCCGGTAGTGTACATTTGCGAAAACAATAACTATGCAATGGGTACTTCTGTAGCGCGTACCTCTAACGTTACGGATATAGCGAAGTTAGGAGCGGGTTTTGATATGCCTGCTGCAACAGTAGATGGGATGAACCCCGAATCGGTGCATGATGCAGTTGCTGAAGCGGTAAAGCGTGCCAGGGAGAAAGGCGGTCCCACATTGCTTGAAATTAAAACTTACCGGTATAAAGGACATTCGATCAGCGATCCCCAGAAATACCGTACAAAAGACGAAGTGGAGGAGTACAAGTCAAAAGATCCCATTACGCTGTTAAGAAAAGATATACTTGAAAATAAGTACGCAACAGAAGAAACGCTGAAAGAAATCGATACCCGTTGTGAGGAAGTAGTGGCGCATGCAGTAACATTTGCTGAAGAAAGTCCATTCCCAAGCGATGATGAAGTATTGAAAGATGTTTATATGGATCAGCATTACCCGTTTATAGTAGATTAGTATCAGTTATAATTTCATTAAAAATAAAATGGCAGTTAAAGAACATAAACCGGCTGAAAATGAGCAGCTTGAGATTAACGAAACAGTAGAACGAGCCAAAGATATATGGGCGAAGAACGGCAAAGCCATCGGGCTGGTTTTGGGCGCTCTCGTAATTCTGGCAGGAGGTTTTTTTGCATATAAGGAATTTATTGTAAAACCAAAACAGGCCGAAGCCGCAGATAAAAGTTTTAAAGCCGAAGCGTACTACCGAATGGATTCTATAAACCTTGCCCTTAACGGCGATGGCGTAAACCCGGGATTCATTAAAATTGCAGGCACTTACAGCGGAACGAAAACAGGCAACCTGGCTAAGTTTTATGCAGGGGTTTGCTATCTTAAATTAAATCAAAATGCCAAGGCGGTTGAGTATTTAAAGGATTTCAGCACCGATTCCAAACAGATACAGCAACGGGCTTATTTATTGCTGGGCGATGCCTATGGCGATATGGGCAAAGGTTCGGAAGCGCTGGATTATTATAAAAAGGCCGCTCATTATTTTGAGTCTGACCAGCAGGCTTCTTCTGATGCATTGTTCAGGGGCGCTTACCTGGCACAGCATGTATTAAATAACAAGGACGAAGCAATTGAATTATATAAAGAATTAAAAGAAAAATACCCACGCACGCAGCAGGGCTTTGAGGCCGACAAATACCTGGCGCAGCTGGGTGTTTATAATGCAGATTAAAATGGCATCACCAGGAAACAGTAATGTAATACATACCAATACAGGCATCTTTAAACAGGATGCCTTTATTGTTTTGGTTAAAACGGAATGGAACGCAGACATTGTTGATGAGCTGGAAAGCGGCAGCAGGCGCATTCTGGAATCTTACAATGCAAGAATCGAAACGCTTGTAGTGCCCGGGTGCGTGGAAATACCTTTTGCCATACAGCGGCACTGGAAGAAAGCCCACCACCAGATGCTCGACGAGCCGCACGCCTATATTGCCCTTGGCTGCGTGGTACAGGGCGATACTCCGCATTTTGATTATGTGTGCCGCATGGTATCGGATGGTATTTTACACCTGAATCTTAGTTTGCCCGTTCCCACCGTTTTTGGTGTGCTGACAGTAAATACGCCCGAACAGGCGCTGGAAAGAATAGGAGGAAAGCACGGCCATAAAGGGGAGGAGGCCGCCATAACAGCGCTTAAAATGATGGAGTAATGTAAAAATGGATGTACAGATATTTATTCCCTGTTTTGTAGACCAGTTATATCCTGATACAGGATTTAACATGGTAAAGGTTTTGGAAAAGTTTGGTTGTAATGTTCATTATAACCCTGACCAGACCTGTTGCGGGCAACCGGCTTTTAATGCGGGTTTCTGGAACGAGTCCAAAGCGGTCTGCAGTAAATTTATCAGCAATTTTAAGGGCGCTGCCTATATAGTAGCCCCCAGTGCCAGCTGTGTAGGTTTTATCAGGAATTACTACCAAAAGTTATTTGACAATTCATCCCTGCACAACGAGGTGAAAGCATTGGGAGCCAAAACCTATGAATTTTCCGAATTTTTATTAAACATTTTAAAGATCGAAGATTGCGGGGCGGAGCTGAATGGTATTGCCACTTACCACGATAGCTGTGCGGCATTAAGAGAATGCAAAATAAAACAGGGTCCCAGGCAATTGCTGTCTAATGTAAGAGGCCTGTATCTCAGGGAAATGAATGATGTGGAAACCTGTTGTGGCTTTGGAGGCACATTTGCGGTGAAATTCCCGGGTATATCCATTGGAATGGGAGAACAAAAAGTCGAAAACGCTTTAGATACGGATGCAGATTATTTAATAAGCACAGATCTGTCGTGCCTGATGCATTTGGAGGGATACATAAATGGCAAGGGCTATAAAATAAAACCGATGCACCTGGCCGATGTGCTGGCGAGTGGTTGGTAGGGGCGCTTCTGTTTGCCCATAATGAAAATGATTTCTTAATAAGCCGGGATAAGCGGCCTGTCTTTAAATCCAGACGTAGGACTGCTTAATCAAATGGAAATAGAGGCCGTTAATAACTGCTTCAGCTGTATATTTTACTATTTTTATCCTTAAATGACATTGAATACAGGTGTTATACATAGGGAGGAAAAGCTTATATTGCAAATAGCTCAGGGAGATCAGAAAGCTTTTCGCCGGTTTTTTGAATTTCAGGAACCAGCGCTGCTATATTTTGCCGAAAAACTGCTTAGCGACAAGCAGCAGGCGGAGGATAGCGTTCTTATTGCTTTTCAGAAGTTTTGGGAGCAAAAGGATCATTTTACGACCCCGGGAGCGGTACGTTCATTTCTGTACACAACCGTCAAAAATCTTGCCCTGAATCATATTAAACGCCGGAATATGCTTCAGGCAACTCATCAGGCTATCTTAAGGGAAAGTGCAGTTTACGATGATGCTTACATTGAATACAGAATGTTACAAAGTGAATTGCTGGCGGAAGTTTATAACGAAATACAATCTTTACCCGGTAATCACAGGCAAATATTACAATTGACATTTATTGATGAATTATCAACCAAAGAAATAGCACAAATGCTTTCTATGGAAGAAAGCAGTGTTCGTTCAGCCAAAGCGCGCGCGCTCGTACAACTAAGAAAAGCCCTTGCTCCCAAACAATTATTTTCGGCCTGTATTGGGTTGCTGCTATTAAGCGTGGGGAAATAGCACAATAATTTTTTTAAAATATTACTTTTTTTGCAGCGTTTGCTGCTTTCAATTGTTTTATATGAGTATGAATGGTCAAATCAATCCGGATAACAGGTTAATCAACATCCTGAATAAAGTTCGGGGCGGGGGAAAGCTCCCCGTGGATGAACAGGAATACCTGGATCATTGGGTGAAGCGGTCGGCCTACGGAAAACAATTGCTTGATAATATAGAAAACGACGATTGGCTAAAGGAAAATCTGAAACAATTTCATGAGTGGAAACAGGGCAGTAACGTGCGATGGGAATTGTTGCAGGATAAAATGCATGCCATAGATGGCACAGATAAAAAAGATAAGAAAGTGCGCTTTCTTAATAAATGGTGGGTGGCGGCTGCTGCGGCGGCGCTGCTGTGCGGTATATTTATCTGGCAAACCCTCGTAAACAGGGATACACCGGCGGTGGCCCGGGCGGGAACGGATGATATACAACCCGGCAGAGAAGGAGCAGTGCTTACTTTATCTGATGGTTCTTCGATACTGCTGGATACTGTCAAAAATAGTGTTATAGCATTACAGGGCGGCGCTACTGCAAGGGTAATTAATGGCGCTATAGTATACGATAATAATGGTCATGAAGCAGTGATGAATACAATCGCAACGCCTAACAGCCGGCAATACCAGCTTACGCTGCCCGATGGCACGGAAGTGTGGCTCAACAACGCCAGTTCTGTCACGTATCCCACAGTTTTTAAAGGAAAGGAAAGGAAAATAGAAGTTACCGGCGAAGTGTATTTTGAAGTGGCGAAAAATGCCAAAATGCCTTTTAAAGTGAACATCAATAACAGGGAAGAAGTAGTGGTTTTGGGTACTCATTTTAATGTAAAAGGGTATAAGGATGAAGATAATACAAAGGTTACACTGCTTGAAGGGTCGGTAAAAGTGTCTTCAAAAGAAGGGAGTGAAGTGAGGATTAAACCCGGCGAGCAGGCCCAGATCTTTTATAAGGCAACAAATAAAATAGCGGTTCAGCCGGTGAACGCTGGCGAATCCATAGCATGGAAAAAAGGTTATTTTAATTTTGAAGGATTGAATTTTAAAGAAGTGATGCGATTGCTTGAACGGTGGTATGATGTGGAAGTGGTTTACAAAGGCGAAGTGCCACAGATTAATTTTGGTGGCGATCTTAACCGAAACACAACGCTGAAAGGAGCTATTAAAGCGTTGGAATATTACAATGTGCATTTAGAGCTGCAGGGAAAAAAGATCATTGTCCGTTAAAGCGGTTTTAAGCTTGTTTTTATAGGAAATACAGCATAATACATTTTTCTCACATTAGACGAATGCTGCGCTTGCGAAGTATTCTCTGCTAATAAAAAATTATTGGATGAAATATTAATAAAAGACCGGTAAAAAAGCCGGTAGTGTCGTAACCACTACCGGTGTACGTTTACTGATGAAAAAACGATTGTCGTTACCATTTTTTAACATCAAAAACGATTGCAATTTATGCAAAAAATTCCAAAAGCGCTTTGGAGCGAACCCGCTTTTGCGTTTCTGAAAATTATTGAGTTTGAAAAAATCATTCCGGCTGCAGCTGCTCAATTATTCTTAAAAAGAATGCCTTTGTTCTGCAGAAGTAGCAGCGAAAAACTTCTAAAAAAAGGGAACAGAACCTTCTTTCTTGCAATGAAGCTGTACTTAATTCTGACGCTGGTTGCCATTACAGGTGTATATGCCACGGGTCTATCGCAACATATTACCCTAAAAGCAGATCGAATGCCTTTTAAGGCCGTCATAGCCGAAATAAAAGAACAAACCGGCTATGGCGTTTTACACACGGAAAACCTGGTGCAAACCGGCAAGCCCGTTACTGTTGTGGCAGAAAACATGCCGCTTTCCGAGTTCCTGGATGTAATATTAAAAGATCAGCCAATTACATACCGGTTTTCTGAAAAAAACATTTTACTGTTACCCAAAACAAAGCAACCCCCTCAGCTAAATACATTGGTGGCAGCAGCGCCCGTATTTATTCCGGTAATTGTTAAGGTGGTGGACACGCTTGGAAATCCCCTGGCAGGCGCTACCATCACCGTAAATGGTAATAAGGTCAGCGGTATCACCAATACAAAGGGAGAAGCCAGTCTTGATTTGAATGAAAATGATGTACTGGACATCTCCTATATTGGATACAAGACCCGAAAAGTAAAAATTACGGCAAATATTGTTGCTGCCCGCTCCCTTACCGTTTATTTATCGGTAGATATGGAAACCAGCGGCTCGCTGGAAGACCTGGTAGTGATTGGCTACGCAACGGTTAAGAAAAAAGACCTGACGGGGGCTGTTTCTTCTGTAACATCAAAGGAGCTAAAAGATGTAACCATCAATTCGGCAGAACAGGCACTGGCCGGACGTTTGGCCGGGGTACAGGTTACTACCTCGGAAGGCTCGCTTGATGCAGATGTGAAGATTATCGTCAGAGGGGGCGCCTCTATTACGCAGGATAATTCCCCGTTATATATTGTAGATGGTGTGCAGGTAGACGATGGTTTAAGGTCTATAGCTCCGCAGGATATTGACAGGATAGATGTGCTGAAAGATGCTTCTGCTACTGCCATATATGGCTCGCGCGGTGCCAATGGCGTGGTGTTGGTTACTACAAAATCCGGAAAATCGGGCGCTGCCACGATTACCTATAGTGGTTTGGTAGGGCTCAACCAGCTGCCCTCCACCATACCCGTAATGAGCCCTTATGAGTTTGTAGTGTACCAGTGGGAGCGTACGCGCGGTACTACAACTGATCAGGCGATGTTTACCAGGATATATAAAGATTCTACTTTCGATGGCCTGACCCGGTTCAAGGATTACAAGGCCATTAACTGGCAACGGGAAGTAATGGGCAACAACGCCTGGCAGCAAACACATAATGTGGCTTTGAATGGAGGGAACAATTCAACGAAGTACAACTTAAGCCTTACATACAATAATACTAACGGTGTTGTCATAAATACGAACTATAAACGTTATCTCGCTAATTTAAAACTGGATCAAACGGTTACCCAAAAGCTGAAAGTGGGAGTTACCATGCGTTACTCTAATACCAAATCATTTGGAGCCGGCACCTCCGATCCCGGTAATGCCCAGTTGAATGGGATCAGGAATCTTGTAAAGTACAAACCCTACCTGGATAATGGTGAGGCCGTTGATGAATTTGACGAAGATTATTTTGACGATACCAACCAGGGTGGTGGCTTAGGACTTTACAATCCTCTGGCCTGGGCTTTGGCAAAATACCGCACAACGGCGGTGGACCAGGTAAATATAGGGGGGTACCTGAATTATGCTTTCAGTAATGCGCTTTCATTCAAATCCTCCGGTGGCTACAATAGCAGAATAACAGATATTGAACAATTCAATGATGTACTCCGCAGTATAGGATATCCCAGTACGGCATTGTATAATATGACGGATAAAAGCTACAATTTATCCAATGTGCTTACTTACACCAACAATAAATCTAAAGGAAGATTTGCAGAGAATAATGATCTTACCGTGTTGTTAGGACAAGAAGCCTTTGTAAGTGTGGGAGATGATCTGACATCTCAGTTTATGAACTATCCAAGAGGCATTTCAGCACAAACTGCCCTGAACCAGTTTACGCAGGGAGAAGTGCGGCCGGGCTACCCGCTCCGGGATTATGACAAAAGCACCCTGCTTTCCTTTTTTGGTCGTGTAAATTATACCTTTAAAGATAATTACCTGTTTGCATTTACCTTAAGGGCCGATGGCTCTTCCAAGTTCGCGCCGGAAAATCGCTGGGGCTATTTTCCCTCGGGGTCTTTTGCCTGGCGGGTTTCTAAAGAAAAATTTATGCAGGATGTAAACTGGCTGCAGGACCTTAAGTTCAGGCTTACTTACGGCACATCCGGTAATAACCGGGTGCCGAGTTATATATTCAGTTCCAATTTTACAGCCAACTCTTTATATGGCCTCAACAATAGTCTTACCAGTTTCGGTTATCAAACCGATGCTCTGGCAAATCCCGATTTAACCTGGGAGACTACGGTCAGCAAAAATATCGGGGTTGATTTTTCAATTTTACGCAACAGGCTCCAGGTATCTGTAGACCTTTACAGCAACGATACCAGAGATGTGTTAACCAGCGTCCCCATTTCGTTTATTACAGGCTACACCACCCAGCTTCAGAATACGGCAGATACAAGAAACTCCGGCGTGGAAGTGCAGTTGTCATCGCTGCTTGTAAAAAAGAAAAATTTTACATGGAATGCCGATTTTAATATATCCTTTAATAAAAATGTTGTAAAAAAACTGGCCAGCGGTTTAGATTCTTATATCCAGAATTCGGGCTGGGTGTCGCTGGGCACAGGCGGAGACTTTATCGTGGAGGTCGGGCAACCTGTTGGAAATATGTATGGGTATGTATCTGACGGGTTCTATAAGGTGGAAGATTTTGATTATAATTCAGAAACTAAAATATACACGTTAAAAGAAGGCGTGCCTAATTCAGCCCCGATGTTTGGTGTGGCCCAACCGGGTTCGGTAAAACTAAAAGACCTTTCGGGCAATGGGATTATAGATGAAGATGATAAAACAGTTTTAGGCAATGGTACCCCAAAAGTGTTTGGCGGTTTGAACCAGATGTTCACCGTGGGCAATTTTGATGCCAGCCTGTTCCTAAACTTCCAGTTTGGCAACGATATTTTAAATGCCAATAAGCTGGAGTTTTCCAACGGTTACCTCAATAATAACAACCTGCCAAAAGAAATGGAGAACCGCTGGAAAACGATTGATGCGCAGGGAAACGTTATCCAGAGGGTTTCCGGAAGTTCAGTGATCGGGGAAGCTCCTGAGGTACTGTTAGAAGCCAATAAAAATGCGCAGTTGTGGATGCCCATCAGAAGCACTCCGGGGTATTATATTACTAGTTGGGCAGTAGAAGACGGCTCTTTTGTGCGCCTTAACAATATTACGCTGGGCTATACAGTAGCGCCTTCCTGGCTTTCCCGGATGAAGATCAGGAAATTCAGGATTTTTGCTACTGCCAATAATATAGCCGTGTTTACGAAATACAGCGGTTATGACCCCGAGGTAAATACCCGCAGGTCTACCGGGGTAACGCCAGGGGTAGATTATTCGGCCTATCCCCGTACCCGGAATTATGTATTAGGCGTTAATCTTACCTTATAAATAAAACAAAAGAAATACGAATGAAAAAAATATTCAGTTATATATATATCATTTCAGCACTAATCGTTGTACTGAGCTTTCAGGCCTGTAAAAAATTTTTAGACCAGCAACCGGTATCCCAAGCATCCGAACAGGCCGTTTTTGAAAATTCCAATACAGCATTACAGGCCTTACTGGGTGTGTATAACCGGTTGTGCGGCGTAAACTATGGCCTGAATATTAGCCTTGTATTTCCCTTTGATACCGATGAAATGATCGGTTATTCTGCCGGTGCGGTTACCGATGCGCAGCGATCTTTAAACGCTTACGATCTTACTGCCACCAATAGCAACCTTTCGCCTGTTTTTACAAGATTATACAGCGGCATTGAGCGTGCTAATATTTGTATATACAATATCCCGTTAATGCCGGGTTATACGAATGGCGCTGAATCAGAAAAACAGGCGCTGGCACGTTTGTACGGCGAGGCACTAACATTAAGAGCCTTGTTCTATTCAGAGCTGATTAAATTCTGGGGCGATGTACCAGCCTCGTATGCACCGGCCATTCAGCTTACCAACTTCGATCTTCCCAAAACAGACAGGGACAGCATCTACGATCATATCATTGAAGACCTGCGTATTGCATCTGAGCTGGTACCCTGGCGCGGAGAATCGGGAGTGGCCGTTGATGAGCGTATTACCAAAGGCGCTGTAAAAGCATTAAGAGCCCGGATCGCTTTGTTCAGGGGAGGTTATTCCCTGCGTAGGGAAACCCGTACCATGGAGCGTCGGCCGGATTCTTTAAAATTTTACCAGATAGCAAAAGACGAGTGCTTTGACATCATGCAGCGTCAGGATATACATAAGTTAAACCCCAGCTTCCAGGCTGTTTGGCAGGATGCGATACTGGCCAACACGATTGAGCCTAACGGCGAAGTGCTGTTTGAAGTGGCCATGGCAGGGGAAGGCGATGCAGACAGCAGGCTGGGCACATGGAATGGCATCCGGGTAATTACGAACGGTACCAGTTTCGGCAACTATCGCAATTTTATAATGCCCACCATGCTTTACGCATTCAGCCCGTATGATTTAAGAAGGGATGTTTCTGCTGCTCCATTCACTATAACCAATAGTAATTATACGGCCACTACGCTTGCAGGTGTTTCCGATGGTAAATGGAGGCGTGACTGGATAACGCCGGCAATACCATTAAACGAGGGGAAAACTTACTATGGATTGAACTGGCCTATTATTCGTTTTTCGGATGTTTTGCTAATGTATGCCGAGGCCGAGAATGAGCTTACGGGCCCTACTGCTGAAGCCGTGGAAGCTGTGAACCAGGTAAGGAGGAGAAGCTGGGCGGTGGATGCTGTAAAAAACGTAACCATTGATAATGGTGGTACCGGATACACAAGCATCCCTACAGTTACCTTTAGCGGTGGCGGCGGATCGGGCGCCAGGGCCGTTGCAAGAATCAATGACGGGGCTGTTACATCAATCGATATGATTAGCCTGGGCAGTAATTACACCAGCGCACCAGCAATAACCGTTTCCGGCGGCGGGGGCAGCGGTTTTAGCGGCACCGTAACGCTTACATCAATCAATGATGCGGATCTGACGGTGGAACAAACCGCAGATAAAAGCAGCTTTTTAAAAGCGATACAGGATGAGCGCCTTTATGAATTTGTAAGCGAAGGCATCAGGAAGTGGGACCTGATAAGGTGGAATTTGCTGGGTACTAAATTAGCCGAAACAAAAGCCCAGCTGCAAAAAATGATCAACAGGGAAGCGCCTTATGATGTGTTGCCGCTGCGTATGTTCTATCAGAACAACAGCACCGGCAGCCTGGTGTGGGGCAATTCTTTGTATGCTCCGGTACCTGCTGCAGCACCCAGTGGTTATACGGCTGTGAACTGGATACAGGCAATAGCTGCAGGATTTCTCGAAAAATTTGCAGCAAGCTTTACGCCCAATAAAAGCGAAATATTTCCGATACCTCAAAACGTGATAGAAGCGTCTCATGGAGCTATTACACAGGATTTTGGTTATTAACATTCACCTGCATAAATAAATACCGGATATGTTGATGGCACATAAAACAAGTAAGCGCTTTCTTCTTATGTGGGTATGCTTTGCCGTGTCTTATTCCTTAGCAGCACAAAAAAAGATCGATGCAGACCCGTCACAGATGCGAATGCTTATTGAAGAGCAGTTGCAGAAGGCTTCGCGCCAATACAGGTATTTTTGTACCCAGGTAAATGATTCGCTTTTCCCCAGGACGGTTAAAGCCGATGGCACGCTCGAAAACAGTAAAAGCTGGTGGTGGTGCAGCGGTTTTTTCCCCGGAACCCTCCTCTATCTCTGCAAAAACAGCATGGACGACTCCTTGTACAGAGAAGCCCTGCGCCGCTTAAGTCTTCTTGAAAAGGAGCAGTATAATAAGGGTACGCACGACCTGGGCTTTATGATGTATTGCAGCTTTGGCAACGCTTTAAAGATGAGCTATAATAAACGGTATGAAAAGATACTGCTTCAAAGCGCCAGGTCCCTGGCTTCAAGGTTCAGCCCTGTTACGGGCTGCATCAGGTCGTGGAATCCTAAAAAGCCGGACGAGTTTTTGGTGATCATTGATAATATGATGAACCTTGAATTGCTGTTCTATGCCACAAGAGTTACAGGCGATTCTTCTTTTTATAAGATCGCGGTATCCCATGCCGGTCAAACAATGAAGCATCATTTTCGCCCTGACTATAGCTCTTACCACGTGGTTGAGTACAGTGAAAACACGGGCGCCGTTACCAGGAAAAGAACGCACCAGGGCTATTCCGATGCTTCTGCCTGGGCGCGGGGGCAGGCCTGGGCACTCTACGGTTATACGATGATGTACAGGGAGGCAAAGGATGAGCAGTATCTTGCACAGGCCAATAAAATAGCGGCTTTTATTCTACATCATCCGCGTTTGCCTAAAGATAAAATACCTTATTGGGACTTTGATGCACCAGATATTCCCCACGCATTAAGGGATGCTTCATCGACATCTGTTATCGCATCAGCTTTAATAGAGCTCAGCCAGTATAATTATAATAAGGCAGCGCTGCAACGGGAATACCTTGAAGTAGCCGCCCAAATGATCCGTTCTTTGTCCTCACCGGAATATTTTACAAAGTATAAAGAAGCCAGGGGGTTTCTGCTAAAGCACAGTGTGGGCAGTTTGCCCCATGATTCGGAAGTAGATGTTCCGCTAACCTATGCCGATTATTACTACGTTGAGGCCCTGATGCGCTATAAAGATCTTGTATCTGAAAAAACGGCCTTTCAATGATGAAGCAGGTATCAACCATAAAAAATAAAAAAAGGCGCGTCCTTATTTTGCTGCCGGCTGTGATCCTGTTTCAGGGGTTGCTTCTGCTATGGGGCCATGTGCAGGCACAGTCACCAAAACAGGTTCCTTTTGAAATGAAAAAAGGGATGAATATTAGCGCCTGGTTGTCGCAAAATACATTTACAAGCGATGCTGAAAGAGCGGCTTATTTTACGGAAGCTGACTTGAAGCAGTTAAAGGCGCTGGGGTTCGACCATGTGAGGCTTCCGGTTGCGGAAATAAATATTTATGATGAAAACGGTAATCCTAAAACAGAAGCAATAAAGCTAATCCATCGCACCATCGAATGGTGCCGGGCCGCCGATATGCGTATCATTCTGGATTGCCATCAAACGCGCGATCACGATTTTTCCAGATACAGTTCCATTGTTTTGTTCAGCGACCCCAATGCGCTGCCCCGTTTTATAGATCTTTGGAACCGGTTGTCGCATGAGTTTGGAAAATATCCCGATACCTTGCTGGCATACGAATTGCTGAACGAGCCCAATGCAAAGGAAAACCAAAGCTGGAACAATATAGCGCTGCCCTTAATAAAATCCATCCGGGAGCGGGAGCCGGAGCGTGTGATCCTACTGGGGTCTAACAAAGCCAACCGGGTAACCACTTTCGGCGATCTGAAGGTTCCAAAGAATGATCCTAATATTATTTTGAGCTTTCACTTTTACTACCCTTATCTCATTACCCATTTTAATTCAGATGCGTATAAATCATTAAAAGTAATAAAAGGGCCATTGACCTATCCCGGCAAAATTGTTGCGGACAGTATTGCGAAAAACCTTGATGAAGCATCGCAGAAAGTGCTGGAGAAGCACAACGGGGTTTTTAACCGGCAGGTATTGTATGAAATGATCGCACCGGCAATTAAAAAGGCAAGAGATACGGGCCTGCGTTTACACTGCGGTGAATTTGGTGTGAATTTTCAATATCCCGACAGGGCTTTGCTAACACGATACATGGAGGATATTGTTTCCATATTTAAAGAAAATGATATTCCCTATACCGTTTGGGGATACAGGAAGCAGTTTGGTGTGTTTGATGATGGCAGGAAGATCAAAGACCAACGTTATCTGGATGCTATCGTAAAATAATAAAGAACAGAGATGATGAATAGCAGAAGACAATTTATACAAAATGTATCTATAGCTTCGGCAGGAGCTTTGCTATTACCTGTAACCAGTGCGCTTGCAGCTACCGGATCGCTGAAAGGAAAAAAAATCCTTGTTCGCTCCGGCTGGCAAACGGTTAATATAGGGGATATAGGCCACACTTTTGGGCTACTGGCCATCATGGAAGCACATTTGACCGGAGTAGAGATCGTATTATGGATAAAATCCTACGACAAGGGAGTGGGCGAATTGCTGGAGCAGTATTTTCCTAAAGTGCAGCTGATTAAAAGTAAGCCGGAGGACAACGCAGCCGATGTAAAAAAGGCCTTTGATGATTGCTCTTTTTTTATACACAGCTCCGGCCCGTTTGTTACAGCGCAAAAGGAATTGCAGGCCTGGTGGGATATTACGAAAAAGCCTTTTGGGATTTACGGGGTTTCGTTAGATGAGGTGGACAGCGATCTTGCCGCGCTCATTGAAAATGCTTCTTTTTTTTACTGCCGCGATACCGAATCTTTAAAATATTTAAAAACGCTGAATAATAAATGCCCTGTACAGGGCTTTGCACCGGATGCAACATTTGGAATAAAGATTTATAACGATAAAAAAGCGGCGGATTATTTGCAGGCGGTCGGGTTAAAAGCAGGGGAGTACATTTGCGTTATCCCAAGACTGCGATATACTCCTTACTGGCAGATGGTAGGCCGGGAGCCTTCGGAAAGTGAGAAAGAGAAATATGCCATTTCCATGGCATTTAAAGAGCGTGACGGTGAGAAGATGCGCAACGTAATTACCTCCTGGGTGAAAGCAACGGGCCTTAAAGTGCTGGTATGCCCTGAGGTTACCTACCAGGTAGCATTCAGTAAAGAAAATTTATACGATCCGCTGCCGGATGATATAAAAAAGAACGTAGTGTGGCGCGATAGTTTCTGGCTGCCGGATGAAGCCACCAGCGTTTATAAAAATGCCAGGGCGATGGTTTGCTGCGAGCCCCATTCGCTCATCATGGCGGTGGCAAACGGCATTCCCTCCATACATGTAAAACAATCCACCGATACGCGCAAAGGGCAGATGTGGCGCGATATAGGGCTTGGCGACTGGTATTTCCTGATGGATGAAACCCCGGCTTCACAAATCAGCAGGGAGCTATTGAATATTCATAATAATTATAACGATGCACAAATAAAAGTAAAGAAGGCTATGGATTATGTACGGTCCGTACAAAAGGATACGATGGAGGTTGTGAAAAAAAATATTAAATAAAAATCCTGTTATAAAAATATAAAGATGGCGAACAGAAGGGCTTTTATAAAAGAGGGCGCTGCGCTGGCTTTAGGCGCTGCCTTAATGCCTTCATGGGTGAAAGCTATGGGTGCCGGAAGAAAAACGGTCTTGCTTTGCTCGTCCTGGCAGACATTTAATATCGGGGATATTGCACACACACCCGGTGTGCTGGCTATTTTTGAAAAACAGTTGCCCGATGTGGAGGTAATTTTGTGGCCGCACGATGTGGCAAACGGTGTAAAGGAAATGCTGCAAAAGCGCTTTCCCCGTTACCCGGTTGTTCAAACAGAAGAAGAGATAGCTGCTGCCATCAAAAAAGCAGATTTGCTGGTACATGGCAGCGGCCCCTCCCTCGTAGGCAGAAACAATATTGTAAGATGGCGAAAGGACACCAGCAAGCCCTACGGCATTTACGGTATTACTTTTCCCGGTATTTATGCGGCTAAGAATGAGGTGATAAAGGCCACGCCATTAGACACGGAGCTGGTAAGCAATGCGGCTTTTGCTTTTTTCAGGGATTCCGTATCGCTTCAGTTTGCAAAAGATAATGGTATTTCCTGTCCTGTTATGGAATTTGGCCCCGACGGAACTTTTGCTGTTGATCTGCATAATGATGCCGCCGCATTGACCTTTATGAAAGAACAGGAGCTGGAAGAGGGCAGGTTCATGTGCTGCATACCGCGTTACCGTTTTACGGAAGAGTGGCTGGCCAAAGGCAAGAACCGGCCTTACCGCCAGGATCATGTGGATTATAATAATAAGATGAAGGATCATGATAACGGCCCTTTGCGGGAGGCGATTACCGCAGTCGTAAGCAAAACAAATATGAAAGTGCTGATCTGTCCGGAAGATGAGACACAGGTGGCTTTAGGAAAGTCTCTTTTGCTGGATAAGCTGCCGGAGGACGTAAAGAAAAAAGTGGTATGGAGAGACCGGTATTGGCTTACAGATGAAGCGCTCAGCACGTATAAAAGAGCTGCCGGGCTGTTTGGCCTGGAAATGCACTCGCCCATTATTTGCATCGGGCAGGGGGTACCTGCCGTGGTTTGCCGGTTTTATGAGCAAAGTACAAAGGGATTTATGTGGAAAGATATTGGTTTGGACGATTGGCTGTTTGATATGGACGATCCCGGGCAGGTGAAAAATATCGTACCAACCGTTTTATCCATTGCCCAAAATCCGGAAGCCGCTAAAGCAAAAGCATTAAAAGCAAGAGCCTTTGTGCAGCAACGTCAAAAAGAAACCATGCAGATACTTGCTAAATCATTATAGCCATGCGTTACAAAGCCCGTGTGTTAATTTTTATAAGTGCAATCTTGTTGGAAGGCTGTACCGCTGCGCAGCACTTCAAAAACAATAATCCGCTGACAAAGAAAATTACCGGCTGTAAAGGACTGGTCGCTTTTTGGGACTTTAAGGATACTACCGGCTTCCCGGTTGCAGGCACTGCCAAACAGGTGCAATTGAATGCCTCCGGTTTCACAAGGTTTGTAAGCGACGGACCTTTATCGGGTAAATCGATGGAGCTGGATGGCAGCACTTCTTATTGGTACGTCAGGCACGAAAATACCGGCGCGCTGGATATAAGCAGCAACGCTGTTACGGTAATGGCCTGGGTAAAATGGGGTGGGGGCACCGGCTTTGTTGCAGGAAAGTGGAATGAATATAATGATGGAGGCAAACGGCAATATGGGCTGTTCGTATCATTGCCCTATTATAATGGAGACAGCCAGGTATGTGGCCATATTTCAAAAAACGGGGGGCCAACCACGCCTTTCCCTTATAGCATAGATTATTCGGCCAGTCCGCAGCAAGTGCCTTTAAATACCTGGGTTTGTGCAGCATTTACCTACGACGGAACATATATTAAATCGTATCTGAATGGTGTATTTCAGCCGCGTGAGCCTGAGCTGATACAACGTACCGCCGGTTTTTTGAAGGCGCATCCCGGGGGACTAACACAGGTTAAAAATCCTTATTACTACCCTGATGGCATGGGGAATAACGGCTCTGACTTTACCATTGGAGCAGTGCAGCTAAAAAAAGGAATGGGCAATTTTTTTAAAGGCCGCATTGGCGGTATTGCTGTATTTAACAGGGCGCTGAGTGATAAAGAAATGGCGCAGGTGGCGGTAATGCCTTAACAAATGGATATTGTTTCTATAGGGGCCTCAGATCATTCATACTTCAAAAAATGAAAAAATACAGTAAAAGTTTTTTCCTGATTTATATAGGGTGTATAACTGGTTTTTATGCATGGGCGCAGCCTAACTGGGGTATGCCGAGAGTAGCCAATACCCAAACCCCTTACGGCGAGATGACACAACGTATCAACAACACGCCCAAATATATCGCCGCGGAAAAGCCGCCGATGGGCTGGAATTCGTGGAACAATTTCGGGCTGCAGATAACAGAAGACGAGTTTAAAAAACAGGTGGATTATGTAGCCGAAAAGTTAGCGCCGTTTGGGTACGAATATGTGGTTATTGACGCCTCCTGGTATTCCCCCAGCGTTTCGGCCGACAGGAAAAGCCCCTTTCACCATGCGTCTTATGCGCGTCATGATGCAGAGCTGGATATGTATGGAAGGTTTCTCCCGGCGAAAAATAAATTTCCCGGTGCCAAAGGTTCGTTCAAATACCTGGCAGATTATGTGCATGGGAAGGGATTAAAGTTCGGCATACATATTCAGCGTGGCATTCCCTGGCAGGCGGTGGAGAATGATATGCCCATTTCAGGAACGGGTTTTAAAGCCCGGGATATAGCCAATCCTGCAGATATGTGCCTGTGGTTTAATGCAACGTATGGGGTGGATGTGACCAAACCCGGTGGCCAGGAATATTATAATTCCATTTTTGCGCTGTATGCCTCCTGGGGCGTGGACTTTGTGAAGGTAGACGACCTGTCGATGCCCTACCATGCAGATGAAATAACAGCGATCCGGAGAGCAATCGAAAAGTCAGGCAGAAAAATGGTTTTCAGCACTTCTCCCGGGAGCACCCCGCTGACAGCCAGGATGCATATAATGAACAATGCGGATATGTTCCGCGTGTCGTCAGATTTTTGGGATACCTGGCCTCAATTAAAAAAGCAGTTTGAATATGCCCGGCAATGGGCGGTATATAGTGTGCATGTACCCGGCCGGTGGCCGGATCTGGATATGCTGCCTGTTGGCAAAATTGGAACCAGGAGCGGTGATGCGGGAGGCGAGCGGCAGACCAGGTTTACAAAAGACGAGCAATATACTTTATTCACACTTTGGGCCATCAGCCGCTCCCCGTTAATTATTAGCAATGATCTTACACAGAACGATGATTTTACGTTAAAGCTGCTTACGAATGAAGAGGTGATTGCGGTAAACCAGGCAGGAGCCATGCAGCGAGAAGTATATAACAGGAACGGTATTGTGATATGGGTTTCAGAAGCCGGAACCGCAGGGGCTAAGTACGTTGCAGTCTTTAACCTTAATGATGGCGAAGAGCAGGTAAACATTGATTTTAGCGATCTTAAACTCAGCGCCCGGTTTAAAGCTAAAGATTTATGGAACCAAAAAGAATTAGGCCTGATGGAAAATAAGCTGATAGCAAGAGTTGCGGCACATGGAACCGTACTTTATAAGCTGATAAATTAATGGTATGATCAGGAAAAATCATTTAGCATGAAATTGTTTTACAATATACTTGTGATCGTTTCCCTGCTGCCATGCGTTCAGTCAAATGCGCAAAAACCGGCTGTTATCAGTGCGCCTGCCATAGAGCGGGTAAACCAGATGGCAGACATGCTTCCGGATAAGCCCCGCGGGTTCGGTGATCCTATTGAGATACGTGAACATTGGGACAGCCTGTATGCCACCGGCCGGTTTAAAAAACTGATCGAAGAAGCAGACAGCATCAGCAGTAAGCCGTTCCCGGAGCTTACCGAAGCCATTTACATGAGCTATTACGGGGGTAAGGATTCGGAAACCTCCAAGCGGTTTATTATGAAGCGCCGGATGCTGCTTGCTAAAATGGTATGGGCAGAATGCCTTACCAACCAGGAAAAGTATATGCCGGCTATTATTGCGGCACTGCAAAGCATTGTTCATACCCGTACCTGGACGTTTCCTGCAGAAGACGGGGAAAAGACGAACTGGGAAGGGAAGCGCTATACCATCGGCTTAAGTTCATCCGCCTATGGGTCTGACATGGCGCAGGCATTATATCTGCTGAATAGCAAACTGCCGGCCGGCCTGAAGCAGCAAATAAGAACCACGCTGCAGCAAAGGATTTTTAAGCCGGTGCTGAATGCCGTAAATACCGGTAATGCATATAACGAGTTCCGGTCTTTAAAAGATATAGGCAACCATAACCCGGTGGAGCTGGCCAATGTGCTGGGCGCTGCATTTGCAGTTTTGGAAGACAAACGGCAACGTGCGGTATTTGCAGCCATAGCGGAGAAATATTCGGTTAATTATTTGGAAAGTTACCTGGATGATGGGTATTGCTCGGAAGGGATTGGTTATTATTCTTATGGATTTATACATTATATCTTCTTACGGGAGCTGTTTTGGCAGGCTACTAATGGCAGGATCGATTTATTTCAAAATCCCAAAGTAGCGAAGATGGCAAGGTTCGCGCCGGAGATGGAGATCATCAATGGCGTTTATCCTGCTATCAGCGATTGCGAGCAGTACGTCAGGCCCTGGCAGCAGTTAATGTATTATCTGAACCGGGAGCTTCGGCTCGGCCTCGGGGAATACCGGGAACTTTCCACAGAGATAGAGCAGCCTGCGCTTTGCTACCTGATGTTTTATTTTCCAAACGCTGTATCCGGTTCTGCCGGCACTAACGCTCCGGATCAGCCCTTATCTCCACGCAGTTATTTTGATAAAGCCGGAGTGCTTACGGTAAGACCCGGCAAGGGATCATCATTAAATATGGGCGCCACTTTTAAAGGGGGGAACAATGGGGAGCAGCACAATCACAACGACCTGGGCTCTTATACCATCGTTTCAGGTAATGAATTGATTACAGGCGATGCAGGCCTGGCTACTTATACACCCAAATACTTTACTAAGGAACGATATAATTTATTTAAAACACCTTCCTCCTACGGGCACAATGTACCGCTTATTAACGGTACCCAACAGTTTGCTGGTAAAGATGCGGCTGCCAGAATTATAAAGACCGGTTTCAGCAATCAGCAGGATGTTTTTGCTATGGATCTTGCTTCCGCATATAAAGCAGCTGGCTTAAAAAAGCTGGTAAGGACGTTCACTTACGACCGGGGAAGTAAACAGGCGGCAGGTTATTTGCGGGTTCGGGATGATTTCTCTTTTAGCAAAAACGGAATTTTTGAAACAGCCCTGATTACACGCTGTGCATGGCGCAGGGTTAATGAAAATACAATTGAAATTATTGGAAAGAGCGTCGTGCTGCGGGCTACCATCCATAGTTCCGCTTCATCTTTTAACATAAGCAGTGAGGTGATTGATGAAGGGCCGATGCCGTATACCCGGATTGCCATAAAGCTGCCGGCCGCTATGGACGGTTATGTACGTATTGATTTTAAATCAAAATAAAGATCATTGCAATGAAGCTTATAACATATTTACTTATCATCAGTATTTCCTGTGCTGTTAACAAGGCCGATACCGTAGCGCTCTTTAAAGCCAGTCCGGGAACGCTGCTTTTTAATTCAGGTTTTGAAGGAGATACACGCATGGAGATAGCTGCGGGCCAGAATGAAAAGCTGGCAGGAACCGATCACACGGTGGCGGCTCCCAATAACTGGACAACCTTCTGTACAAAAGGCGGCTATCCTGCAGCAGGAAATTTCAGCATTTTTTACGAGGGTGGTGACAGCACCAAACGTAAGGCCCGCCTGGCGAGAGATCCGGAGAACAGTTTAAATACGGTATTAAAGTTTACGGTATATGAGGCCAATGTTGTAAAAGAAGGATCAGACGATCCTTATAAAACAAGGATACAGGGGCAGGTGAGCAATACGGCCCCCGGCATCAAAAAATATTATCAATCGGTAAAGATGTATTTCCCATCGGCTACTATGAATATACTGAAAAATTACCCCGAAAATATAACCTGGTTTTCGCTGGCCGAGTTCTGGAATAATGCGGCCTGGGGAAGCGTACCTGAAGATCCTTACCGGCTCACGGTAGGTATGGGGCATCAGGCCGGCAGCAATAATCCTTTTTACTTTCATTTCAGCTGCGACAAATATGCCATTCAATTTAAAACCGATGGTAAAACGCCTGAAAAATATATACCCACTAAAATTGCGGGCAGGGATAATGAAGCGTTTTCCATTCCGTTTGATACCTGGCTTACCGTTGAGTATTACTACCAGGAAGGGAACTGGACCGCTTCTTCAACAAGACCGGCAGGACATTTTTATATGGCTGTGCAGCCGGAAGGCGGGCCAAAAGTCATTTTGTTCAACGAAAGGGTAGCCACCATTCATCCCGATGAAACCGTGCCACCAGATGGGTTAACATCCTATCACCCTTTAAAATTTTACACGAATAAACAAATTGCCCTATATATGAAAGCAAATCATACGCCGTTGGAGATGATGTGGGATGATTTAAAGATCTATAGCGACAGGATTCCGGACGATGCGGCCCTTATTGCTGCGCTAAACAAGCCCTGATGGCTTCCCTGCCGGGCGGCAAAAGGGTAGGAGCAATTTAAAAAAATACCCGGCTTTTCAGACAGCCGGAATTGTGTATAGGTATTGCCTTCGGAGCTTTAAAAAACAAGCAGCTTTATGAAAATTTTTAATGTAAGATTATGCCTTTTAGAAAACTGATCAGTATTGTATTGTGGATTATTATTCCAGTAGCAGGAGCGTTTGCTCTGGGAACCATAGCGTTGGAGCGCGGCGAAAAAATAAATGCCATCTGGATCATCATTGCAGCCGCCTGCATATATGTAGTGGCCTATCGTTTTTACAGAAAATTTATAGAAAAAAAGGTATTGGGTATTGATGCAGGCCGCGCCACCCCGGCGTATGTAAACCAGGATGGTAAAGACTATGTGCCTACCAGTAAAGCGGTAGTGTTCGGGCATCACTTTGCCGCTATTGCGGGCGCAGGCCCCCTGGTAGGCCCTGTATTGGCTGCGCAAATGGGCTTTTTGCCTGGCACGCTATGGCTCATATTCGGGGTCATATTTGCCGGCGCCGTTCAGGATATGATCGTGCTTTTTGCATCGGTAAGAAGGAATGGGCGCACGCTGGGTGAAATGATAAAACTGGAATTTGGCAATACCGTAGGCCTGGTTGCCAAGACAGGTATCATCCTGATCATGATCATTCTGATAGCAGTGCTGGGACTGGTGGTGGTAAAGGCTTTAATGGACAGCCCCTGGGGCACCTTTACCGTAGGCATGACCATTCCCATTGCAATTTTCATGGGGGTATATGCGAGATATATACGGCCCGGCCGTATATGGGAAATGTCCGTTATAGGTTTTGTGCTATTGATACTGGTGCTGGTTTATGGCCAGCAGGTGGCGGAGCATCCCTATTGGTCAGCAGTGTTCAATTTAAAAGGCACCACCATCGCTTTGCTAATGATCGGGTATGGCTTTTTTGCATCGGTGCTGCCCGTATGGCTGTTGCTGGCGCCCAGGGACTATTTAAGCACTTTTCTAAAGGTCGGCATTATTTTTATGCTGGCGTTGTGCATCGTTGTGGTAAGACCCGATTTAATGATGCCTGCCACCACTTCATTTATCGATGGCAGCGGCCCGGTATTTTCAGGAAAGCTGTTTCCTTTTCTTTTTATTACCATTGCCTGCGGTGCCATTTCGGGCTTTCATTCACTCATTGCTTCGGGCACCACGCCTAAAATGATACAAAGCGAATCGCATATAGGCGCGGTAGGGTATGGCGCTATGCTTACAGAATCTTTTGTAGCTATCATGGCATTGGTGGCAGCCTGTGTGCTGGACCCCGGATTATATTTTGCGGTAAACAGCCCGGCATCCGCCATTGGTATCGATTTAAGCGAAGTAAGCCAGGCTATTGCTAAAATGGGGTATTCCATATCTCCTGAAACGATTACCCAAACCGCAACGGATATCGGCGAAAAAACAATTGTGTCTAGAACGGGCGGCGCGCCTACGCTTGCCATAGGCATGGCTCATATCTTTCACCAGATCATCGGTGGAAAAGAAGCTATGGCCTTCTGGTATCATTTTGCCATTTTGTTTGAAGCCCTGTTTATACTTACAACCGTAGATGCCGGTACACGTATTCTCCGTTTCATGCTACAGGAAATGTTATCATATGTGCACCAACCATTAGGAAAAACCAGTTCCTGGACCGGTAATATCATTGCCACTGCATTAGCCGTTTCCGGCTGGGGCTTCTTTATTTATCAGGGCGTAATAGATCCCTTAGGCGGTATTAATACTTTATGGCCCCTGTTTGGCTTGTCTAACCAGATCCTGTCGGCCATCGCATTAATGTTTATTACAACGATACTTTTTAAGATGGGAAAACGGAAATATATTGTTGTTGCCCTGTTGCCGCTTGTGGGTATGGTGATTGTAACGTTTACCACTTCGCTTCAAAAAATATTCAGTTCCGATCCGGCGGTAGGCTTCTTTGCGCACGCCCGAAAGTTTGCCGCTGCCCACGCAGGGGGGCAGGTGATGGCTCCGGCTAAGAATATGTATGAAGTGCATAAGATTATCAGTAATGATATTATTGATGGTACATTATGCCTCATATTCCTGCTTATCGCCTCGGTTATTCTTATCAGTGCTGTAATAATATGGCGGAGGACGCTTTCGGGAAAGTCTCGCCTGCCATTGCAGGAAAGCGCTTATGTAAGTATGGATACGGCGTGTATGCCGGGCAGAGAGAGGGGAGGGGCATCAGCAAAATAATAACCGTATAGTAAATTAAAAACAGCAGCAGCAGATCACCGGTGTTACTTTCCGGAATGGGAGCGGGAAGAAGTGTTGATGCTGTTTTCCTGGTCTTTTTTAAAAGCAATTATGATTCGCCTATTATTTTTAATTGTTTGGGGGCATTTTTATTTTTTTGCCCCGGCACAGTACCGGTATGATGTGGTAATATATGGCGCCACGCCGGGTGGGATCGCTGCCGCTATACAAACGGCGCGCATGGGAAAATCAGTTGCTTTGATAGAGCCGTCACAGCATATAGGCGGCCATATTACCGGGGGATTAGGCAGCCCGGATATTGACAATCACAAAGAATTCCGGAACAGTTTGGTTATCGGAGGCATCGCGATGGAATTTTATCAAAAGCTTGCCGTGCATTATAACAGGGCAACGGCTTTTGAAGCAATGCTGCAAAGACATGAAAAGAATATAGTGCTGTGGAAAGCCGAAAGCAGCGTGGCAGAAGCGGTTTTTGAAAACTGGCTTCGGGAGTATAAGATCCCCGTTTTTAAAGGGCAGGTGCTGGCCGAAGGGGAGGGCAACGTAGTGAAGCGCCGAAAACGCATACGGCAGATCAGGATGGATAATGGAAGCTCTTTTAGCGGCACTGTTTTTATTGATGCCGGTTATGAAGGCGATCTGCTTTATGCAGCGGGGGTGCGCACCGTTACAGGCAGAGAGGATAACAAAACATATAATGAAACGCTGAACGGCATCAGGGGAAGCACAACCCATGCCCAGTTTGCTGTAAAAGTGGACCCGTACCTCATTCCGGGCAATCCTGCAAGCGGGCTGATTCCAACCATACAGGATGAGCCATTGGGCACGCCGGGAGCAGGAGATGCCTCGTTGCAGGCGTATTGTTTCAGGGTTTGCCTTACAGATAGTATGGCGAATCAAATAGCATTTAGCAAACCGGCCGGCTATAACAGGAGCGAATATGAGATCTATATAAGGTACTTAAAAGCCGGCGGAAAATTATATACACCCAAAGCGAATCTGCCCAACAGGAAAACGGACCTGGGCGCCTGGCACGACCTTTCGCACAATTTATATGGGATGAACAGGGCCTATCCCAATGGCAGCTATGAGCAGCGCAAAAAAGTGCTGGATGATCATGCGCGTTTTACAAAAGGATTGTTTTATTTTTTGGCAACAGATACCGCGGTAGCAAGGCTGTCTCCCGCTTTACAGAAAGAATGGAAACGATGGGGCTATGCCAGAGATGAGTTTACAGATAACGGAGGGTTTCCCAGGGTGTTTTATGTAAGAGATGCCCGGCGCATGGTTTCCGGCTACGTTATTACGGAACATCATTTTAAAAAGGTGGCGCCGGAAAGCGTTTCGGACCCTGTGGCTGTTGCCTTCTGGCCGCCGGATGTACATTCAGTGCGCCGGATTGTAAGGAATGGATATGCCTATAATGAAGGAGCTGTTTTTTCCGGGGATAACTGGCGGCCTTTTGGTATTTCCTATCGCGCGCTGGTGCCCCGTCTTTCGGAGTGTAAAAATATACTTACACCCACCTGTCCTTCTGCATCTCATATTGCCTTTGGAGCAATGCGCCTCGAGCATAATTTTATGGATATGGGACAAGCCTGTGCAACGGCGGCTGTTTTGGCCATTCATAACCGGAGGGCGGTTCAGAAGGTGCGCTATTCCATATTGCAAAAACAATTGATTAAAGATAAGCTCATTATAAATGCACCTATGTAAGTACCGGAGATAAATAATTTTCTAATACTAAAAAAAACGATTGTCATGAAAAGTAAATCAGCTTTATTATTAGCGATGATGGCAACATTTTTATTCGGGTGTAATAAAAATGTGGTAAACACTGACCCTGCCCAGCCGGCCACGGCGCGATCTGTATTAAACAGTAACCTGTCTACGCTCGGGCTCAGGAACTATTTTCAAAATTATTTCCCCATCGGGGTTGCCTGCGGAAATAAGAATATCGACAGCGCCGACCAGGCTGCCTTAATTGGTCATGAATTTAATAGCCTTACACCGGACAACGCCATGAAATGGAGATACATTCATCCTGAAAAAAATACGTATTCCTGGGCCAAAACGGACGCGTTGGTTGCTTTTGCCCAGCAGCACAATATGAAAGTGCGTGGGCATGTTCTGGTGTGGCATCATCCGGATGTAAACCCAACCTGGGTAACCAGGGATAGCAGCGGCCAGCTCTTATCAAAGACCGTTTTTCTCCAGCAGATGCGGGATCATATATTTGCCGTTATGACGCGGTATAAAGGTAAAATATATGCGTATGATGTGGTGAATGAAGCCGTAAGTGACGACCCCGCTACACAGGGTGCCCTGGTAAAAACATATAGCGATATGTATAAGATTGCCGGGCTCGACTATATTTACAAAGCTTTTGAATATGCCCACGAAGCCGATCCGGATGCTTTACTTTTTTATAACGATAACAGGTTTGAGGATCCATCAAAAAGAGACCGCATTTATACACTGCTATCCCAGATGAAAGCGGCGGGCGTTCCCCTTCAGGGTATTGGTATGCAGGCACATTGGTGGAGCAATCAGCCCACGCGCGGGCAATTGCAGAATACAATAGTACGGTTCAACGGCCTGGGGCTCAAGATCCAGATAACCGAGCTGGATAATTCTGTTTACCCTAACGAGAATACGGATGGCAAGACAGCCGATGATTATGATACACAGTGGAACGCTGAAAAGGATTCCATTCAGTGCAGTCAGTATAAGATGTACTTTGAAACATTTATTAAATATAAAGACAAGATTTCAAGCGTTACCTTTTGGAATGTAAGCGACCGGTACACCTGGCGGACCAATTATCCCGTGTATAACAGGACCGATTACCCGTTGCTCTTCGACGCGTCACTTCAGCCAAAGAATGCCTATTGGAGCGTGGTAGGATTAGTTGACTGATATAACGTTAAAAAATTTGCTTCTCTAATTTCTTGGAATAATGTATACCAGATCCGCTTTTACCGCTGTATTTTTTATTTTTTGTATGAGCATGAAGGCTCAGGAAAGTCGGAACCTTACCAGGGATTTCATAAAGGATCACTGGAAGAGTACCATTCATGTTAATACGGCAGATAGCGGAACGCTGATCGGGCTCCCCAGACCGTATACGGTGCCGGGTACAGGGGGCTCTTTTCAGGAAATGTATTATTGGGACACTTATTTTACAAATGCGGGATTGCTGGGAGAGGGGATGGTGCAGCAGGCCAAAAATAATGTGGACAATATGATTTACCTGGTAAACCGCTATGGGTTTATGCCGAATGGGAACCGTACTTTTTTCCTGGTTCGCTCTCAGCCGCCTTACCTGAGCATGATGATCAGGGATGTATATGAGCGTACTAAAGATCGGGAATGGCTGCGTAACGTGCTGCCTGCATTAGAGAGGGAATACCGGTTTTGGATGAGGGAGCGGATGAGCCCTACGGGTTTAAACCGGTATGGCGAAATGGCCGGCGAGGAAAGGAAGCGCGCTATGTTTGCATCGGCCGACAAGAGGCTAAAAGTATCCGCTATTTACCCGGGGCTATCCGATTCAATGAAAATAGTATTGGGGGCGCATTTTATTGCCGAGTGTGAATCGGGCTGGGATTTTACCCCCCGGTTTGCATTCAGGTGTATGGATTATAATCCGGTAGATCTGAATTGCAACCTGTATATGTACGAGAAGAATTTTTCTTTCTTTTATAAAGAAACGCATTCAGGCGATCCGTACAAATGGGAGCGTGCGGCAATGCTGCGAAAACAACGAATGCAAAAATATTGCAGGAACCCGGAAGACGGGCTGTATTATGACTATGATTTTGTAAACGGCAAACGATCTTCAATCCTGTCAGCAGCAGTATTTAATTTACTATGGTCGCGTATGGCAGATAAAGAAAACGCGGAAGCGATTGTACAGCATTTAAACCGTCTTGAAGCGCCGTTTGGCATTGTAGCCTGCGAAAAAACTGCCGGTACTGTTCATTACGGATCGCCGGAAAATATGTAGCTGTTGTAAGCAGCAATTTTGCCAGGACGCATAATCTTTGGGAAAAGTATAATATGCTGGACGGGTCTTTAAATGTAACAAACGAATACGGGTTACCGACGATGATGGGCTGGACGGCCGGTGTCTATTCCTTTTGCGCCGATTTTTTAGCCACCCATAAAGATTGAACTTTATTTTCCAAGAAGAGGAGGGCGATTGGCAGAGATCTTCCTGAATTTAAAAGGAGAATATGCTTCTTTATGATTTCATTTATTTAACATAATATAAATTATAGGACAAAGCGGGTCACCGCAAAGCGGCGCCTTATCCGTTTGTCTCTATAATTTAGTATTATGTCTGCGGTGCCGCTTGTTTAAGAAATTAATATTTTCTCTGAAAAATTTGTCAGTTGCATTCTTTGTAATTTTTTGGCGGCACCTTGCCCTTCGGGTAAATAATTAATCAACGTCCCGTCTCTGTATGTAAATTTTTTTTTGTGTTTTGTCTGGAAAGAATGTCTCCGCCCGTTTTTCCTATAATTGCCGTTATGTCTGCGCGCCGCCTTTATGGGCGGCACTTGCCCTGCGGGTAAATAGCCGCACGGCCAACGCGGAAAATTGGCTGGTAAAATTCTGCCTGTGTTGTAGTAAAACTTACACAGGTAATTTTACTGGCGCCAATTTTTTGCCACCCAGCCACGCTGCTTTAAAGTTCCCTTTCTTTTTCCCCACGCTGCCTTTATGGTCGTTCGCTGGCCTGTAAAAAATGCAATGTGCCTGTCAGGCATTTATTTGCATTTTTCCAGGCTTGCCGCTCGCGGAGTTTTTTTATTTGTTCTTTTGCCTTGATGCAAAAGAACCAAAAAATCAAGGCCAAACGAATGCTCCGCCGTTTGGCCGGCCACGCACACGGGCACCCAGCATGAAAAGTTATACGCTAAGTGTGTCGTAAGTGTAGGTTGAATTGTCCGCTTCCTGCTTATCGAAAATTTCCTACTGCGCTGATTTTCTTTGTTTAAATGCATGTTAACGATAATTATACGTTACAAAGAAAATAGGCGCTTTGAACAGCCCTAATTACCGAAGACCCAATTCCTCTACTTAACATAATATTGCCGCATTACTTCACAGCTCGCTTACAGCATCCAGTGCATAACGGCTTAATTCCGGGATAGCTTTTGTAAACACCTTGATTTGCCAGGTAGAAAAATGCCGCAAAGCCGGCGACTGTGTATTGTTGAGAAAAATATTGTTTGGCGTATTAAACACCGTGCTTGGGATCAGGTACGGTACAGGTTTCATATCATTCATGGTTAAAACCAGCAATATCCATAAGTCAGGGCGAGGCGTATAATCAAACTCACGTTGATTGATACTTGTGCTGCTGTCTTTCTCTAAGTTCAACAGCCGTAAAATAACCTCAATAGATTTTCCCTGTTCAGACCTGAACAGCATCCGATCTGTTGAAACCTTTTCTGGTAGCGGATTATAGCCAAATTCTTTTACCTTGTTTTGCAATACGGTTATTATCGTATCTCGTATTGCCTGCTCTGTTGTCATACAGCAAAGTTCTGTTTTTTTGCCTGCATTGCTCCTTTCGATTTTATTGTTGCACCATCCATTGTTTCCAGCAGCTCCATTAAACCTGTAATATCTGAAACCGTTTCCGGCAAACCCGGTATAAAACTTTCCGGGAAAAAGCTGATGTATTGCGTGAGCAGTTTACGCAGGTTTTCATTCACGCGTTTGGGCGGATGCTCTTTCAACCAGTGCTTTAATTTTAGCCGCTTTTTGTTTTTCATAATTACTTGGTTTAAGATTCGTTTCCTCATTACAGAAGAAGCTATGCGTAATGGTGAGTTTGTTTTGCTCGATGGCTACATCTACGTATTGCCCGGGCTGGAAACCACAATCCGCCAGCCATTTACCTATAAGCCTGATTTCAGGATAACGAGCGGCAGAGCTGTAACCATAATATAAATTGTAAAGCGTTACTTTTTCATACACTTTGAGGGTGCGTATCTTTTGAGCCGGTTGGGTGTTTTGCATAGTAGCCATAATATTGTGTTTTTATACTGCAAAACAAAGAATGTCTCATGCCGTATTCAAGTTTGTAAGCGGATATTTTATACCGTTTTGCGGGATATTTTATCTATCTTTACAGGAAGCTTATTGAGGAATAAAATGACTTAATTTTAACCTTTGAAAAATTGAAATATTATGGAGAAAAAGATACACGAAGGCCGTAATGTAAAGCGTTTCCGCGAAATGCTGGGCATTAAACAGGAAGCCTTAGCTTATGAGTTGGGCGACGATTGGAACCAGAAGAAAATATCCCTCTTGGAGCAAAAAGAAACGGTTGATACTCCCCTACTCCAGCAAATTGCTGATGTGTTTAAATTGCCTGTGGAGGCATTCCAAAATCTGGATGATGAACAGGTCGTCAATATTATCACTAACAATACCTTTACCGATTTTAAGGATAGTGCATCAGCTATCAACCTTAACCCTGTTTATAATCCTGTTGAAACCATCTTAAAGTTGCATGAAGAAAAAATGGCACTGTATGAAAGGATGTTGAAGGAGAAGGATGAAATGATAGCAAAGTTGGAGAAGTTGTTGGACGGAAGGTAAATGAATGATATAAACTCTTTATGACATTTTAAAACGCATATTGCATGTTATCAAAGAAATATTTAAACAGTGTCAAAAATTTACCTTCGATAATGAAAAAAATTATAGAAGGGACAGCGCCAGATAAATTTACAACTGAACACTTAAAAAAAATCGGATTTTCGAGTAGTAATGATAGAGCTATACTTGGAGTGCTAAAAGATTTAGGTTTTATATCTGATAGTGGTACTCCAACGCAGCGTTATCATGATTATAGGAATACATCAAAATCGAGCAAAGTGTTGGGCGATGCTTTGAAGGAAGCATATTCAGAAATATTCCATATAAATGAAAAACCCACACAAAGTGATAGATCAGCAATTACAGGATTATTCAAATCTACTCACAATGTGAGTGATCAAGTTGCTGGCTTTATGGCAAATACTTTCTTAAGTTTATTAAATATCGCAGATATTTCGGGCAGCCATAGTCATAAAGCTCCTACGAAAAAAGACTCAGAAAAGCCCAAAAAAGAAGAAGACGGAGTTTCTCATGATAGTGGGTCAAATAACCCGGAACATAACAATAATAGTAATAACAACAATGCTAATAATGGATTTACTGGTGCTATGCCGCAAATTCCTAATCTTCGATATAATATAGAAATACATCTGCCTGCTACAAAAGATATTGAGGTCTATAATTCCATTTTTAAATCTTTAAAGGAACATTTGTTAAATGACTGAAAAGCCAAATATTAGAGAATGGATGTTTCGTGCATTAATGTTTGAAGCCGAAGCCGAACAATTCAAAGGTGCTGGTATTAGAATTGGAGCAGACAACGAACGAATCGAAAAGGCTTTAATGGAAGAAACATTATCACCTTTTCCTATTCCTATACGTAACGAAGCATTACGTATGTCAAGGATTTATGCTTTGGTAAATAGTTTTGAAAATTCAGTACGAGATTTAATCAAAGAAAGATTAAAAGAAAAGTTTGACGCTGATTGGTGGGAAAAAGGTGTTCCAAAAAGTGTTAAGGATTTTGCTCAAAAAAGACAACAGTCTGCAAAAGATAACTCATGGCTTGAGGGAGATAATACTGAATTAATCGAGTTTATTGAGTTTGGGCATTTGACTGATATTATAATACAAAATTGGCCGGATTTTTCAGACCTAATTCCAACTCAACATTGGCTTAAACAGAGGCTTGATGAATTAGAAAAAGCGAGAAATTATATTGCATATAACCGCCTCTTATTACCCTCAGAATTTAGACGAATTGAGCAATATATTAATGATTGGAATAAACAAGTCGGATTTTAAAACACCAATTAATAATATAAGGCAATACCATTTCTGCTACATTTGGTTAGAAAGGAATTGGAAGAAAGGATTTAAGGAAAAAGAAATTCTAAGAAAGGCCATTACCCAAGGAGAAGAATAACAGGTTTATAAAAGCTCATATAAATTTTAGAGAGAAACAAAAAGGCAATAAATTCAAGAATTTTAAAACTGTGGCCAAGAGAAAAAAGCGCCTGTTGATATTAACATCACTCATCTAAAAAACTGAAGAACAAAAAAGGATTACGCGGCTTCGCCGCTAAACCAAGAACCCAGGCCCACCCACCACCCAGAACTAACCGTTGGCAGCATCTTCAATAGCTAAGGTACATCGTCAGGCACATTGTTATTTATTTGGGCGTGTCCCCTGCCCTATTGAGTTTACCTTAGTTAAAAAAAAGTATTTGCGTTTTCAGGCAGGGGTCGGGCTATCCGCTGTATCTTTTGCTCGTTCCTCACAAAAGGATGCCGCTTCTATCCCTCACGCGGCCTACCCTTCGAAAAAAGAAAAAGGAAACTTTAAACGGCATTGCTATTGTAACATAACGCAAAATTATAGGACAAAACGGGCAATTGCTGCGGAAGCCGGGTAAGCCGTTTGTCAGCTATAATGTATCCCATGAAAAATAAAAAACAGGGCTTCACATCTGCTCCGAAAAATCAAAGAATAAAATTTCTCTTTCGTGCATATAGCGACAATCCTTTGTTCTTATCTTGATTCGGGCAGTTTGAGAAACGAAGATATACTTCAAAATTTACCCGGCCACTGTTTTAGGAGCATACCACTTACCTCGTTGATTGATAAAATGTACTGCTCCTTTTTCTTCATATTGATATTGCTGGGTAATGACTCTGTAAATAAGTTTAGCTATTTTTCTGGCAATGGCCACAATGGCTTTTTTAGCAGGCAGGCGTTTTCTTAAATACGAAAACTGTGCCTGCCAGTAACCATTTTTGGTGCGCACGGCGGCCCATGCCACCTGAATAAGTGTGGCCCGCAGGTATTTATTGCCTTTGGTTATATGCTGTGCGTACCATTTATTGGCACTCTGCCTGTTACCGGGAGCCAGCCCCATCCAACTGGTAAAATGATCAGCAGAGGCAAAGGCTGATAGGTTACTGCCTACTTCTGCAATAATTGTTTGGGCGCTTTGTTTACCAATGCCCGGCACATTTTGTAACAGTTCCAAGGTTGTTGAGTGCTGTTGTTGTATTAAAAACAACATTCGTTCTTCTATTGTACCCACTTGCTTGTCCAGATAATCCCAATCTGAAAGGTAGAGCTGTAAAAGCAGCTTATCATCTTCT
>JASGEW010000022.1:0-4394 GCA_047606125.1 Niabella sp. | reverse complement strand
TGAGCGCCTGCTCCCTGTTTTGCTGAAACTGTTGCCACAGGCCAATGGCGCCTAACTGGGCAATGCCATACTCAATATAATAAAAAGGCACTTCAAATAAATGCAGCTGCCGTTGCCAGCTATAATTACGGTACGCTTCAAGCCCGCTTACATCAAGCGTTTGTGGCGTAAACTCGTTTAAAATACGGTTCCAGCTCTGCAGCCGCTCTTCATGCGTGTGCGTTGGGTTTTCATATATCCATTGCTGAAATTGATCAATGGTGGCTATCCAGGGGAAAACAGTGATCACGCGTTCCAGCTGCAGCTCTTTGGCACGTTTCAACTCTTCTTCATTATTAAAAAACACGCCCCATTCATTCATGCTGAAAAGCTCCATGCTCATGCTGGCCACTTCCGCAAACTCTGTAGGATAATCTTTAAAGCCTGTAAGCTTTAACGGGTGCGAAAGGAAAGAATGTATGGCATGGCCACCCTCATGCACCATAGTTATTACATCGTTCAGCGTACCTGCCGCGTTCATAAAGATGAAAGGCGCGCCGGTTTCCGCCAGCGGGCAATTATAGCCGCCTGGCGCTTTGCCTTTGCGGCTTTCAAGATCGAATCTTTTCAGCTCGTCCATTTTTTGCAGGCAACTACCAAAAAACGGGTTTAACCTGTTAAAGCAATCTACCGTTTTCTGTAACAGTTCGCTGCCTGTTTGAAATGGCTTTAGCGGCGCCGTTCCAACAGGCTCTGCATCCACATCCCAGGGTCTGAAGCTATCTACCCCCAGCCTGGCTTTTTTCTTTTTATAGATGCTGTCCACAATAGGTAAAACATATTGCTTTACGGCTTCATGAAACTGGAAGCAGTCTTCTTTAGTGTAGTCAAACCGGCCCAGCTCTGCAAACCTGTAATCGCGGTAGTTATCAAAGCCTGCATTTAAAGCCACCTGGTTCCTTTTCTGCAAAAGGCTGTCGTAAAGTTTATTCAGCTCCTCTTTATCCTGTATTCTCCGGTCCCATATTTTCCTGTAAACGGATTCCCGGAGTGTTCTGTCGGGGTCTTCTAAAAACCGGGCCGCCTGCTGCAGCGTGAACTCCTTCCCGTTTACCTCAACGCTCATTTTCCCGTTTATCACGCCAAATTGCTGGGCTTCCACAGCCAGTTCCGATTGCAGCTGAACATTTTCTTCCCTGAAAAGTTCGATGTTCTTTCGTACGTTCCTTAAATAAGTAGCATAAGCAACATCTTTCAGCTCGCCTGTAAAAGGGCAGTCGACCAGCTTTCGGTTAAGCAGGTCGGAGCAGGCCTGTATTTCCGGCTGAATCTGGAGCATAAAAGAATTAAACGATTCGGCTAACTGCGGGTTCTCCGTATCACAGGTCATTTTAATCTGCCGCCAGCAGGCATCTTCGCTTACCGCTGCTTCCAGCTCGCTTACATCCTGCAGCCACTGCTCCAGCTGCTCAAATGAAGAAATATCCCTTTTCAGTAACGCTGTAAAGAAGGGCTCAAGCGTTGCCCAATCTGTAATTACAAAATCTGCGGGTAAAAAACGCCTTGGTACCGGTTTTATATCTGCGGTCATAGTTGCTTTGTTATAGTCGGGAAGTCAGGAAAGTCCGTAAGTTAGGAGTTTTTTCAAGATTATTATCTTCCCTGCTCACGGACTTTCCGTCTTTTCTGACTATTATCAAATATTATTCGGCTTTTTTCTTAGCGGCTGCTTTCTTTTTAGCGGGTGCCTTTTTTGGGGCAGCTTTGGGCGTTTCCGCTTCTCCTTCCGCTGCGGCTTCTGTAGGTTTTTCAGCCGGTTTTTTCTTTTTAGGATTTTCTTCTGCTAATACTACTTCTTCTTTCGGAGCTTCGGCAACTTCTGTGGCAGCCTCCGGCGTTTCAGCTGCTGCTTCTTCCGGTTCAGAAAGCTTTAACTCTATGCCGTTTTGCTTTAAGATATCAAACCATTTTACAATTTTTTTCATATCGCTGTTGTAAACACGGTCAAAATCCATTTCGGGGTACACTTTCTGAAAATAATCTTTCACGGCTTTATCATCTTTGGCATCGGGCAATCCGGCGCCGTCCTTCTCCATAGCATTAAACACATCAATCAGGTTCACATTATGGCCGGTAGTATAAATTTCAATACTCTCCAAATGCGAAAACTGGTGAATGCGGGTTGACGCAAATTTTGTTGATTTGTCCTGTAAAGAACGTACAATGGCGCCGTCCTTTTTACTGCTTATCAATTCATACAGGCCCGGTAAACCTGTAACCGCAACTAACTTATGATATTCCATACAAAAATATTGAGTGGCGCAAGATAAAATATCTAAGTGAATTGAAAGTGAATTTTTTAAAATATAAAAAATACGGGAAAACGCGCTAAATACACCGTTAAAGAAAATTAATGGATGTTAATAAAAACCGAAGGTTTACCCTGTTTTAGGCGTCCAACAGAACTTATGATTAAATATTGTATGAAATTTACGGGATTTTTATCTGTTTTTTTGATTTTTAGTGTAATAAGCCAGGCTCAATCCATCAAAGGCACCTTAATGGACCCGGTGGATGGTATTGTGGTAAAAGGCGCTACCGTACAGCTTTTAGCGCCTTCGGACAGTAATGCACTGCATTCAACCGTTTCCGATCCTTCGGGCAGCTTTCTTTTCAAAAATATTGCAAAGGGCGCTTATATCCTTAAATCTACATCTATAGGATTTGAAACGCTTTTTAAACCGGTGGTGGTGAGCGACTCTATGCCTGATGTAGATTTAGACGATGTATATATTCCTAAGAAAACCACTACATTGGAAGGTGTGGTGGTAGTATCATCGGCCCCGGCCGTATCTCAAAAAGGAGATACTACCCAATTTGCAGCCAGCCAGTTTAAAACCAATCCCGATGCCACAGTAGAGGACCTGATCAAAAAAATGCCCGGCATTACAGTGGATAAGGACGGTACGGTTACCGCCCAGGGCGAGCAGGTGAAAAAAGTTACCGTTGACGGTAAGGACTTTTTTGGCGATGATATTTCAACAGCTATAAAGAATCTGCCTTCAGAACTGGTGGATAAAATACAGGTATTTGAACGCCTGAGCGACCAGGCCCAGCTCACCGGTTTTGATGACGGCAACGCTGTAAAAGCATTAAATATTGTTACAAAAACCGGGATGCGGAACGGGCAGTTTGGGCGGATATTTGCAGGATATGGTACCGATAACCGGTATTATGCCGGCGGCAATACCAGTATGTTCAGCGGCGACCGCCGGATATCGATAGTAGGCAATTTTAATAACATTAATCAGCAAAACTTTGCCCAGCAGGATCTGCTGGGAGTATTGAGCGGCAGTAGCGGCGGGCGTGGCGGCAGAAGCGGCGGCGGCGGGGGTGGCTTTGGCGGGGGGTTTGGCAGCATTGGCTATGGCCAGTCTTCGGGCATTAGCGCCACTAACGCTTTTGGCATTAACTACTCCGATAAATGGAGCCAAAAACTGTCTGTATCGGCAAGCTATTTTTATAATTATACAAAGAATGACAATGAATCGGATGTTTTTTCTCCCTCCATTACCGATGAAGAAAGAACATTAAATTTTAATACCAAAAGCAACTCATCATCCATTAACAACAACCACCGCTTTAATATGCGGTTCGAGTATAAACTGGATTCCAATAACACCATCATGTTTATTCCCAGCTGGAATTTTCAAAATAACAACAGCGTTTCTTCCAGCTATAAAACAGCCATTTATGAGGAGGGCGATAGCTCTTATATTTCTGATGGCGCCAGCGACAGCCACAGGAACGGGTTTAACATTGGCAACAATTTAATGTACCGGCACAGCTTTAAAAAAACCGGCAGAACAGTTTCATTATCTCTGCAGGCAAATTATACCCAAAACGATGGTCACAGCTATAACCTCACTAATATCCAGAAATTTGAGGATATTGATTTGGATGCCGTTCGTAACCTGTATACCACTAATCCTACCCACGGTAGCACCTATTCTGCCAGGTTAAATTATACCGAGCCGTTAGGCAAAAACGGTATTATGGAGTTTAGCTATACCCCGTCTTATAATATTAACAAAAAAGATCAGCGTACTTACAATTATGATAGCACTATTGCCGACTATAGCGATGAGATGAACCAAAATCTATCCAATAATTTTAAAAACACCGTTACCACGCACAATGGAGAGGTAAACTACAGGCTGGGAAAAAGCCGCGATGATCAGTTTTCGGTAGGTATAGCGGGCCAGTACAGTGAGTTGCGCAGCGACAGAATTTACCCGACCGCCTCAAATATGGATCAAAACTTTTTTACAATATTGCCTAATTTAAGATGGATGAAAAAAATAGGCACATACGGAAATATGCGTATCTTTTACAGAACCAGCACCGACTTTCCC
>JASGEW010000021.1:0-2876 GCA_047606125.1 Niabella sp. | reverse complement strand
GAATTACTACAAGGGGATAGAAACCATACCCCATTTTCATAAGTACTTTGCAGAATAGAAGTAAGTGTGCCACAGATGCACAGATGGAAGGATAAAAATGATCTATGCATCTGTGGCTTATTATTTTACTTCTGTATCTCTGGCCTTCTCATCCTGTAAGGCACGCCGGTCAATGTGTTCAGAAAAGCAACCAGTTGTTTTTTCTCTTCTTTGGTAAGATTGAGCGGCTGTAATAAGCGGTCGGTTTTAGGAAACATCGGGTCATTCTTTTGCTCATCGGTCTTTGGCTTTTGCGGCATGCCGCTGTTGTACATATTTACTACTCCTTCCAGGTTATCAAATAAGCCATTGTGCATCCACGGGCGTGTTCTTTCCAGTTCCCGCAATGAGGGTGTTTTAAATTTTCCCACATCTGCAATATCATGTGTTATATTATACCGGCCCAGGTCTTCATATTTTCTTTTATAATAAGTAAGGCCGATATTATGAAAAGAAGTATCGGTAAGAAATGCCCCGTTATGACAATTCATGCAGCGGGCTTTGGTTCTGAATAAATGCAAGCCGGCGATCTCGTCGTCCGTAAATTCTTTATAATTGCCTTCTATAAACCTGTCGAAACGGGTAGCTCTGCTTTTAATAATTTTTTCAAAAGCGGTAAGAGCTGCCGCAATTCTGTCAAAACTTCTCTGGCGCGATCCAAATGCGTTGGCGAACAAACTGTCGTATCCCTTAATTTTCTGCAGCTTTTTGGGTAAGGTATTTACTTTCATGTCCATTTCATTATGGGCGCTTAAAGGACCCATCATTTGTGCTGCAAAATCCTTTGCCCGGCCATCCCAGAAAAGCTTGGGATAAACATGTACATTCAGCAAACTGATCGTATTGCGGTTTCCCTGCAGGTGATCATTTCCCAATGCCACTACCCTGCCGTCCTGCCAGGCCAGATCCGGGTCATGGCAGCTGCTGCACGAGATCTGGTTGGAACCTGAAAGGCGCGGATCGAAAAACAAAAACATGCCCAGCCGGGTTAAAGGATCATTGTCAGACTTTAACCAGGACGTATCGTCTTTTGGAATAGCAGCCATTTCGCTCCAGGTAACGCCGGAATCGATAACAGGCCGGGGCCATTCTGCAACTGCACGACTGTAAAGGCTGCGAAGCGAATCGTTATAGTTTTTAAAAACAACACTTGTGTAATTAGTATAAGTAAAAGACATAATACCAAATACACAAATGATTCCTAATACCAGATAGACCTTTCGCATAGTTTACAAAAATATCTGAAATCCTAAAGAAACATTCATTTGATTTTTCCCAATAGAGGAAGAATAATCATGAGTTGATTCAACATCGCTGGATTTCATTTTTTGGAGTAAGCTAAAGTTCGCATACAAGGCTGAACCGGCAAGCCTGATAAAAGACGGCATATAATATAATAGACGCAATTGCCCTTTAAAAAAGGTCGACCCCCTGTAATCGTATTCAGGATAGACCACATTTTGCGAATAAACATTAACCTGAGTTTCGGGAATAGAAAGTATATTTCTTAAAGGCGTAAGAATACCCGGACTTACAGATACTTTCAATAGATTGCTCCCGTTATAAATATATGTTGCCGTATGTATGTTAAATTCATTGCTTGTATGTTCATAATTATGAAGCGATAAATAATCTTTTTTAGTAAAATGTAAAAAATCAGAGCTAAAACCAATTTCGTTGGAAATATTTTCTCCTTTTTTAAAAGATAGTAAATAAGATAATGATGCACGGTACTCATCAAACAAATAACTGGCTCCTGTGGAAGCTGATACAAGTTGTGCGGTACCTTCATTAATAATACCGTTAAAAATTATCTGATGTATACTTCGTGTGTTTTCATTTCTTATTAAAAACTCCAGTTTTTGTTTTATTAAATCGTACCGGCTATGTATAGTTTTTGTAATTGGATTATCCGTATTTGTAGTACTGGTACTCCAATAAAAGTTTTCTTTCTTGTATAATACGTTATCATAATTAACTCCTATGCTCCAATTTCCTATTTTAGAAGCCATTGCAAATTCCCAGCCATCAATAACATCTTTTGATTTGTTGAATGCTTCAGATGTGTATTGGGCGATGCTGCCATATCCATTATTCAGATATAATCTTCTGTCGGGATATAGCTGACTGGTAGAATACATGGTACTCTTATATGATATATCATAGGATCCATCTATTTTCCCGGTTATATAATTTACGCCTAACGTTGTTTTCTTAAACTTGTATGATATGCCCGGTACGTACTCAACCTGAAATATTTTATGATCCGGCCGCGGATCTACCGACCCGGTAGACCAGTGATAATTATAATTTATTAACGAATTTAAATAAAGTCCCTTAAAAACCGGGTATGCGATACCGGCCTGAAAATTCAGATTTTGCCTTTCATACTTTCCGGCTTTGGTAGCGAAATAGGTAAATGGTTCACCGGTTTGTAGATTACCATTCAGATTATTAGCAAGGCTGTCTTCCCACACTTTATCAAAATAAAACTTACCCATAATTTTGGCCCTACCTATAAGGGTAAAACCTTCGCTATACAACGAAGTAATTCTGGTTGCATAAGCCATTGTTGGTAATTTTAGGTTCCGTCTGGCATTTCCATACGCTACCTTCAATGTTGCCGCCTGTTTTAATGTACCGGCTATTAATTGGGTGGTATTGGTTTGCATAAAGGCCAGCTCATCAAAAGTGGCAGTTTCCAAATACAAGCTATCTGTTTTTAGCCGTTTTCCGCGCTCCGTCTGTAACGCCCTATACAATTCCGGGCTTATACTGGACAAAGTATCTCCTAAAGTGTGTATCTGTGCGTGAATGTTACTCACGCACAGATACAT
>JASGEW010000020.1:0-24620 GCA_047606125.1 Niabella sp. | reverse complement strand
GTGACTCCCAACGTGACATATCATCAATTTGCGCCTGTGTAAACAACCCCTCGGCAACATACCCCGTTCCGCCAAGAATTTTTTGGCCGTATTGATTCATCCATGAATAACGTTGCTCAGGCAAATCTCCCTTAATCCACTTATCATCGTTGTAAGTCATATTTCCTCTAAGATTAATAGCCCAGCTTTTGTTGAGGCGTTTGTTGTATTCGATTGTTCCGTCAAAGCCTTTGTTTTCTACAATGCCTATGTTGCCGTATGGCGAAGCCATATTATATCCGATAAATGAAGGAATAGAACTTTCCCGCTTCAGCAAAATATTAGTACGTCTTTCCCTGAAAACATCGAAGATTATAGATAAATCACCACCCAATGTTTTCAGCTCAATACCCAGATCCTGCTTCCGTGACTCTTCCCATGTTAGGTCAACAGCATTATTTATGGTTTCATAACCTCCGTACGTTGTACCGTTCGAGCCAAAAATATACCCATAAGAGCTGTTTTCAGAAATTTGATCCAAATACATAAACCGCCTGTCCGATACATTACTGTTTCCTATTTTTCCATCAGTATATCTGAATTTTAAAAAGGGAATTACTTCGTGAAGCGGTTCCCAGAATTTCTCATTTGATATAACCCATCCTATTCCATAAGCAGGAAAGGTGCCGTACCTTTTCTTGGGAGAAAAGTTTTCGGAGCCAGTATAACCTATATTAAATTCTGCGAAATAGCGGTCTCTCCATGAATAAGTGGCCCGGCCCGCAATGCCCTGCATCCTGTATGGGATGGCATTTTCAAGAGTACTTTGAGGATATTCTAATTTTTGCTGTTGATTGTACAGCAATAACCCGCTTACACGATGAGATCCGAAGGTTCTGTCATAATTAAAAGACGTTTCCAGATATGTTTTCTTATTTCCCGATGATGATTGGCTATATGACAATACATCAGACCCTGTATAAGTTTTGGTGAGTATTGGGTATCCATCCATATCGTAAGGAATGTCTATATCGGTTAAATAATAGGTAGATTCTCTGCGGGTTTGTTCAAGGTCAACTTCATTATACACATCATAAGCATACATAGCAGAGAAGGTAAGCCCCGGAGTGAGCATCGCCAGGTTCTGGGTAACTCTCAGATTTGAATACACCTGATTCTTTGTAAGATTATCGTAACCCCTTCGCGTAGCATCGGCATAGGGATTTCGAAATCCTCCGTTTGGATTAATCCCCGGCACGTATGCCTGCCCCCGTATGTAAAACATCTTAGGATAATCCACAGGAGAAATAGACATCGCAGAAGAATAAATGTCATGAGAAGAGATGGCAGGATAATTTCCTTCGCCCAAATAACCCTGTGCGCCTACTTCTACCTTTGTAGTAGGCGTTGCATTAATGGTTATGTTTGTCGTAAAGTTGTAACGATTGTATTGCATTTTGGAATTATATCCCGTAACAGTTTTATCAGTAGTTGTCATTCCTGTTTCGTTATAGTAACTTACAGAAGCATAATAAGTAGCTCTTTCACTTCCCCCGCGTACGTTCACGTTTGCCCTGCGGTTGTGTCCCCAATCGTTAAATACTTCTTTAAGCCAATCGACATTAGGGTAGAGATAAGGATCCCTCCCCAGTTTTGTATTATCAATATACTCCTGAGAATATTTAGCGGCCAGACCGTCATTTCGCAATGCTTCATTTGCCGCGTTCATATAATCGATGCCATCGGTTAAATCTACTTTTTTTGTGAACCGGATAAACGACTCATAGTAATCTGCATTTATAGTAGGTTTTCCAACTTTGCCCGGTTTTGTTTTAACGATAATAACACCATTGGCTCCGCGTACTCCGTAAACAGCTGTTGCAGACGCATCTTTCAGGATAGTGAGCGACTCTACGTCTTCAGGATCAACATCATTAAATGGCCGCTCTACGCCGTCAACCAGAATTAAGGGAGATGAAGTATTGGGTGTAGAAATACCCCTGATCCAGATATCCGCGGAATTTTTACCAGGCTCTCCGGTGCGCTGTACGGAAATCACGCCGGAAATTCTTCCTGCCAGAGCAGTCGTCAAGCTTGAAGACGGAATTTTTATGTCGGACGTTTTTAATGAGGCTTGCGCTCCTATATTGCTTATTTTACGTTGAGTTCCATACCCTATAACAACCGTTTCAGTTAAGGAATTCTCCTTTTCATACATGGCGACATTATATATATTCTCAGTTGCGTTTACTTTTATCTCCAAATCATCGTACATGATATGGGTTACTTTTAAGACACATTCCTTTAAATTGGTCTGTAATTGATAAAAACCATCTTTATCTGTTGAAGTTCCTATAGCCGTTCCGTCTACTATAATGCTTGCATCGGCAATAGGCTTTTGTGTTTTTGCATCCGTTATTGTACCGCGCAGCATCCTGAATGATGATAACGGCTTGTCTTCTGCCCCTGTAATATTTCGTTTAATAATTGTGATATGCCGCCCCTCGATTCTATATATCAGTCCTAGAGATTTGAGTACATTCGGTATAGTTTCCTTTTGTACATTTAAAGATATCCTGCGGGCAACGTCTACGTCTTTTGAATAAATAAAAAGATAATTCGTTTGGGCTTCAATTTTTCTCAAAACCTCTTTTAGCGGTGTATTCTGTTCATTAAGGGACACCCTCTCGCTTTGATAAACTGTAGCGGTTACGATACTACCGCAATGTAAAAAAGTAAAAAATATGCAGATAATTTTTATCAGATACCCATATTTCGATTTCCGCTTTTTCAAATTACCAGACAGGAAAAACGATTTTGCTTTTCTCATATATGACAAGAGGTTTATTATTGATTGTTTTCAATTGACAAATGAATGATCGTTATTATTTAAAGACAGCCCCGTTTTGACTCGTTTACATTTTTATTTCCATAAAACATTTCTTATTATTTTGGTCAGTTTATAATAGTATACCCTTTTCCGTCCGGATTCAGTTTATACATAAGATCATAGCTTTCTCCTAGTATTTTCAGCGCATATTCCACCCCATCGGCAAGCCTGAACTTTCCTGTTAAAAGTATGTTCGGGTCGCTTAGATGTTTAATGGTAATTTTTTGTCCAAATGAGGTTTCCAGGCGCTCTAATACATCACCAATTCGCTCATTATCAAAGCAAATCAGGCCGTCCTTCCATTTATATTCATCAATGTCAGTTATCTCAGAACGAACCAACGCATCATTTTTTAATTCGGCTTTTTGCAACGGCATTAGGTTCACGTTTTGGCCATTTTTAGAAGTAACATACACATGCCCCTCTAGCAGGGCTGTAACAAACCGGGACTTTGATTCATATGCTGAGACATTGAAAATTGTTCCCGTAACTGTAATATTACCTTTTGGAGTATTTACAATGAACGGATGCTTTGCATCTTTAGTCACTTCAAAATAACCTTCTCCATTTAAAAACACCTCCCTGGTATTACCGCTAAAGAAGGACGGATATTTAAAAACGGAACCGGCATTAATCCACACCACGGTTTTATCGGGAAGAATACATTTTTTTCTTACTCCCGGAGGGGCCATTATTTGGATAAAAGATAACTGCTCTTTGCCGGTTATAGTACTCATGCCGAAATGAATAGTGTTCCGAAACAAAACCCAAAGGCCAGTTATTATAATCAGCGCCGCAGCACAAGAAATAATTTTATAATATAATTGACGCCGACGGGGAATAATATTTACTTGCTGAAGTAACGGCTCTTTGCTGGGAACAATCTTTTCTGCAAGACGTATTCTGCTTTTAAACCGTTTAAATGCTCTGTTTTTATTGTATAAATGTGATTTCTTTTCCCCAATTACGGAAGACCAACGCTCCAGCCTTTCCCGGAAATATAATTCATTTTCGGGCGAAGTTTTTATCCATTCCTTTAATTCATTCATGGAATCTTCGTCCAGTTTCTGAATTAAGTAAGCGGCAATCAATTCATTTATATGGCTATTTGCATTCTTTATTTTACTGTCTTTGTATATAAGACAGTAAATCTGCAAAAGAGGGTAGTCGAAAAAATTATTTTCCTAAAAAAAGAAAAAAATAATGACTACATATTTCTCTAACCGTTCCCTTAAAAACCGCAAAGCACTTTTTATATGATATTTGACAGTATTTACAGATATACTTAATTCCTGCGAAATATCTTCGTACTTTTTATTTTCGAAACGGCTTTTCTCAAAAACGGTTCTGCATTCGGGAGGCAGAGCACTGATTGCTTGTTTTATTTTTTCACCCAATTCTTTTTCCAATAAACTGTTCGGTACATTATCCTTCGCAATAGAATAATCTAAAACATCAATCTCAAAATCACTCCCCTGAGTCAGGAACGAAACCGGTACTTCATATTTTATGTGGGACAGAGATAAGTGGTTAATACACCTGTTTCGGACAGCACCTATCAAATAACTCAATAGCGATATCTCTATCTGTAAGCTTTCCCTGATCTCCCAGATATGAAAAATGACATCCCCTACAATTACTTCAGATTGGTAATGATCTTTTAAATATCTATTTGCAGTATGACACAAACTGGCAAAATATGTGTCGTATAAATATCTATACGCATTCTCCGAACCTTCTTTCAATTGCTGAATTATTATTATTTCTTCGCTATGGTCCATTTATCCAAATTCAATTATGAGAATATATATACAATTGACTTTGCTGCAACGTTAAAAACTAAAAAACACAAAGCGACCTTGAATTTTTATGCGAAAATAATTAAAGCTGTAATGCATCAATAACAACATTTTTTGATTTATACAAATGGCCGTAAATTATTCTTATAGTTATGATTTTATACACTACCTCTTTATGAGAAATGAGACGACCTGAATTACGTAACAATCAATAAATTATTGTCTTTAATTGAATAAATATACAAAACAAATGATGTTCGTTACAAAAGAACCGTGTAAATTAATGATTATGAGGAGCAGTTTTTAAAACTGTGGCAGGAGAGGGAGCTATGATATTAACCCGTCCGAAATCGAAAAACAAGCAGCATCCGGCTAATTCAAAACTGCAGGAAAATAAAAGCAATTAGCAGGAAGTAAAAGTATGTCGGATATTTAAAGTCAGCGATTGTGTACATCCAATTGGCAAGAAGGGCTTCATAAAACGTTCTCAATATTTTGCAAGCCTGGGCTCCTTAGATGAGTTTATAAACCCGGTAACAGAACTGACAGATAATTACGGAGCGTTAAACGGCCGCCCGGTGTTTATAATAGACGGAGCAACCTGGCTGCGCAACTGGATTGACGATGCCTATCCAAAAGCGATTTCTATTTTGGATTATTATCACGCCAGCGGACATTTACATGGTTTTACCGATATCTTTTTTAAAGCCCCTGCCCAGAGACAGGCATGGTGTTCAGAGCAAAAAAGCGGCTATTAGAAAGCCTGGTCTCAGAGGTACTTTCAGAAATAAAGACTATAGCCGGAGAACAAAATGAAGCAGCGGCAGATTTGATTCAATACTATAGTATCAATCAATCCAGGATGGATTATAAATATTACCACCAAATCGGCTGTAGCATTATTGGTTTAGTAGCTATCGAGTCATCGCATCGAACCCTGATGCAAAAGCGAATGAAGCTATTGGGCCAACGTTGGAGTATAGAAGGGGCAAGAGCCATGCTGGTGCTGCGCACAATTGCTTTTAATGACAAACAAGCGAACAATCACCTACCTTTATGATGCGGTCGGTAATAAACTAAAGAAAACGGTAACCGAGGGCAGTACGCAGACACTTACTGATTACATAGGCCCCATGATCTTTGAAGATAATGTATTGCAGTATGTGCCTACCTCCGAGGGAAGGATGCGACCGACAACCTAAACTGCCACCACTTATGTGGATGATTGCTTTTTAAAAGACTACTTAGGCAATGTAAGGGAAGAAACCAGTTATTATTAATTCAGACTCTCCATGAGCGGAATAAGCTATAAAAATTCAATGGAGTTTACAGAACAAGGATAAGATGATTCAGGGGCATAAGTTTGATGATGACTTGAAATCGCATCCCGTTGGGGGTAGATCGACGAAAAATAATGTTCATTAATAAAAGTTTAAATAATTTGTCAATAATAGCCTGGTAAGGCCGTTTCTGAGAAATATTATGTGTTCTACATTTGCACCATGCGGCGGAAAATTATTTACATCGTTAATCCCGTTTCCGGCACCAGTTCAAAAGACAGTGTGCAAAACGTTATTGCCGCAAAAACCCTGAAAGAAGGAATTTATTTTCAGTTTTTTCCTTCGGTTGCAAACGGGGACTATTCTTTTTTGAAAGATATTATTGCCGGGGAAAAATTTACGGATATCGTTATTGTTGGCGGAGACGGTACTGTAAACCAGGTTATTGACAGTTTAATGGACCTGCCGGTAAAATTCGGCATTATTCCCTGCGGATCGGGTAACGGGCTGGCGTTTGGCGCAGGCATTCCAAAAACCACAAAAAAGGCGCTCGAAATTATTTTTAAAAATCATGCAGCGCCAATCGACGGCTTTCGGATCAATAACCGCTTTGCCTGCATGCTGTGTGGCATTGGCTTTGATGCACAGGTTGCGCACGATTTTGCAAAATCCGGTCAGCGGGGCCTGAGCACTTATGTAAAAAAAGTGTTCAGTAATTTTTTGTCCGCAAAAACCTATTCTTTCAAAATAAAATTGAAGGATCATTTCTTTAAAACAGACGCTTACTTTATCAGCATTGCCAACAGCAATCAGTTCGGTAATAATTTTACCATTGCGCCCCGGGCCCGTTTAAGCGATGGATTGCTGGATGTGATTATTGTAACCCATCAGTCTAAATTTACCCTGTTGTATAATACCGTCATGCAGGTGGGCGGTTTAAACGCTTTGCAGGTAAAAGAAAATATTAATCAAAATAAAAGCGTTATTTATTTTCAAACAGATGAAATAAGCATTAGCAATTATAATGAAGCGCCTTTACATATTGACGGGGAGCCCGTTAGCTCAGCAAAAAAGCTCAACATTAAAATTGAGCCCGGTTGTTTTAAATTGCTTACTAATAAAACACTCGTATAAATGACAGAAGTTATTAAACTACCCAATAGCTTTAATACAGAAGTAACGGATGCGGGATGCGATGAGGCCGGCCGGGGTTGTTATGCGGGGCCTGTATTTGCAGCGGCGGTAATCCTCCCGGCCGATTTTTTTCATCCACAGCTTAACGACAGCAAGCAGGTTAATGCAGCAACCAGGGAAGTACTGAAAATGTTCATTGAGGAAAAAGCACTTTCTTTTTGCGTGGCCATGGTGGATGTGGCCGAAATAGATGCCATCAATATTCTGAAAGCTTCGCAAAAAGCCATGCATCTGGCTTTGGACGGGCTGCATATAAGACCCCGCTTTATTTCCGTAGATGGAAATTATTTTATTCCATATAAAGACACACCACATCAATGCATCATTAAAGGCGATGGAAAATATGCACATATTGCAGCAGCCAGTATTTTAGCCAAAACTTACAGGGATGCTTACATGCGCTCCCTGCATCTGAGTTTTCCGCAGTATAACTGGCACTCCAATAAGGGATATGGCACTCCGGAGCATCGCATTGCTATAGAAAATCATGGACTTTGCATACATCATCGTAAAAGTTTTAAAATATCGGCGGCCCAATTGGCCTTTTTCGATTAGAAAAAACTGCTGCTTTTCCGGTATTTTTTGTAACTAATTCACGGTATTGTACAGGTTGGTGTAAAAATTGATTTATTTTTATTATCAGTTGCCCGTGAGTAAATCCGGGCGAAATTTTATAAAAAAAAAACCTAAAAACGATGAAAAAATTTTTACTGATTGCAATTTTAGGCTTTGCTTTTAGTATTAACAGCACCGTAGCGTAATCATAAAAAAAACAGAAACCAAAGCCGCTGCAACCAGCGACAGCGATGATAAAAGCGATAGTAAAACAGACAGCGACAAAAGTTCTTCTAAAAGCGCTGCGGACAAGCGCCATGACAGGCAAAAGAAGATATGAAGGCATTTGGCCGGTCTCAAAGGGATTTCTGGAAGGGCGTGCACGAAAGGCACGTAGCAGCTAAATAAGCCGATGAAAAGCCGGCAAAAGCCAAACAAGAAACGGAGAAGACCGAGGCCAAAAAAGAAGGTCCGCGTAAACCGCCGTCGCCTCCGAATCCGTTTAAGAAGAAAAAGAAAAAAGACACTGAAGAAAAAGATACCGGTACTGAAAATTAGCGGAATTTTTATTAGCCTCATCCCGGATCAGCTTTTGTAAATCTTTTAATGTCATAACGGTGATTAAAAATATTTAATGGCACAACATTTGGATAAAGAACGTTGTGTGCAGATTAAAAGATCAGGAATGAAATGAAAACGGTGTTCCTGCAGCAATCGGAACGGGCGAAATAAAAATCAATAAAAAATAAACACATGAAGAAAATAGTATTAATACTTTCGGTTATTTTTTTTACAGCAATAAGCGGCAATGTTTTTTCCCAGGTACATCATCCGCCAAGGCCGCATCATGTTGTAAAAAAGAAATATCACAAACACTACAGACACAGAAAACCTGTTCATTATTCAAAGAGCAGTTATCAAAGGCGGCTGGCATTAAAGCGTGCGCACGACCGCAGGGTCGCATGGGCAAAAAGGCACAGAAGACCAGTTCATCCGCCCTTGCCACCCAGACCATAAGAATATCCGTACACTGCACATATATGGCGCTGGCACCATGCCGGTGCTTTTTTATGCGTATACGCAAAAGAAAATATATAGCGCTGGCAGCCGGTCAGAAAATGCAGATAATAGATGTTTCCGGAAGCTTAGTAGTCTTACATTTGCTTTAATAAAAAGAAACAGGCGAACTTAATTTTTTTGGATGAACTTTAAATTGCACGATCTCATTCTTTTTGAAAACGAAGCGCTGGTGGCTGTCAATAAACCGTCGGGCATGCTCTCTATACCCGACAGGGAAGGGAAGGAGGGTAGCCTGAAAGATTATTTGCATCAGCATTATAAAGAGATATATACCGTTCACCGCCTCGACAGGGATACCAGCGGATTGATCATTTTTGCTAAAACTGCTGAAGCGCATAAGCATTTCAGCAAACAATTTGAGGAAAGAAAAACCATAAAAATGTACCTGGGTCTTATAACGGGCTCTTTACCTCAAACAGAAGGCAGTATTGACGCTCCGATTGCTGAAAATATGGTAAAACGGGGAACCATGCTGGTACACAGGCGTGGAAAAACCGCACTGACGGATTATAAAGTGCTGAAAGATTTTAAAAGACATAGCTGGGTACAGTTTCAGATACATACGGGGCGCACGCACCAGATCCGCGTGCATGCAAAAGAGCTGGGGCATCCTTTAGCAGGAGATGTTATTTATGGCGACGGGAAGCCGCTGCTATTATCTTCTTTTAAGAAAAAATTTAAGCAGGCTAAAGATTTATTTGAGGAAAAGCCATTATTAAACCGGCTGGCGCTGCATGCATTTCGGCTAACTATAATGGATGAGCATAAAAATATTATAGAGCTGGAAGCCCCGCTGCATAAGGATTTGAAAGTGACCCTTGCTCAAATGGAAAAATGGGCAAAGCCTGATTAAAGCAACATTTTACCCATGAGCTTGTTTAAACTTTTGAAAATATGGACAAATGGATCGTGAAAGAGACCACAACGGCACTCGCGTCACAGCGAAAGCACAACGTTGTGAGACCTTTGTGTCGTTAAGTCGTTGTGTTTTATTCAAAAAGAACATTTTGATTAAAGTTTAAACAAGTTCCGTGGCATTTATTGCACTGCAAAGATGTCTAATCCACCCGGGCCCAGTGCAAATATCTTTTTTTCCTTAAAAAGCACCTGTTTATATCCCTGCAACACTGGTGGAAGGGGCCACTCGTCGTACTTAAAAGTAGTAATATTATAACGGTAAAGGTTGCCGCTGCCCGATCCGTAAATATATTTATCTATAATACGCAAATGGTTCCAGCGGGTAATGTCGATCCTGTTTTTATACGAGCCATAATAATCAAATACATAAATCCCCTGTAATGAGTCGCAAAGATATACATACTGGCTTTGGTCGAATATGCGTGTGGGCATAACCGCCCTGTCAAACAACTGCCTGAAGTCTGCTGTTTGAAAAATCACATTTCCTTCGTCATCCATTTTTTTAAGATTGCCGGCTATTTCGTCATACAGCCAGATGTTACCGTCGTAAGAAAGGCCGACAGCGGTTACGTTAAAGAGGTTTTTGCGACGCAGGTCGATGGTGTTTTTCAGGGTTAATGTACCGTCTAAGATCGCTATTGTTGAGAAGCCTTTGTAAAACAATAATATTTTTACGGGATTGCTTATATCTACCAGTGTTACTTCTCCGAATTTTTTAATATCGTTAAACACGGAAACAGAATCGCCATTGGCATTTAATTTTTTAAGCTGATTCGTGGCGCTGAGCAAATAAATATTTTCCAGGTTATCTATCGAAAAGGAAACGTAATTTCCTGCAATGGTTCTTAGTTTGCCGGCCTGGGCAGGGCTTTGGGCCTTTAGCGCACAGGATATAACAAAACCGGCAAGTATGACAGTAATTTTTTTCAATAGTTTTTTACGATTTTAGATTCCTGGTTTTGATAGGATAAAAGCTGTAGCTGGTTCCCGTCAAATACAGCGTAGGTGAAAAAAGTGATCCAGTCGCCCAGGTTTATATAGCGGCTTTTATCGTTAAGCTTAAAGTCTATTGGCAAATGCCGGTGCCCGAAAATAAAGTAATCATAAAATTTTTGCTGCAGTTGTTGTTTGCAGTATTGGATCAGCCATTCCCGGTCTTCACCTAAAAATATTTCTTCTGTGGTGCCTGTTTTTGCACGGCTGCTGCGGCTCATGTAATTAGCTACTCCTATGCCGATTTGCGGCGGCAATATACCAAATGCCCACTGACATACGGGGTTCCTGAAAACTTTCTTTAACCGCTTATAGCCTTTATCACCAGGGCCCAGGCCATCCCCGTGGCCAATTAAAAACCGTTTATTATTCCATTCAAACGTTTTCGGCTCAAAATACACCTGCATGTTCAGCTCCTGCTGCAGGTAATCCTTCATCCACATATCGTGGTTGCCCACAAAGAAATGAAGCCGGATGCCTTTATCCGATAGCTGTGCCAGCTTGCCCAAAAGCCTTACATACCCTTTGGGTACTACCTGTCTGTACTCGTACCAAAAGTCGAACATATCCCCCACAATAAATATTTCGGAGGCTTTATTTTCTATTTCGTTTAAGAACCGGACGATCAGCCTTTCGCGTTGCAGGCTGGCCTCGTGCGTGGGGGTACCTAAATGGAAATCTGATAAAAAAAATATATTTTTTCCTTCTTGCAATTGTGCCATTTGTAATTGGTAAAATTAGGAAACTTCGAAAAACTTTTATGCACGCTCTTCCGGGAGCGGCGGCTTACTCCATGGGCGCTGCTACTTTTTTATCGTAATGGCTGATGCCCAGGCCGCCCAGTACCATCGATACGCCAACGATGGTGTATATGCTGATGGTATCGCCTACTAAAATGGCGGCATAAACAATTCCGAAAATGGGAGAAAGAAATAACCACAGTCCTGCTTTTACTGCGTCCTGTTGTATAAGCTTTAACCAAAGCAGCACCGCTCCAATGGAAACGGGTATCACCAGCCATAAAGTGCCGGCCCAGAAATGAAAACCGAAGCGATTTGCTTCCGGTTTATACGTGATCCATAAAAAAGGCAACAGGAAAAGCCCTCCTAATAATGTCTGCCAGCCGTTAATGGTAAGCAGGTGTAAACCCTCCCATTTTTTTGAAGCAAAATATAAAGTGCCCAGCGCATAAGAAAGCATACTGACAATCAGGATGCTTAATCCTCTTATGGTTACGGAAGCGTTTTTGAACAACGGCCAGGCCACTACTATAAAACCCGAAATACAAACCATTAATGCCAGAAATATGCGCCAACCCAGCGGTTTTTTAAAAAAGAAAAGCGATAAAAAACTGATAAATACCGGGCTGGCTGCAATGGTAAGCGCCCCGATGCCTGCGGTTACTTCTTTCATAGCAACCACATACATACCCAGGTAGATGCTGATATTAAGCAAACCATACATGGCCAACTGCTGCCATTCTTTACCTTTGGGAAGCCGTTTTTTAAGAAACGCATGGGCGGTAAACAGCATTATTGCTGCTGCTATGCCAAACCTGCAGAGTGCTACAGTTAACGGCTGCGCTTCTTTTAGCGCTATTTTAGTGGCTGTTGCTGCCGAAGACCAGAGTAGTGCAAATCCTAACCCCGTAATCAGCCAATTCTTTTTAGCATCCATATAAAGCAAAAAATAAAGCCATATCTTTTGGATACGGCTTTGCAAAAGTATATAATTTCTTACCAGGATATTTTGAAATTGTCGATAGCAGTGGAAGGCCGGCTCCCACTGCCGGTAGATGCTGATAAAGTAACAATTCTTATCCATATTTTGCTTGCATTATTGTTTAATGCTGCCGGTAGATCGGCATGGATTGCAGTAGAAGCAAACGTTCCCAGTGCGGTAGTTAACGGTGTGGGCGTGGTGGTAATAACAGTAAAATTTGCAGGATTTTCTCCAATGCCGTAATCCACAGTCCAGGTAACGGTTCTTCCCGATGCCGAAGCATCTAAGGATTGTAATATAAAATCCAAAGAAAGGTTTGATTTTCCTGTTGTATTATTAATAGTAAACACAAAAGCGCCGCCGCCACCGGTTGTGCCGGATGTAAATTCACCGAAAGAACCTGTTTGCCTGAGACCTAAAGCCCTGTCGGTTGAAGCCGACTGTTCGCCGGCGGTGGCAGCCGAGGATAAGCCGGTTGCTGACGCAAAGTTTTTAAATGCGCCGGAAATATTGCTCCACACCGTTGCCGCCGTTGTTAAGGAGGCCATGCGGCCAACAGTATCGGTTTTCGCATTCGTCATAACATTAATTCCTGTTGGTAATCCGCTGCCAATAGTATTAAAGTCCTGTAAATAGGGTGAAGTATCGCCCAGATCAATACCTCCGCCCGTGGATGGTTCTGTAAATATGCCGCCGGTTATATCATTTAAGTTCCTGACAGATGCTTCTTTGACTGATCCGTAGTTATAGGCATATAATACCCAATCAGGATCGTTGACGGGCAATGCAGCAGTTGCAAAAGTTGCGGAAGCGCTTGTATAAAGCACGATACTTCCGCTTGTATCTGTCAGTGTTTTATTGCCGCTGAATGTGCCCGAAGCGGCAGTAGCATTTTTAATTTTTACTAAAGTATATTCAAAATTGCCCGGGTCTCCGGGAGGCAGGCTTAAAGAGGCATTTACTTCTGCAATGGTTTTTTCAACAGGGGTTACTGTTTTGCCGCTTACAACAGCAGATGGATAAGCAAAATCCTCATTCAGTTTCAGTTCAAGCGCGTTTCTGAAATTGATAAGCGAATCCTTAGAAGAAAGATTTAATACAACCGAGTCGCCTAATACATAAGCCGGCGTTCCTTTATATTTATAAACGATAATGGCCCTGTCGCCGCTTTGCATCACGAAGGTGCCTGTAGTATAATTCTTGTTATCAATATCAGATATTACCGTACCGCCAACAATATAATTTTTATCTAAATTTCTGTCGGCGGTATACAAGGCCCTTAATGTGGCAATATTTATAAGCACCGGCGGCTGCACAGCACAACGGCTGGCTGTAAACTGAAGATCGGCGGTGTCTCTTATAAATATCTGTGTAGTGCTGTTGTAAATATTGGCGATGCCGGTGATCGTTCCATTACCATCGGGCACGCTTAGCCCTGCAAACCGGGCATAACTGCTATTGCGCAATACCATATTTTGTCCGCTGCAATTACTGATCGTAAAATTGACGGCACTGGTTGTTTTTGCAGGATCTGCATACGTTTTACCCGTATCTGCATCTGCAAATTCCATATTTTCCATTTGAACGAGGGTGCTGATCAGCGGGTTGTTGATCGCTTTCGTAAAGTCTGCAGGGGTTACAACTTTTGGAGTAACAGTATTATTAAAAGACCCCTTGATGATATATTGATCGAACAACGCTTCAGGAATCCCGTCGAGGTTCAGATACCTGCCATTGTCCGAGCGGGATGAGTCCATCCCTACCTGTATAGTGCCGCCGTAATCACCCAGCATCAGCCCCTTTAATTTTACAAATATCCTGCGCCCCACAGGGTATTGGGTATAAGCATTGCTTACATCCAGCAATACAGGTATCCCGCCTGTTTCATCCTGTATCACCACCTGCTGGTAAAAGTTACCCGATCGGTCGTCGGCAACTACGATCCCCGAAATGATCTGATCGTCTTGTATGCGTTGAAAATCGCCAATAGCCGTGTAACGGGCTTTCAGCTCCATGATGCTCATGGTAACGTTCACGTCGGGGTCGGCATTATCCGGCGGCGTGTCGAATGTTTTATTACAGGAAGTAATAAATATAACGACTGTGATCACTGCGAGGCATTTGCCGGGAAAGAAGAAGTGGTTTTTCATTTTCAAATCATTTATTTAAAACCTCCATCCAATGCTGGCGAAGAAATTAATACCGTAAGCATAGTAATATTTAGGCGGGAACCTGTTTACATTCTTGTCTTCAAAGTCGAAGCGCAATTGTTCAAAACCACCCGACTGTATGTTCCTGTTGTTAAGAAGGTTATTGGTACCCACATTAAAAATCAAATAAGTGCGTTTATGATGAATATTGTATTTTTTAGGAAGCAGTTTGCTCCATCCTCCAAAGAAGTCCAGCGTAAACCGGCCGTCAAACTTTTCCTGGGCAAGCATGGCGTTTTTCTTTTGCAGGGCCGACGGGTCTTCCGGGTCAATATCGAGTGTGGCTTCTACCGTTCTGCGCAGCGGGTTAAGGCTTAACCACATATTGTTAAAATAATTGCCGGTAAGGCTGATATACCAGTATTTGGGAGACCGGTAAAAAAAACCGCCGCTGTAAGCATTTTGCGGAGTTGAGGGGATCCGGTAATTTTTTAAATAAATGGTTTGTTTTGACAGGATCTCAGCGCTGTTATCTACAGTAACCATAGCCTGTTGCCGGCTGTTGTAATAATACCTGCCCATGGAGGCGGCACCATTAAAGCTAAGTGTTGAGGTGAGTTTTATTTCGGTTCCAATTTCCGCACCGTAAAAAACTTTGTCAATACCGCTCAGCGCATAGTTTACAAAATTCTGATACTGGTCGTGGTAGAATGTCAGCACATCCACCCCATTCATTGACCGGGTATAATAAACGCTTATCTCTATTCTTAAGCGGGGGGCATGCAGCTTATATCCCGCTTCGCCTGAGATAATGGATTCGCTTTTTAAATTGTCCTGAACAGTATTCCTGGTGCGTTGCGATATATAGGCATTTTCAAAGAAGGGTGCGTTCGTTCTGTACGTTCCGTGTATAAAAAAATAATTCCTTCCATTCAGCTTATAGGTCACTCCGCCTTTTACGGAGGGATTGGTGAAATCCTGTTTTGCTGCTTTTCCAAAAGAGTTGTTAGGAAAAAGCCCGTTACGGTTCAGCCCGGTTCTGTAAAAAGAAGCACGGGAAAGCTCCGCGGCAGCAAACAGGTCAAAATAATGTAAGGTAATGGCAGCCTGCGTCCATACGGCGGCCTGGCTTATCGTCATCCTGTAATCATAACCATATTTATCACCTGTTTTTACAATACGGTCAGGATGGTCAAGATCGTACTGCACTGCATCCGGGTCGTTCGGAAAATCCCTTTCGGCAAACTGGTTAATATTTACCCAAAAGTCGCCACCCAAAAGGTCTTTCACTTCCTGGTAAAAATGGTGAACCTGTTGCTGGTAGCTGGCGCCTGCAGTAAATGTAATTTTATCATTGAGTTTTGTGTTGAGCACTGTATTAGCTATAAAGCGGCGCTGGTCGTTTACACGATTGGATAATATATATAACGATCGTGCGCCGGTAACATTATTTCCTGTAATGCCGTTTGCATCGGTAATCATTCTTGTATTGCTGCGGTTTACATCAAAAAAATTATCCCAGTCAATTTGCAGTTTAGCGGGGTCTGATTTATATAAGGCTCTTAAGCCTGCCGCTGTATTGGGATTGGTGCTATCATAATAGCTGGGCAGGTATCTGTAATAGTCGGGCCTGGGGTCCGGGGCGTTATACCAGTCTAAAGCAGTGTTTTTCCGTTTTCCAAAAACGTAAGCGGCCGTTGTGGTGAGGCGGCTTTTGCTGCTCATAGTATAATCGTGCGATAATAAAAAAACCGGCTGGAAGGTTTGCAGCACATTCGCATTTCTTTTTTTACCATCCTGGTATCCCCACGAGGGGTTATAATAATGAGTGCCTGCAAGGTCCATTGCTTCCTGAACCGAAGCTGCCTGCCTGCCGGCCTCGGTTGGCGCGCCAAAAGTAATCAGCGATACCACTTGTTTATCTTTTATTTTTCTATCCAGGCCCAGATAGTAGCTCAGGCCCCGGTAGTAGGTTCCCGGCACGTAGCCTTCGCTGGCATACCGGCCTGTTAAAGCCATACTGTAGGCCCAACCTTTTTTATTAAAGCCCGATGCGTGCGAAAAGGCAGTGCGGTGCGTATAGTTCCGGTTGGAGAGGGCATAGCTCATCTGTGTCTGCGCACGCTGGCTTCCGGCGCGCATATCTGTATTCGTATTTAAAGCCAGCGAACCAAAGGCAAAATCAGTTGCGGCGATACCATAAATATTTTGCTGGTTACGCATTACATTATTAAGGCCGCTCCATAAGCCAAAAGGAGTAAAGCCATTGTCCAGCCCGCTAAAATCAATGCCATTAATATAAACAGCATTGCCCCCGGTTTCGTAACCACGTAACCTGAAACGGGCAGGACTGAAATTAAATGCTGCAGCCGACAGGAAGGGGTCTCGTCCGGCAGTAAGGATAGAAGATACCACCGCAGCGTCGCCGTCGCCCGTATCATCATCGTCAATAATAATGGTAGGCAGGTTTTCCCGTACATCGCTTTTGATTGCTGCTATGGCTGAATCCGCGCCGGGAAGGGTATCGCTTGGGAAGGTTTGCGCATTACTGTAATGCGCGGTAAAAAGCAGGATCAAAGGTATAGCGGTTTTTATCATAAATTAGGATGCTTGGTCCTATAAAAATAAAAAAAAATTAATAAACAATGACTATATAAATATTTTTCGTGTTTCAGCGCTTGGTCTTTTGATCAACCGCGGCAGCGCGGCCATTATTGGTGCCAGCCTGTCCGGCAGGCAGGTTTTGCACCAACAATATTGTGAACATCCTGAACGTTTTTGAGATTTTATACAGAACTTTAGGTGTACCTAAAAGGTTACAGCTATGAAAATCTTATATACGCTTGCGTTTTTACTTTCTTTCCCGGGAAGCATATATGCGCAAACCAATTATAAAATGGCCATTGTAAGTTTTTATAATCTTGAGAATTTTTACGATACCATTTTTCATGGCAGCTACGATGATGTGACTTTTACACCCCAGGGAGCTAAAACATATACCAGTGCCGTATTTAATGATAAGGTTGCAAAACTTGCAAAAGTAATAGCCCGCATAGGAACGGATATAAACCCGGACGGGCCGGCGCTTTTGGGAGCTGCTGAAATCGAAAATAGATATGTATTAGATACTTTGCTGCATCATCCTTTAATCGCTGCGCGGAACTATCAATATGTACATTACGATTCGCACGATGCACGCGGTGCAGACGTGGCGCTTATTTACAATCCTAAATATTTTAAAGTGGAAAAGAGCCGTCCGCTTTTTGTTAAACTTCCCGAAGGCGCTAAAGAGGCCCTGTTTACAAGAGATATTTTATGGGTAAAGGGAGTGCTTGATGGAGAGCGGGTGTATGTGTTTGTAAACCACTGGCCCAGCCGGTATGGCGGTGAAAAGCGTTCTGAGCCGGGCAGAATGGCCGCCGCCCGTACAGTAAGAAGGTTTATCGATTCGCTTGAGATCATCGATCCTCAATCAAAGATCATTGTAATGGGCGATTTGAACGACGACCCCACAAACAATAGCATCATTAAAGGATTAAAAGCCACCGGCGATGCTAAAAATATACAGCCTGGAGCACTCTATAATCCCTGGGTAACCTTTTATAAACAGGGTATGGGTACACTGGCCTACCAGGATGCCTGGAGTTTATTTGACCAGGTAATCATTTCAGCATCCCTGTTAAACAAAAACCAGGCTGGCTTTTTCTTTTATAAAAACAATGTTTTTAAAGCCGGCGATATGATTGAAAATACTGGTAAATATAAGGGATATCCTATGCGCACCTATAGCGGCGATGTATATCGTGGCGGTTACAGCGATCATTTTCCCGTCTATATTGTACTGTTAAAAAAAGCGGGCTGACCTGAATTTAAGAAGGGATTGAATGGTAAGCCATCTTTATTTAAAAGATCTTTTCCTTTTAAAGTATAATTGGTTTTCAATTTACAAGCCATTAAATTTGGCCCATTAAAATTTAAACATCATTTTATTTCACAGTTAATTTAATCAGTTATGGCGGAGTTATCAGATATAGGTGTAATTGGCCTGGCAGTAATGGGCGAAAACCTGATTTTAAACATGGAAAGCAAGGGCTTTCGCGTAACAGCCTATAACCGCACCGTTGATAAAGTGGAACATTTTATAAACGGGAGGGCAAAAGGAAAAAATATACAGGGGGCGCACTCCATTGAAGAACTGGTTGCTTCTTTAAAATCTCCCCGCAAAATAATGCTGATGGTAAAAGCCGGTAAGCCTGTGGATGATTTTATTGATCTGCTGATTCCCTGTTTGGATAAAGGCGATATTATTATTGACGGGGGCAATTCTCATTTTCCCGATACCGAGCGCAGGGTAAAATATGTTGAAAGCAAAGGGCTGCGTTATATTGGCACAGGTGTTTCGGGTGGAGAAGAGGGCGCTTTACTGGGCCCGTCCATCATGCCGGGCGGGTCTAAAGATGCCTGGCCGGAAGTAAAGCCCATCTTTCAGGGCATCGCAGCCAGGGTAGCCGATAACGCACCCTGCTGTGATTGGGTCGGCGATGGCGGCGCAGGTCATTTTGTAAAAATGGTTCATAATGGTATTGAGTATGGCGATATGCAGCTGATCTGCGAAGTGTACCAGGTTATGAAAAATCTGCTGGGGATGAGCGCCGGCGAAATGCACGAAGTATTTAAAGAATGGAACGAAGGAGAACTGGATAGTTACCTTATCGAGATCACCCGCGATATTTTGGCCTATAAAGAAGCCGGCGAACCCATTATTGATAAGATACTGGACACAGCAGGGCAAAAAGGAACCGGTAAATGGACAGGTACCGTGGCGCTGGAATTAGGTATTCCACTGACCTTAATTACAGAATCTGTTTTTGCCAGATGTTTATCCGCTTTAAAAGAGGAACGCACTGCCGCTTCAAAAGTATTAACTGCCGGACCCGAGCCTGCTTTTACCGGCGATAAAAAACAGTTTATCGACCAGTTGCGCGATGCCCTGTTCGCAGCCAAAGTTATTTCTTATGCGCAGGGTTACCAGATGATGCGCGCAGCGGCCAAAGAATATGGCTGGGAGCTGAATTATGGTAATATTGCGCTGATGTGGAGAGGCGGCTGTATTATCCGTTCCCGCTTTTTAAGTAACATTAAGGAGGCGTTTGATAAAAACCCCGGCTTGGTAAACCTGCTGCTGGATCCTTATTTTGCAGAAAAGATCCAGGCATGCCAGGGCGGCCTCCGGAAAGTTACGGCCACGGCTCTGTTAAACGGTATTCCCGTACCTTGTTTAAGCGCCGGTATTAATTATTATGACGGCTACCGCTCAGAACGGCTGCCGGCCAACCTGCTTCAGGCGCAGCGGGATTATTTTGGCGCCCACACTTATGAAAGGATTGATCAGCCCCGCGGCAAATTCTTTCATACTAACTGGACGGGCAGGGGCGGCGATACCGCATCTACCACTTATGACGTATAGCGCTGTCGATATCAAAAGGATGGAAAAAGCAGTTTTTGAAATAAAATCCTTTTGACAACCTCTTTTTAGGTCAGTCTGTCTTGATGATTTTCATTACCTTGTGGTGGTGATTTCTATGGCTTGCAAACGACTATCGGTAACGGTTCATTTGTTGCTCCTCTTTGCTTCTTTAAGCGCCCAGGAGGCATATAAAATTAAATATTTGAGCAGCTCGCAGGGGCTATCCAATAATTCTGTCCGTTGTATTTACCAGGATAGCCGTGGTTTTATCTGGCTGGGTACTTACGATGGACTGAACCGTTATGATGGATATGAATTTAAAATACTGCGAAACCGTATTGCCGATTCCACTTCTCTTCCGCATAATTATATTTCAGCGATCAATGAAGATGATGCCGGCGATTTATGGATAGGCACGGGGCAGGGCCTGGTAAAGTACAATGTGCTTACCAGCGTGTTTACACCAATATATTATTACGCTTACCAGTCAAAGCAAAAAGAACGCGTTTCAGGCTATATCAATAGTATTGAAAGGGATGCTTACGGCAACATGTTTTTAGGCACCAATGGCTATGGAATGCTGGTTAAATTTAAAAATCGGGGCGAGGCCGTTCAGTTGCCCGTATTTGACGCAAAAGGCAGGGCGGATATTTGGTATAGCGTGCAATCTTTGCATTCAGACAGCAGTAAACGCCTGTGGGTAACTGTTTCAGGCAAGGGTTTATTCAGGTACGATTATAAAGCAAAAAGGATTGCCTTAATAAACGAGGCTGTAAAAACATTTGAGATCAATAAAATGGCGCCGGAAGGAAACGATATTTTATGGATGAGCACTTCTAACGGGTTATTAAAATATTCCATTTCGCAAAACAGGGTTTTACATCATTTTACTGCAGGCCCGGGGCAATTGAGCGCAAACTACATCACAACCCTCAGCCTGGACAGAGAGGGGAAGTTATGGATCGGTACCGACGGGGGTGGCCTGGATATATTGGATACCCATAGCGGCAATATTACCAATATTGATAAAAGTCCGGCAGGGCCCCTGCTTTCGAGCAAAACGGTGCTGGGCATTTTTATGGATAAGGAACTCAGGAAATGGATTGGTACCAATAAAGGCGGCGTTAATGTTTTCGATGTATCGGGAAATATGTTTAACACCATCAGGCGCGGGGCTGCCTATCCCGGATTATCCAATAATTTCATTACTTCTTTTTTTGAGGATGCCGCTCATAATTTGTGGATTGGTACCGACGGGGGCGGGCTTAATGTATGGAATGCCGACCGAAATCGCTTTACCGTATATCAGCCGCCCTTACTTTCCGGCAATATCATCAGCAGCATTGCGCAGGATGCAGCGCAAAATATATGGATCGCCACTTTTGGCGGCGGTGTAAACCGGCTGTCGAAAGACGGCAGTGTTAAACATTACCGGCTGATCAATACAGATGCTTATGAAAACAGGATCGCCATCAGGATTTATTGTGATGCCCGGAACAATTTGTGGGTCACTACGTATGAAAACGGGCATTTATACCTGTATAATAAGGCGCTCGACCGGTTTGAAGTTTTTGATCAGAACCTGGGCGACCTGATGTCTGTTTACGAAGACAGGCAGGGAGTGCTATGGGCAGGTAACTCGTATCAGCTCGTAAAGATCGACCGGGTGAACAGGAAACACCATTTCTATGATATAGGAAAAACCGTCCGCTGTATTTTTGAGGACAGCAAAGGTAATTTATGGATCGGCGCAGAAGGTGGCGGGCTAATCCTTTTTAATGCAAAAGCCGGTAAAATAAGCACCCGTTATTCAGAGGACGATGGCCTCTCAAGCAATACGGTAATGAACATACTCGAGGATAATGCAGGCAATTTATGGATCAGTACTTCCAATGGACTAAACCGCTTTAATCCGCAAACGAGAAGGTTTAACAGTTTTTATGAGTCGGACGGGTTGCAGAACAACCAGTTTTCCTATCGTGCGGCGCTTAAGCTGCAGTCGGGTGAGCTGGCGTTTGGCGGCAACAACGGGTTTAATATTTTCGATCCTTCCAAAATTTCGGTGCGCACTTATTTTCCGCGGGTAGTGATCACTTCTTTAAGAGTGAACAATAAAAATATTTCTGCCGAGAACAATTATAAAACAGATGATGAGGGGGATATAACCCGGCTAACCGTTCCTTATAATGAGGCCATTCTGTCTGTCCAGTTCGCAGCTTTAGAATATTCGGCTCCCAACAAAATACAATATGCCTACTATCTTGAAGGCTGGGATAAGGAGTGGAATATGAGCGGCAACGTGCGTACTGTAACTTATAATAATATCCACGAAGGCGCTTACACCCTGCGCATCAAATCTACCAATGCAACAGGCACCTGGAATACTAAAGAAACCATTATCAAAATAAAAATATTGCCGCCCTGGTACCGCTCCTGGTGGGCCTACCTGGTATATGCGCTGGTTGTGGGCGTTGTCATTTATCTGTACTCGAGGTATAAAACCACCCAGGCAAAAATGAGGTACGAGCTAAAACTTGCCCGTGTAAATGAAGAAGTAAGAAAAGCCGAGCTGGAAAGCGCACGCATGGAAAAAGAAGTGCAGCGGGCCGAGCTGGAAAAAACACATGCCGAGTATGAGCGCGAAAAAGCCGAAAGGGAAACCGAGCACGTGATAAATGAAAGGGAAAAAGAGATCAACCAAAAACGGCTTTCCTTCTTTACCAATATTTCGCACGAGTTTCGTACGCCGCTCACTATGATCATTAACCCCGTTCAGGATATGATAAGCCGCTGCCAGGGAAAAGAAAAAGAGGAGCTGCGCATTATTGGTATGAACGCAACACGCCTGCTAAGCCTTACCAACCAGCTGCTGCTGTTTAGAAAAATTGAAGAAGGCGCTGAAGGATTAACTGTTGGCCGGTTCGATTTCAGCGCGCTTTGCCATACCGTTTTTAATTATTTTAAGCATGAGGCCAAAATCAGGAATATTCATTACACCGCAGCAGGAATTGAACACCCTCTTTTGCTTTATGGCGATAAGAACAAGATCGAGATCATTCTTTATAACCTTATAGCAAATGCTTTTAAATATACGCCCAAAGACGGCAGCATTGCTGTTACGGTAAACACAGACGGCAACTTTGTACGGGCCATTGTGGAAGACACAGGTATGGGCATACCCGAAGGAACAGGTAATGCAATATTCGAACGATTTTACCAGGCCCGGGGCCATGTAAAACTGGGCTTTGGCATTGGTTTGTACATGGTAAAGCAGTTTACCGATATGCACCAGGGAACGATCAGTTACCAAAGCGAGCCGGAAAAAGGCACTGTATTTACATTGCAGCTGCCATTAGGAAAAGAACATTTTGCAGCAATGCCCATTACCGAAGAGCCGGCTGATGAAAAAACGCCTGCACTTCAGCTGGAACCGGATGATGATGAAACCGAAATGGCCGAAATACCCCCGGTGCCTGCCCTCATCACACAAAAAGCTATACTGGTAGTGGATGATGATGAAGAAATAAGGGACTATGTAGCAGCTATTTTTGGCGAAAGCTATATGGTGTATAAAGCTTCAAACGGAGTAGAGGCATTAGAAATTGCACAGTCCCGGAAACCAGACCTGATTATTTCAGATGTTTCCATGCCGCAAATGGACGGCATTGCATTTTGCAAAGCGGTAAAAACCGATGCCGGCATCAACCATTTGCCCATTATATTACTTACGGCGCATACCTCGCAGGAAGTGGAGCTGAAGGGCACAGAAGAAGGGGCAGACTACTATATCACCAAGCCCTTCAGTAAAAGCCTGTTGCTGGCAAGGGTGAACAGTATTTTTAAAAGCCGGCAAAATCTGCAGCAATATTTTTACGACCAGGTAACCTTAAAGAGCAGCCCGGCAGAACATACAGTGCCTGCAGAGTACCAGGAACTGTTAAATAAATGTATTGCCGTTGTAGAAGGGCACCTGGATAATCCCGACTTTAATATTGAGATGCTGGCCCGCGAAATGACCATGAGCCATTCCTATCTTTATAAACGGATTAAACTCATATCCGGGCAATCAGTCAATTCCTTCATCCGCTTTCTGCGCCTCAGAAAAGCAGCCGAGCTGCTCATCTCAACAAATGATACTGTTACAGAAGTAGCTTATAGAGTTGGTTTCAGCGATGTTAAATACTTCCGGGAGCAGTTTGCTAAAATATTTAAAATGAAGCCTACTGATTATATAAAGCAATACCGGGACAAAGTGGCCGATAAACTGCGGGTCGATAAAAAACAATCTGGGAACTTTTAGATATCTTTTGTAATTGTTGTTTTGACAATTTATTAAATTTGCAGGTGTTTGTACAATTAGATGCGGTAAATTTCCCATGAATATTTATTATTGTTTTAGGCCATGGGGAACTTCCATAAAAATTTTTCATTCATTCTTTGTGTCATTTATGAATGAAAAATTTCATGTACGTTTCTCTTGTAATTTAGGCCTGTATCCCGATAATTACCAGGATCATGTCGGTTTTATAATGCTTGTAATAACGGTTCTTAATTAATGCCAATACCTGAATGATGCAAAAAGTTTTTTTATTG
>JASGEW010000019.1:0-79778 GCA_047606125.1 Niabella sp. | reverse complement strand
TATAATAAACGAATAAATTAATTGCGTATAATTTTGTATCTTTACAAGAAAAAATGCAAAAACTATCTATTGTACAAAAAGAGAAAGTTGAGAACTTAATTTCGGAATATTTCAAAAAAAATGATGAAGCAAAATTTATCCACAGACTTCACGGGATTTTGTTGTTTCTGAAAGATGAAAAATCAACTTGCAACAGCGTTGGTCTGATGTTCGGGAACTCTCCGAGAACCGTATCAAATTGGGTAAAAAAAGTAAATAAATCTTCGAGCCTAGAGGTTTTGAGAACGCAAGCGAGGACAGGAAGAAGGTCAAAATTAAACGATATTCAACTTGCGGAAATAAAAGAAGTTTTGCAGAAATCGCCCGAAGAAAGTGGTGTTTTTGCTAATATTTGGGATGGAAAAAGCCTGTCGTTTTATATCGAAAAACAATACCAAATAATTTTAGGAGTAAGAAGGTGTCAGAAATTATTTCACGAATTGGGTTTTGGCTTAAAACGGGCAAGACCCATCGTTGCAAAAGGAGATGAATTGAAAAAAGAGGTTTTTAAAAAAACTTCGAGAAAAACTTCAAAGTGATGACTATGAGGCTTTTTATCAAGACGAAGTGCATTTTAAATTAACCCTGACCGTTATCAGAGCATGGTATTTGGTGGGGGCTTGTCCAGAAATAAAATCCCCGACAGACAGGTTTAAAGTAAGTGTTTTTGGAGCATTAGGCAAAAACGGACAACTGGTTACCCTTCAAAATGAGATTTTTAATGCGGAAACGTTCCAGTTGTTTTTGGAGAAATTGATTTTTGAAGCCGAAGTTGGAATCGGTAAAAAGGGAAAGAAAAAGAAAATATTATTGATTTTAGATAATGCTAAATATCATCACGCAAAATTGTTACAGCCTTGGTTGGAAGAAATGAAAGATGTTTTGGAGCTAATGTTTTTGCCGCCTTATTCACCAGACTTAAATGCAATTGAAATGATGTGGAAAAAGACCAGAAGAAACGTTACTCACAATAGATTTTTTGAATCTTTGGATAATTTGTGCTACGATTTGAAAATGTACTGGCAAATATTTTCCAAACCTAACGAAACATTAAAATCATTAACCGCATTTATTTAATTCGTTTATTATATATCATTTTTTTCCGGTATCTCTATTGTCATTTCCCGTACTGCAGTTTTTTTGTCAGCTGCCTGATCACAGGCAACAACTATCCAGGGCAATATTGCTATTGCAAAAAATAAGCGTTTCATTATTTAATTTTTTAAAGTTAGAAATGGAGGCAGGGCCTCATGGCAACAGTAAGCATGTTATTAAATTCCGGATATTTAACAGCCATGCTTTGGCTTTGCATATTATTACAGATACCAGTTAATACCCATTCCATAATAATGGTAATCTTTAAAATTTGTTAAGTGATTTATAAAATGAAAATGGGCACCAAACAGTGATCCATACAGGAAAAATAAATTCTTTAAAATAGATCTGCACTTTGCAAAAGCACCTGCCATGCTGCAGCTATCTGGCCTTTATCGATTAAGGCCGCGGCATATTGATGTACCCGGTTTATTTCGCCGTGCTCCGCTATTTTTTTAAGTTGGGGGTCGCTGAAATTACCGGCGGCCACCGGAAGTGATTCCACATTCGCCAAGATTCCCAGTTGGTTGCCGGTCAACACCCTGCTGTTTTTAATATGATCGGGCAGCCCGTCAAATCCAATACCCAATTTCACATTTGGCTTTTCCACTTCAAAAAGATTATTACTGTCCACTTTACAATACCAATTACCGCCCAGCCGGGCAATATGATGTATTTTTGTTTGATCTACTCTGTTATACCTATCCAACACGCTCTCATCAATATGCAATAACATTATTTCGCTTAATACCAGGTTGCCGGAGCCGCCTTTTTCACCCAGTGAAATAACTTCCATTACCTTACATTCCAGTTTTGCTTTACTTTCCTTCACCATTGGAGGTTGCACCATTATCGAATGCTCCATGGTAAACCCGGCTTTTTCAAACTCGTTAACACCGCGCGGATACTCGCAGCTGGCTAAAGAAGCTTGCTGTACCATATCATAATCAACAATATTGATAACCACTTCCGGCACATCCTTCACATTCTCAAGCGTGTGCTTAACTGTGTTGTCCCTGACACGCCGTGAAGGGCTGAAAATAACCACCGGCGGATCGATCGAGAACAGGTTGAAGAAACTAAAGGGGCTTAAATTAATTTCCCCTTTTTGATTTATCGTTGAAGCAAAGCAAACGGGGCGGGGCGCGATCAGGTGTTGCAGGTAATGTTGTTTGTCTGCTCCACTAAGGTCTTTAATATCAATAATCACGGCTGCTGTTTTTTTAATAAAATAGAAAAGGCAGATTGGTCTGCAATAATAGTATTTTTAAGGCAGCCTAACGCTTCTATATCCATTCTTACAACATCTCCCGGCTGCAGCCATTGTTCTTTGTAACCGGGGTCATTTAATTTGCCGGTTCCGTTCAGCTCTAAAAAGCAACCAGTACCTACCGTACCGCTGCCAATCACATCACCGGGAAATAAATCCACGCCATAAGACGCGCGTTCAATAATCTCTGCAAAGGTCCAATCCATTTCTGAAAGGTTCCCTTCACTCACCTGGTTATTGTTTACAAAACATTTCATTTCCAGATTCCAGTTTTTACCCGTATGGCCGTGTTTTGCCGCTACTTCAAAACGATGCAGTTCATCCAGCGTAACCAGCCAGGGACCTGTTGCGGTAGCAAAATCTTTTCCCTTGGCAGGTCCCAGGTTCAGCAGCATTTCTTCCATCTGCAACTGTCTTGCGCTAAAATCATTCATAATCATCAAACCTCCGATATATGCATCGGCTTCATGGGCTTTAATATTTCTGCCTCTTTTACAAATAACGATGGCCGCTTCCAATTCAAAATCCAGCTTATGAAAATGATCGGGCATACAGCACACATCACCCGGACCGGTAATGCTGTTGTGATTTGTAAAATAAAATACAGGATACTCATCAAACTCAGGTATCATGGGCGCCTTACGGTTCCTGCGGGCAGCGGCTACATGTTGCCTGAAAGCATAACCGTCCCTGCAGGAAGGAGGATGTGGCACCGGCGCCAGTAACCGAATGTCTTTTAACGACAATGCATCATTACTGTCCCGATCATCCTGTTCTAACCCGTGTGAAAGTTTTTGCAGCACCGGAAAATAACAGGCCCATTCTTTTAAAAGCATATCCATAGTAGCGGGCAGGTTGCCGGGCAGAGAAGCTAAAGGATATACTTTTTTATTGATGTAAAGCCCTGCCTGCTCGGGACCATTATGTATATAAGAAACTATTTTCATTTTCTATTTTATGATCTACAAAATCAGCAAACACTACTCTGTCTATATCTTTTTATACAACACTAAACCAATGCTACCCGTGCGTTGTATCTGCCACCACCTGTCCGATAACAGTTCTTAATTTTTTCAGCACAGTAGGGATGCTTTCCAAACGGCAGGTGCCCACACTCATCCTGTACCAGCCTGCTGCGTGCCCGGCCCCAAATAAAGGAAATGGCAATACCGCAATCCCTGCTTCCTCAAGGAGCACGCCCGACAAATCCATATCCACCTCTATTTTAAAACTAAGATATAAAGAAGCTTCAGGAGCAATCGCGTCAACAGGCAGGCCCTCCTGTTTCATTTGCATCAGGCCTTTATATAATAAATTTAACCTGTTTTGCAATGCATTTTTTAAATAATATAAAAAATGATCCACCGCATCTGTGTCATTTAAAAATTCAGCAACTGCTACCTGCTCCGGCATGGGCGCCCAGGCGCCTATGTAACTTAAAACCAATTTCATTTTGCTGATCACATCAGCCGGCCCGTAGGCCCATCCTACTCTTACACCGGTTGCTGCAAAGGATTTGCTTATTGCATCAATATAAATGACGTAGTTTTTCATTTCGGGACGGATGCCCACAGGGTGCACGTATGCTGCATCTCCATAAGTAAGCAGGTTATAAATCTGGTCATACATTATGTAAAGCTTTTTTGCTTCGGGCCCGCGCCTTTTATTTTCGGCTATTACTAAATCGCATATATCTTCCAGCTGCTTTTTTGTAAAACACGTACCTGTAGGGTTCTGAGGGGAACAAAGCGCAATTAAAACTGCATCTTTAATATGCGGCTCCAGCAATCCTGCAGTAGGCATAAAAAAATCTCCGGCGCCTGTTTCCACAATACAGGGAACTGCATTTGTAAAAACGGTATAGTATTGATTGTTCCACGAAGGCACCGGATAGATCACTTTATCACCGGGATCAACAATTACCCGATAGGTTGCATAAATGAGCGGCCTGCCGCCGGCAGCTACCAGAATATCTGAAGGAGTATAATCCACCGATAATTTTTTTGAAACGAATCCGGAAACAGCTGCGCGCAGTTCAGCATTACCCTCTGCCATAGGATAGCTGGTTTGCTTATTCCTGTAAGCCTTTATAATAGCTGCCTCCAGCGCAGTAGGGATCGGGAATATTCCGGGATCGAAATCCCCGATGGTTAAATTATGTAACGATTCACCGGCTTTTACCCTTGCTTTTATCCGGTTATTAAATGCCAGTATCTGATTAACCGGCAATGATGATGACAGTGAAGAAAGTAACATGAAATGTAAAATTCTAAATACTAAACTCTAAATACTAAATGCTCAGCTCTGATTATAGATTTCCCCTTGCCGCCTGTTCTCTTTCAATAGCTTCGAACAATGCTTTAAAATTTCCCTTACCAAAACTTTTGGCACCTTTACGCTGAATGATCTCAAAAAATAAGGTTGGCCGGTCTTCTACAGGTTTGGTAAATATCTGCAACAGGTACCCCTCTTCATCCCTGTCTACAAGGATGCCTAATTCTTTTAATGGCAATAAATCTTCATCAATCTGCCCCACCCTGTTCAGCAATGTATCATAATACGAAGCGGGAACTTTTAAAAATTCAACGCCCCGTTCCTGCAAAGCAGTAACCGTTTCAACTATATTATTTGTTGCAAGCGCAACATGTTGCACGCCTTCGCCATTATAAAAATCGAGGTATTCTTCAATCTGCGATTTTTTCTTTCCTTCTGCCGGCTCATTAATGGGAAATTTTACATAGCCATTGCCGCTGCTCATCACTTTGCTCATTAAAGCCGAATACTCGGTTGAGATATCCTGGTCATCGAAGGACACAATATTTTTAAAGCCCATCACCTCTTCATAAAATCTAACCCAGTCGTTCATCTTATTCCACCCTACATTGCCAACGCAGTGATCGACATAAAGCAGCCCTGCCTGTTTCGGATTGTAAGCAGTTTCCCATGGTTTATACCCGGGTAAGAATGCCCCCCTGTAATTTTCACGTGCAATGAACAAATGCACCGTATCACCATAAGTATGTATCCCGCTTATTACCACTTCGCCCCCCTCATCTTTTAAATGCACCGGCTTCAGGTAGCTTTTAGCACCCCGGCAGGTAGTTTGTTCCCAGGCATCTGCGGCATCCTGTACACGAAGCGCCAGCATTTTAACGCCATCGCCGTGCCTGGCAATATGCCGGCTGATTTCATTATCCCCTTTCAGCGGAGTTGTAAAAACAAAAATGAGCTTGTTTTGACGAAGTGCATAACTGGCTTTTTCTTTTACCCCCGTTTCGGGACCGGAATAGGCTAATGACTGAAACCCAAAAGCTGATTTGTAAAAATGAGCAGCCTGTTTAGCATTACCTACATAAAACTCAATGTAATCGGTGCCTTCCAATGGCAGAAAGTCGGCTGCAGCACCTGCAGCTGCTGTTTGCAATGCAATAGACATAGTAACAGATTTTAAATTATGAAATAGGAAGTCTGGCAGTGCGCCAGGAAAGAAAACGGGTTAGCAGGCGCCGCTATCAGTTGCAAGCGCTTCTACAAGCAATACATAATTTACGCGCTTATCAGAAAAAATTTTATATGGATAATCCGGCCGCATTGTTAAATAATGACACAAAGGTAAATATTTTTTGTAAATACAATAATTTTGTACAAACGGAAAGTTATATTACGCTATCGATTGAACAACCAGTTAGCACAAAAACGCAAAGATTGGAATATGCCATTTCACAGAAATTTTACATATTGGATTGATAAGCGCAACTGGAAGTTTTACTTCCTGCTGGCTACCCTTGCCATCGACTCGGGTAAAATTTAGAAGCCCCGATCTTAAACGTAGATGTAAAAAACAGGTTACACATTTTCAGTATCTGGATTTTTATATTCTTTATTTTTCATTTTAAATTTTACATTTTTTATGTCCCATTATTATCAATCGGGTACTATTCCCCACAAACGGCATACGCAATTCAGAAAACCTGATGGCACACTCTATAGCGAACAATTATTTTCAACCGAAGGTTTTAGCAATGATTACGCTTTGTTGTACCATTGCTACCCGCCAACGCAAATTATAAAAACAGAGCACCAGGTGGATGTAAGCCCTGAAATAGCGGAAGAAAAAATGTTGCAGCACCGCAGCTTTGAAGGATTTAATATTCAGCCCCAAAAAGATTTTCTGAAAAGCCGTGTCCCGGTGCTTGCCAACAGCGATTGTCATATTGTACTGGCCGCCCCGCAGAAAAGCATGACAGATTATTTTTACAAGAATACCGATGCTGATGAAATGCTTTTTGTACATAGTGGCAGTGGTATTGTAAAAACGCAATATGGGGAACTGCCTTTTGGTTATGGCGACTATATTGTGTTGCCACGCGGCACTATTTATCAGATTCATTTTAATGATGAGGACAACAGGTTGTTTATTGTGGAGTCTTTCACCCCCGTCCGTTTTCCTAAAAAATATTTAAGCAAATACGGGCAGCTGATGGAACATTCGCCTTATTGTGAAAGGGATATCCGCCCGCCGCAGGATTTAAAAACTCATGACGAACAGGGAGACTTTTTAATCCGCGCTAAAAAAAGAGGCATGCTTTACGGGCTGCATTATGGCACACATCCTTTTGATGTAGTGGGCTGGGACGGCTGCTGCTACCCATTTATATTTTCTATCTTCGATTTTGAACCTGTTACCGGCCGTGTGCACCAGCCGCCGCCTGTACACCAGACTTTTGAGACCGGTGCGTTTGTTGTGTGCTCGTTTGTACCACGTTTATTTGATTATCATCCTCAATCAATACCCGCGCCCTATAATCATAGCAATATAGATAGCGATGAAGTGATCTATTATGTTGACGGAGACTTTATGAGCCGGAAAAATGTTACGCGGGGCATGATCACACTGCATCCGGCAGGAATACCACACGGGCCTCACCCCGGTGCGGTTGAAAAAAGTATTGGCGCCAAAGAAACAAAAGAGCTGGCTGTAATGATAGATACTTTCAAACCGCTCATGCTTACTAAACAGGCGCTGGAAATTGAAAACAGGAATTATACAATGAGCTGGGCGGAATGACCGGATGTTTGCTGAATCAAACCTTTCATCTTCTTTATTAACCGCCGGGAAGCAGTTAATAAGGATGTTGTCTGGTTGCTCCGTATATGAAACCGGACGGGTATGCTTAACAATTTTAAAAAATATAAATTACCCGGGATTGCGTCATTAACGTACCGGCACAACTTCAATTTGTTGCATGGTATTGAACCCATCCTTAATTAGTTTTGAAAAACCGGGATGGTCAGCGCTAAGTTTTTGCAGATGCGCTTCAATCTGTTTTTGTACCTGTACCTGGATATTATACGTCCTAAGCAATTCCAGAATTTCTAACGGACATAACCAATCGTCCGCATGATGGGCCTGTAACGCTTCCCACACCCTGTCCAGATCATCAATCCTGCTTTTTCCTTCTCTTACATTTCTCACCCGCTGATATAACTGGTGTAATGCTATCCTTTGAACGGTATAATCTGACACGGGCATTTCTTCAGGCACCAGAGCAGCCTGCTCAAAAGCGTCTTTATCCGCGGCGCCTGAAAAAACGGAAACAATAGCTGCGCCTGTCGCCATATCAAAAACGCTATCCTCAAATCCAAACAATACAGTTCCGCTCTTATCATCCTTTAATGCACCATTCGAAAAACGAATGAGCAATATCTTATCATCACGGTCGAAAATCTCAGTTACGGTTGCGTTTAAAACAATACTATTTTCAAATTCGAGCACAACCGGTTTGCCCTGTTCAACGCCCATTGAAGTCCATTCGCTTAAAGAAAAGTCCTCCGGTAGTCTATTGTAATTTTTCAATTTCCCCACCGGGCTTATAAAGCCGGTGCCGTAAAAGGCTTTGCCACGACCGGGCAACTCCCTGTTGCGGTAAGCCAGCGCTGTTGGCCCTGTTGTTTCTATATAACGGATTTCCCCGTTATTGATCACACCTTTAAAAACGCCTGACACCTGCAGGCCGGAGCGATACACTGCTGTACAGGGCAGGTGACAATCAATAGCTTTCTGTAAAGATGATGCGCCGCCCTTTCTGCAGGACAAGGTATGGGCAAACTCATCTAAAACATTTACAAGGTTCTGAAAATCGGGTGTAACAAACAATTGCGGCTGAGGTCTGGTAATATCATAAGGATAGTTCACTGCATCAATTGTGTACATGATCTTTTCTTGAGATCATGGCTTTTGTACCTATTTCACCAGTAAATTGCAGATAGGCCGCATACTCGGGCTCGCCTATGATTGGCGCATGCCCCGCAGATTCATGTATAATGTCAGGAGCAGGCGTGTACTCAATGTGTTCCAACTGCCGTATATCTGCCGCAATGATCAGCACCTTATAAGCCTGGAACTCCATAAAAGCCTGCGATGGAATAAAGCCATTTACCGTTACCGCGCCCCAGCCGATCTGTTTCAGGCTGTCGTTCATACTTTGCAGATCAGGTATGTGTTCAATGGTGAGCCCTGCTTTTTTTAAACCGGGTATATAAGGATAATAAGCCACATCTTTCAAATAGCTATAGTTCTGGCGCATTACGTAACGCCATACTGCATGATCTACTGGTGTATAATGCTGGTAATGTTGCGGCACAATATATTGCAGCAGGTGGCGGGGCAACTTATCGATCACCGGATTGTTATAATTATTCATACAGGAATCATTAGCTGAAATATTAAATGGCTTAAAGACCAGCAACCACATCTTTGCTTATCAACCTATAAACCCCATCAACTCATCAACCCAATCACCATACTAAACCTCATTCTCCCGCCATTTTTAACACCAATGCCCACTCTTCCGGCTTAACCTTTTGTACCGAAAGCCTTCCTAGTCTTACCAGGTCCATATCCTGCAGTGCGGGCGTTTCTTTTATTTGTGCCAGTGTAACCGGGGTTTTAAGTTTTTTTACAGGCGCCACTTCCACCGCTACCCAGCGATCGTCATTTGTGGTAGGATCCTGAAAAGCTTCTTTTACAATTTTAGCGATGCCCACAATTTCAATTCCTTCATTACTATGATAAAAAAACGCCTGGTCGCCTTTCCTCATAGCCCGCAGATTCAATCGCGCCGCATAATTACGCACGCCGTCCCAAATCGTCTTTTTATCTTTTACCAGCTGATCCCAGCTATATTTAAACGGTTCGGATTTAATTAACCAGTAAGCCATACAAATAATAAATATTGAATGAAAAATATTAAATGAAATAAATTTACGTTTATAAAAATAAAAATCATTTGCAACAATTAAGCATTTGGGAAACTGAAACTTTTTACGCGCCACAGGATATTGTTATTGTGGGGGCCGGTTTCACCGGGTTGTGGACTGCGTTTCATTTAAGGCAAAAATATCCTTCAAAAAAAATAACAGTGATAGAAGCCGGGGCCACGCCCAACGGGGCATCAGCACGGAATGCAGGATTTGCATGCTTTGGAAGCCTTACCGAAATACTGTCTGATATAGAAAATATGGGCATCGAAAAAGCGATGAAACTCATCAGCTGGCGGTTTGAAGGATTGAAGACCATCCGGCAATACTTTAACGACAGCGCTATAGACTATTATCATTACGGCGGCTACGAGTTGACCGGCAATACTGTTGCTATAGATAAAATAACTGAAATAAATAACCTGTTGTATAATATTACACAGGCCACGGAAACATTTATTATTGAAGACCGGCTCATTAACAAATTTGGCTTTGGCAAAATAACACATATTATAGAAAACCGTTTTGAAGGCGCTTTACACCCCGGCAAACTGCTTGTTGCCTTATTGCAAAAAACAGCTGCAATGAACATACAGGTAATGTTTGGAACCACGCTGAAACATTTTGAAGAACAGCCAAACGGAGTGCTAATGCACACAGCTGACCAGCGGAGATTATATACACAGCAATTAATTTTTTGTACCAACGCGTTCACAAAATCTTTACTTCCCGACATGGCCTTAGTGCCGGCAAGAGGACAGGTGCTTCTAACAGAACCTATACCGGACCTGCCTTTTAAAGGAGTATTTCATTATGATGAGGGATACTATTACTTCAGAAATTTTAATAATTGCATTTTGCTTGGCGGCGCACGAAACACATCTTTTGAAACAGAATATACTTTAGATGCCTTTACTACTTTACCTATCCAGCAAACACTTGAGAGATTTTTAACAGAGGTTATTCTGCCAAATCAAAAACCGGCTATAACGCACAGGTGGGCCGGCATAATGGCTATGGGGCCCGAGAAATTTCCCGTCATCCAAAAGCTGGGCGAACGAAGTTATTGCGCGGTGCGGTTAGGCGGCATGGGTATTGCATTAGCTCCAACTATCGGAAGCATTTTAGCGGAGATGGTATAGGAGTATAGTTAACAGGCATAGATAAATGGCCTTTGAAGCAGGGGCTTTTTTTGAAGCGTAAGGAAAGTGCTGCCATATTTGTATTATAAGTGCCATCGCGCATTTTACCCCTTGTTTTATAACATTCGCCCCAAAACCTGTTTCCTGGATACGCAAGTTTCTTAAATTTATTTTTAATTTGTCTCAAAATAAGGCTTGGCAAACAAAAGGGTGAAATTATCAGATCATAAAAAAACAGTTAATGATTGCCTGAAGGGCATGCTTTTGTTATGGTTCCTGACATTAGCGCCGGTTGCTTTCGCCCATCCCATAAACTATGCTTTAGAAGAAGCGCCTAATGGCAGTGTGTGTATGTATTATTTAAAACTGGGCTATCTGCATATTTTACCCAATGGCTTCGATCATATTTTATTCGTAACCGGCCTTTGCCTGCTAAGTACAAAACTAAGCACCATTTTGTGGCAGGCAACAGCGTTTACAGTGGCACATTCTATTACACTGGCGTTATCAGTTAAAAATATAATTGTTGCGCCGGGCAGCATTGTAGAACCTTTGATCGCTCTGTCCATTTTATTTATTGCCGTTGAGAACTTATTTGTCAGCAGGCTTAGCTCTTGGCGCATAGTAATTGTATTTATGTTTGGGCTGATTCACGGAATGGGTTTTGCCAGTGCCTTAAATGCAATAGGATTGCCGCGCAACAAATTTTCCCTGTCGATCTTTAGCTTTAATGCAGGTGTTGAACTGGGCCAGGTAACGGTTATTATCATTGTATTTGCTTTAATCATAATACCCCTGCGTAACATTAAAAATTATAAAAAAAGAATTGTATATCCCTTATCGGCCGGTATTGCTGCAACAGCTATATACTGGACGGTTCAACGATGTTTTTTTGTGTAAAAGAAAGTAACGCTTAATGAAGTTTGCTTTAGCATATTATCTTCTTTTAATTTATTTAACGGTTATACTAAAGCCGTTAATACCTGTTGTGACAGACGGGTTTGAACATTTCTTTTCCGAAGCCTGGCATATCGAAACCGTACATGCCCGGTATGGCAACGATCACCTCGAAAAACAACTGGCTAATGAAACAAAGGACGATGATAAAGCCAATACCGCATCCAGGTTTCAGGAAAGCATTCCGTTTCATATTGCGCAGCCGGAAATGAGGCTTGAGCACCTTGTGCCCATCATTCAAAACAAATTTCCCAGGCTAACTATTCGCCGTTTACCGCATGTATTTATTTTGAAAGACGCCCCGCCACCCAGGGTGTAATCACATACCAAAATCAGATGCAGGCCGGCTAGCTCCTTATTACAGGTAGCAGATGCGTGCTATAATCCATTTCTTCAAGTAAAGGAAAATGGCTGTAATCTGTCCCTGCCCCACTTATCTGGAAGAAGCGGCTATTCTGTTTGTATGTACATCGAAGTAAATACAACCCTGCATTTCTATTATAACATATCATCCTTTTTCACAAAAAACCTGTAGCATGTTTATCAGAAAAAAAATGATCCTCTATATCCTTTTCATAATAACCACCCAGGCCAGGGCACAGCAAATTATAAAAGGTTCAGTGCTCGACAGCACTTCTTCACAACCACTTGAGGGCGTAAATGTAATATTGCAGCCCTCCCGTGCTGCTGCTGTTACTAACAGTAATGGTATATTTATTTTAAAAACCAATATGGAAAATATTGCATCGCTCTCCTTTTCTTCCATTGGCTATGGCCTTAAAACTGTATCGCTGAAGGAGTTTACAGATAATAAAAATGTGATAAGCTTATCGCAGCAAACAATTGAGCTGGGCACCATCACCGTATCTTCCCATGCAGGCGATCCGTACCAGGTTATCAGCAAGGCCGATATTGCCATGCGTGGCGTAACTAACTCGCAGGAGGTGCTGCGCATTATACCCGGCTTATTTATTGGCCAGCACCAGGGCGGCGGCAAAGCCGAACAGATTTTTTTGCGCGGTTTTGATAACGATCACGGCACCGATATTGGTTTGTTTGCCGACGGTGTGCCCATTAATATGGTTTCGCACGCGCACGGACAAGGCTATGCCGACAGCCATTTCATCATTCCTGAAACGATTAACAATGTGGCGTTTAAAAAAGGAATGTATGATGCAGGCAAAGGCGATTTTACTACAACAGGTTATGCAGATTACCAGACTAAAAATGTGCTGGATCATAATCTTGTAAAGATCGAAGGGGGTATGTTTAATACTGCCAGGGCATTAGGCATGTTCAACCTGCTAAGTGAAAAAGCAATGGCCCGGCAGCAATCGTGGTATGCGGCATCAGAATATCGCTATACAGACGCCTATTTCGATAACCCACAGTATTTTAACCGTTTTAATTTCTTTACAAAATATGCAGGTAAAATATCAGCCAATACGAATCTCTCGTTTAGCGCCTCGCATTTGTGGAGCAAATGGAAAGCCTCAGGACAAATACCTGAAGAAGCAGTTGAGGAAGGACTGATCGGCTTTTATGGAGCGATCGACCCTAACGAGGGCGGCAAAACCAGCAGAACAAATGCAAATGCGCAGTTTGCCACCTCATTCAATAATGGCGGTGTTATTAAAAACCAGTTGTATTATACACACTATACATTCGATCTGAACAGTAACTTCACTTTTTACTTAGAGGACACTGTAAATGGCGATGAGATACGACAGCAGGAAAGCAGGAATATGGCCGGCTATAACGGCAGTTATAATTATGTGGGTTATATAGGCCATACAAGACTTACTACTGATGCAGGCATGAATGTGCGGCTGGATGCAACAAAAAATTCAGAATTATCCCATACCGTAAATAATACCACCATCATCAATCGCATAAAGCTGGGCGATATTAATGAGCTGAGCCTCTCGCCCTACATCAGCGAAACTTTCCGTTTTAATGAACGCTTCAGCATAAATGCAGGATTGCGTTTCGATCAGTTTTTCTTTCAATACAATAACAAATATACAGACGATACCACATTGTCCGGCACGGGTATATACAAAGCTAATGCAAATGTCTTAAGTCCCAAGCTAAGCTTTTATTATCACGCAAATAATACAACTGAATTTTACTTCACCGCTGGTCGCGGCTTTCACTCCAACGACGCAAGGAGCGCTGTTGTGGTAGGTGGTGCAGATGTGTTGCCCAGGGCTTACGGTGCAGATCTGGGCACCGTTATAAAACCGGCAAAAAACTTATTGGTTAACGCTGCATTGTGGTGGAGCTATCTTACGCAGGAAAATGTATATGGCGGCGATGGCGGCAGCGTGGAATTCAGCGGGCCAACAAGGCGTATGGGCTTTGATTTTTCAGGCAGGTACCAGCCATTCCGTTCGTTGTATATAGATGTGGATGTAAACTATGCCCATGGCCGATCGGTGAATGATGCGCAGGGCGAAAACTATATTCCATTGGCGCCGGTATGGAGCAGTACCGGCGGCATCACTTATTACAACAAGAGCGGATTGAACGGCAGCCTGCGTTACCGTTACCTGGCCGACCGCCCAGCCAATGAAGATTACAGCTTAACAGCCGAAGGCTATTTTATCACAGATGCTGTGCTCAACTATACAAAGCGCAAATTTGAGGTGGGCGTTACCATTAATAATATCTTCAATACCAGATGGAAGGAAACGCAGTTTGATACAGAATATCGTTTGAATACCGACCCCGCCCCTGTTGAGGGCATTTGCTTTACAGCCGGAACGCCATTTGCATTAACAGCGCATGTGAGTATATTCTTTTAACAGGCGCATTATAGTTTTACGGCAGGCGAAGATGTAAACCAGCCGGCAGCCCCCTGCACTGCATATAGGGGTTAATAGTACAACGCTTTCCGAAGAACCGGGGCCTGCCAGTTAGCCGGCTGCCCCGGCTATTCGAAGCGGCCTAACCCCGAATGGGCGTGCTATCGCCGGCAGGCGACCTAACGCTTCTTAATTAAGGGGCCTGTCAAACAATAAATTAAATTATTTGTTCTTAAGAACAGGTTGCAATTTTGCATCTTTAATAGCTCGTACTGTTTAAAACTATATGCGCATTCTCATTTATTATATAAAGCCTTATAAATGGCTGGTGCTGTTTGCATTATTTTTAGCTGCTGTAAACCAGGTCTTTTCATTATTTGCACCCATGATCAGCGGTAAGCTGCTTGATCTTTTTGCCACGCATCCGCACCATTTTGATAAGGCGCAAACCCTGTCCCGTAACGAGCGCCAATACCTATTTGGCGGCGGCCTTTATCATGGCCTGTTCTTTTACCTGATGTTATTAATAGGTACAGCTATGGTAAGCCGCATTGCAAAAGCGTTCCAGGATTATTTTGTAAATGTCATCATCCAAAAATTTGGAGCCACCATTTTTACAGACGGCTTAAAACATTCTATGGGCCTGCCTTACCAGGATTTTGAAGACCAGCGCAGCGGCGAAACGCTTTCCATACTTACTAAAGTACGCACCGATACCGAGAAGTTTATTACCAGCTTTATCAATGTATTTTTTGTAATTATTGTAAGCCTGGTGTTTGTTTCCGTTTACGCTTTCAGGCTGCACTGGAGCATTATGCCGGCGTACGCATCAGGCATTTTACTTATAGCTGTTGTTACCAGTCTGCTCAGCAAAAAAATAAAATCTATACAAAAAACCATTGTACAGGAAACCACTGCGCTTGCAGGCACCACTACCGAAAGCCTTCGCAATATTGAAATCGTAAAAAGCCTGGGGCTTACCAACCAGGAAATAAAGCGCCTGAACGGCAATACTTTTAAAATACTGGGACTGGAGCTTAAAAAAGTGAAAAGCGTACGGGCGCTCAGTTTTATACAGGGAACACTGGTGAATTTTTTGCAGCAGGTAATTGCCTTTACTTTGTTATGGCTGATTTTTAAAGACTCCATTACCCCCGGGCAATACCTGTCGCTGATGTTTTACGGATTCTTTTTGTTTGGCCCAATGCAGGAGATCGGCAACATCATTCTTTCCTATCGTGAGGCAGAAGCGTCTTTACAAAACTTTCATAACCTGATGCAGAAAAAAACAGAGCCCAAACCCACAACACCCCGGCATATCGGCGTAATTGAAGAATTAGCATTTGAACGTGTTTCATTCAAACACCAAACGGCGCAATTTAAGGCGCTCGATACTATTTCTTTCCATGTAAAAAAAGGCGAAACCATTGCATTTGTGGGGCCCAGTGGCAGTGGCAAAAGCACTTTGGTGAAATTGCTGGTGGGCCTGTACCGGCCGATTGAAGGCAATATATATTACAACAGTATTAATGGCAGCAATATAGATTTTGATGAGTTGCGCACCCAGATTGGATTTGTAACGCAGGACACACAACTTTTTGCAGGCACCATTAAAGAAAATTTACTATTCGTAAATCCTTCGGCAACCGACCAGCAATTGCAGGAAGCTTTGAAAAAGGCCAGCGCTGTTTCTATCTTGCAAAGAGCCGAAAATGGCATTAACACCATTATTGGCGAAGGCGGTTTAAAATTAAGCGGCGGCGAAAAACAACGGATAGCCATTGCACGCGCGCTGTTACGGAATCCGCATTTGCTTATTTTTGATGAAGCAACATCGGCACTGGATTCTATTACAGAAGAGCAGATCACAGAAACGATACGCGAAGTCTCTTCCAAAGGCAACCAGCTAACAGTATTGATCGCGCACCGGCTTTCCACAATCATGCATGCCGACCGGATCTACGTGCTGGAACGCGGAGAAGTGGCGGAAACTGGCAGCCACCGTGAACTACTTGAAAAGAAAGGCTTATATTACGCTATGTGGCGGCAGCAAATTGGGGAAAGAAGGAAGGCCGAAGCAGCGCAGGTTTAAAAAATCACTGCAATTTTCCAGTATCGATTCAATAACCATTCAACCCCAGACAAAAGAGCAATTTGAAGCTGTAAAAGCTTTTTACTAATAATTTTACAATATTCGTATTATTATTAAATTCGTGTAATAGAAATTACGTAAATAATGACTGTTGCAATAAAAAATTATAAGGCTATTGTGAAAGCACTACCTCAGTTGATAGAAGTATCGGGGTACAAAAATGACTATATAGCCAAAAAGCTCAACATGAGACCGGGGTATTTCTCGGCAAAAAAAACAAAGGGTAGCTGGTCTTTGGACGAGGTAGAGAAAATTATTGAAACTATTACCAACAAAGATGTTGAGAACTATCTGGATGAACTGCTGATACAATCATGCTTCCCAGGTAATACGTTAAGTGCTGCCGATTTTGAAAAGAAAATGGGATGGAAGTAATTGTTGAAGAGTTGTTGTTCAGGCAACTTGCTGCATGTCCTAAAGATTTTCAGGGACAGTTTAGAAAAACTTACCAGCACCTGAAAATTGCAGATTCGCCATTGGAAATAAAAAGCATTTTCCGGATATCCAAGAACTTTTATAAGATCACCATTCAAAACAGCCGAATTGCGTTAAAAGTTATAGCAGGAAAAGCCACCATAGGCCTATTTCTATACAATAGATACTACGCGCAGGATAGTAACGAATAAACAAACTCCGAAATTCCCTTAGCTTTACGTTATGCATTTACCGCAAAGAAATTTATTGCTTTCTGTATTGGGAGGCGTCCTGCTATGGGTTGCCTGGCCAACATCCCCTTTTACCCTATTCATATTTATTGCCTGGGTTCCGCTGTTATTTGTGGCAGAAAATACCGGCAGCTGGAAAAAGTTTTTCGGTTACACTTATGTCCACATGCTGATATGGAACGTACTCACCACCTGGTGGGTGGCAAAAGCCAGCCTTGCAGGTGGTCTTAGTGCTTTTTTTGCAAACAGCCTGGTTATGTGTATTCCATGGCTGCTACAATATTTCACCCTAAAAAATATCAAAGGGTTTGCAGGTACCTTATCGATCGTTTTTTACTGGCTAACATTCGAATATATTCACCAAAACTGGGATTTAAGCTGGCCCTGGCTCACACTGGGCAATGCTTTTGCCACATATCCCGGCTGGGTACAATGGTATGAGTATACCGGCACGTCAGGTGGCAGTTTATGGGTATTGCTTAGCAATATTTTAGTATTTCATGTATTAAAGCTGTACAGGGAAGAAGGCCGTACCATACGCTATTTCAAAAATGCCATTGCCTGGATCGCTTTACTTTTTATACCGATTCTGTTTTCATTCTTTATCAAAAACAGCTTAACACTGCTCCATAATAAATATAATGTGGTGGTAGTGCAACCTAATATTGATCCCTGGGACGAAAAATTTGAAGCAGGAAAAGAGGAAGCGCAACTGCAAAAACTTATTGCATTGTCCCAAAAAGAAATTGATGAAAATACCGCCCTCGTAGTATGGCCCGAAACGGCAATCCCGATAGGCGTTAATGAAAGTAAACTGAAAGAGAACCGGTTCCTGGTACCGCTTTGGGGATTTATAAAAAATAATCCCGGAATCAATTTACTTACCGGTTTGGAAGGATACCGGGAATTTGACAGCAGGGTGAGCCGGTATGCAAGAAAAATTCCCGGCGAGAACGCTTATTACGAAGCATATAACAGCGCTGTTTTACTGGATAGCCAGCATATTCAGATATACCATAAATCGAAACTGGTACCCGGCCCGGAAGTGCTTCCCTGGTTTGTAAGTTTTCTTGGGCCGGTATTTGAAAAATTTGGAGGAACTGCCGGAGGCTATGCAAGAGATACTGCGGCGCACAACTTTGTTACAACCAATAACACTTTTACGATTACACCTGCCATTTGTTACGAAAGTATTTATGGAGATTATCTTGCAGACTTTAACCGGAAAGGCTCCAACCTTATATGTGTGATCACCAATGATGGCTGGTGGGGCAATACACAAGGCTATAAACAACATGAGAACTATGCAAGGCTGCGCGCCATCGAAAGCCGCAAATGGGTTGCCCGCAGCGCCAATACCGGTATTAGTTGTTTTATTGATCCTTATGGCAATATTGTGCAGCAACTGGGCTGGAACAAAAAAGGCGCTTTGAAGCAAACCGTAGCCGCTTTTGTAACAGAAACTTTTTTTACAAAAAATGGCGACATTATTTCGAAAATAGCTGGTGTAACTGCAGCCGTAATTTTAATATTAGCAGTTATAAATAAATGCAGGCCCAAAAGCCGGATAATGTAATTTTTTATAAAAATATCATGGATACAAGTACTATTATCATTAACAACAGGATCGTTAGCTATAAAACAGCGGGCGATGGCGATGCCGTTATTTTATTACATGGTTTTGGCGAAGACAGCGCTGTGTGGCAGGAACAGGCCGGGTATCTTGAGCGCAATTACCAGGTAATAACTCCCGATATTCCGGGGAGTGGCGCTTCCGAACTTACTGATGATGTGAGCATGGAAGGTATTGCTGAAGTAGTAAAACAGATTGCGGAGGCCGAAGCGTTGGACCAGTTTGTACTCATCGGTCACAGTATGGGAGGTTATGCAACCCTGGCCTTTGCAGAAAAATATCCGCAACGGTTAAAAGGTTTTGGGCTATTTCATTCCACGGCATTAGCCGACAGTGAAGAAAAAAAAGAAGCGAGGCGCAAAGGGATCGGGTTCATTAAAAAATACGGCGCTGCCACATTCTTAGACATGCAGCCCGGCAATATCTTTGCAAAAGATACATGCGAGCACAATAAGGAGTTGATCGCAGCATTTAAAAACAGTTATCCGGTATGCTCCAATGCTGCTTTAATTGAGTATTACGAAGCAATGATAGCAAGGCCAGACAGAACGGATGTTTTAAAAAACAGTAAAGTACCCGTACTTTTTGTTTTAGGAGCAAAAGATGCAGTTCTTCCTGTTCAAAACGTCCTTCCGCTTACCTCGCTTCCTTCTATAGCCAATATCCACATCCTGGAAAAATCGGGGCACATGGGTATGCTTGAGGAACCGGTTGAAAGTAATAATGCAATTGACGATTTTTTAGCGCAGATATCCATTTACAATGCTACTATTTAAATGATAAGATAACAAATGCAGCAAACAGTATTCATAACCGGTGCAACCTCAGGATTTGGTGAGGCCTGCGCCATAAAATTTGCAGAAAACAATTACAATGTAATTATAACAGGCCGCAGGAAAGACCGGCTGGATGGGCTTTCGGAGCGGTTACAGTTAAAATATCATATCCGGGCCCTGCCTTTACCTTTCGATGTAGGGAACAGGGAGGCCGTGCAAGTCAGCATCAATAGTTTGCCCGCAACCTGGAAGCACATAGATGTTCTTATTAATAATGCGGGGCTTGCTGCCGGGCGCGACGATTTTGAAGAGGCCTCGCTCGATGACTGGGATACCATGATCGATACCAACCTCAAAGGATTGGCTTATGTAACAAAAGCAGTGCTTCCGTTGCTGATTAAAGCAAAAAAAGGACACATTATTAATGTAAGCTCAACAGCCGGGAAAGAAGTGTATGCCCAGGGCAATATGTATTGCGCTACCAAACACGCGGTAACAGCGCTTAGCGAAAGTATGCGTATTGACCTCTTAAAGCATAATATTAAGGTAACCGCCATTCACCCCGGTGCTGCGGCAACAGCGTTCTCTAATGTACGGTTCAAAGGAGATGCGGAAAAAGCCGCAAAAGTATATGAAGGCATTAACCCGTTGAAAGCAGCAGATGTTGCTGATATTATTTATTATTGCGCCGGCCTTCCGGAGCATGTTTGCATTAACGACCTGGTAGTTACCTGCACGCAGCAGGCCAATAGTTTTTATTCTTTTAAAAGTCAGTAAATGCCCGAAAACGGAAGTCGGGGGTCGGATGCACCTCTGACTGTCGGACTTCAGACTTCGGACTAAATCTATACAATGACATTAAAATTTGGAGTAATAGGCAGTGGCAGCTGGGCCACGGCATTGGTAAAAATCCTTACCGATAACGGTAATAAAGTGAACTGGTGGGTAAGAAATAGTGATACGATAGATTTTATAAAAAATAGGGGGCACAATCCTCATTACCTGTCATCGGCGCTTTTAAAAACGAAGCAGTTAAAAATTGACAACGACCTCAAAAAAGTTATTGCTGCTTGTCACGTACTGGTAATAGCTATCCCCTCAGCATTCGTACCTGAAACGCTATCTGTGCTGACCAAAAACGACCTCAAAAACAAAAAGATACTTTCTGCAGTTAAAGGTATTTTGCCAAAAGAAAATGTTTTGCTGAACGATTATCTTGCCCGGTATTTTAATGTTATTTTAAGAAATTATTTTGCAGTACTGGGGCCCTGTCACGCAGAGGAAGTGGCTGCAGAAAAGCTTTCCTATCTTACCTTTTCGGGCATAGATACAGATTTCGCAAAGCATATTGCTTCTTATTTTGCCTCCTCATCAATTAATACAATAGTTAATGATGACATACTGGGCGTACAATATGCCGCCGTGTTAAAAAATATATATGCACTGGGCGCCGGTATTGCCCATGGCCTTGATTACGGAGATAATTTTCAAAGTGTATACATTGCCAACAGCGCTGATGAAATGGCGGCTTTTCTGAAAAAATTCGGAGCGGCTCACATTGTTGTAGGAGAGCATGAACCGGATGTTTTGCTGGGGGAGCGATCGGCAAATTATGCCGCATCTGTATACCTCGGCGACCTTTTGGTAACCTGCTACTCTTTATACAGCCGCAACCGCACATTTGGTAATATGATCGGCAAAGGTTATTCCGTACAGGCGGCAAAACTTGAGTTAAATATGGTGGCGGAGGGATATAATGCCGCCAAATGCATTTTTGATATCAATAAAAAAATAAAAGCAGAAATGCCCATAGCCGAAAGCATTTATAAAATATTATGGGAGAAACTACCGCCGGCTAAAGGGTTCGAGGTGATCGAAAAAGTATTGATCTGATCTTCAATACAAAGTACGATCTTCTTATTTCAGACGCGCTTTAATTTTTCATGCTGTTCTTCAAAGAACATATCCGCAGCAATGCCATCTGCAAACAGCTTCCCGGTATCGGTTAGCTGCAAGCGGTTGTCCGCGACTATCAGTTTGCCCTGCAAAATATATTTTTGAGCAGTCTTCAACAGGGATATTTTCTGATCATCAGTAAATGCTTTCAGTCCGAGCCCCTCCATGGTTCTCAACGAGATCATTATTTTCTCATTCAGCTTTTGCACGGGCGTGAGCACCTCTTTCTCAAAAGGCAGCCCGCCTTTATTTATAGTATCAATATATTTCTGATTATTGGAAATATTCCATCGCCTTTCCATACCGTTAAAAGAATGTGCCGAAGGACCAATACCTGTATAGGGCCTGCCCTGCCAGTAAGATGTATTGTGGCGGCTTCTAGACCCCGGCTTTGCAAAGTTGGATATTTCATAATGCTCATATCCCGCCTGCCGCAGCCAGTCCATCAGCAATAAAAACTGTCGCGACTGCACATCAGGATCAACATCACTTTTTTGATGCCTCCGGATTTGCTTATCTAAAGGTGTTTGAGGTTCAACCGTCAGCGCATAGCACGATAAATGAGGAATATTGTAATTGATTGCCGTTGCTACATTTTGCTGCCACTTATCGTCTGTTAAACCCGGGGTACCATAAATAAGATCAATAGTGATATTATTAAAATAGCTGCCCGCCAGGGCCAGGCTTTCCTTTGCCTGGAAAGCATTGTGCGCCCTGTTCATCCATTTCAGGTCTTCTTCAAAAAAAGACTGTACGCCCATACTGAGCCGGTTCACCCCCGCCGCCTTCCAGCCTTCCAGCTTTTCGGTAGTAATATCATCCGGATTAGCTTCCAGCGTTATTTCAGCATGCGCATCGATCTTATAATGATTGGAAACTGTTTTCAGAACAGCTGCAACATCTGCTGCCGGCAAAATGCTGGGCGTGCCGCCGCCAAGGTAAATGGTATGGATCGCCTCGCTGTTCCCGGTTCCAACCATTTCTATTTCATGGTTAATGGCCGCCAGCAGCGCATCCTTTTTAGCAAGAGATGTAGTAAAGTGAAAATTACAGTAATTACAGGCCTGCCTGCAAAATGGAATATGAATATAGATGCCACTCATTTAGTTGATATGTTGACGAGTTGATAAGTTGATAAGGAGATCTTGTAAACCTTTTAACCTCTCAACTTTTCAACTTAAATTTGCGCCCATTGAAATCAGCAAAGATACAATACCTGCTCACAGCAATATTGCTTTTAAATGCATTGTCTGCAACAGCACAAAGCAATTATACTTTAACAGTACTACCTGTTGATAAAGACAGCGCTTTTATCAGCAACACTTTTAATCTTAAAAAAAGTTTTATAAATAAAGATGAATGCCTGTTATACATCGGCCAGCTGGTGCCCGCTCTGCAAACACAAGGTTATATAACCGCTTCGGTAGATTCGGTAATGACCGATTCTTTGTCCGTCACCATAAAATTATTTGCAGGCGATATTTATAAATGGGCTGCTGTTACTGCCGATAACGCCAGCCGCGAATGGCTTTCCCGTATAGGGTGGAATGAGAACGGGTTCCGGGATCAGCATTACAACCAGGAAAAACTGACCGGCCTGCAGCTGCGCATGCTGAATTACCTGGAGAATAATGGTTATCCTTTTGCCAGGGTTTATATAGATTCGCTGCAGATCAATGGCACGGAGGTTTCGGGGAAGATAAAAGTAAACCCGGGGCCCCTGTATCATATTGACAGCATTAAAATAACAGGCAATGCTAAGATCAGCAATGAATACCTGCAGCAATTCCTCGACATCAGGAATGGTTCTGTTTATAATAAAGAAAAATTACAGGAGATCAGCAGCCAGTTAAAAAAGCTCAACTATGTTACGGAAAAATTTCCGCCCCAGTTTATTTGGGGCAGCACAGGAGGCATCGTCGAACTGTTCCTTGAACAGAAAAAAAGCAGCCAGGTAAATTTTATCATTGGTTTCTTACCCAACAGTGATGCTTCCGGGTCGAATAAGCTATTAATTACAGGTGAAGGATTACTGAACCTTAAAAACACTTTGGGCTCAGGAGAATCGATTGGCCTAATATGGCAAAAACTGCAGGCGGCCTCGCAGCAGTTAAACATTACCTATCAGCAACCCTATCTTTCCCATTCACGGTTTGGGATAGATCTGGGATTCAACATGCAAAAAAAAGATTCTGCATATTTGAATTTTACGCTCAGGCTGGGCACACAAATCGCGCTCAGCGCAAGGCAATCCGGCAAAATATACATACAGCGGTTCAGCAGCATTTTAAGCGCTGTTGATGAGAGCGAGATCATTGAAACAAAACAATTACCAGATGAGGCAGACCTCAGGTCAACCAGCGTTGGATTTGAATATAGCATCAACACAACCAATTATATTTTTAACCCCGTAAGTGGCTTTGATCTTGTTTTCAATACAGCCGCGGGTAATAAAAAGATAAAACGTAATAGTCAGATTCTTGAATTGGAAGATCCCGATGATCCCGATTTTAATTTTGCCAGCCTCTACGATACGGTTACAACTAAATCGTACCAGCTAATATCGGTATTAGCCGCGGCAAAATATTTCCCTTTGGGAAAAGCACAACGCAGCACCCTTAAAACCGCAATTAACGGGGGGTATATAGCCAGTAACAATATTTTCACTAATGAGCTTTTTCAAATAGGGGGTTATCATTTATTAAGAGGATTTGATGAGCAAAGCCAGTATTTATCCCAATATGGTATCGGCACACTGGAATACAGGTACCTGGCTGGCGAAAATTCTTATTTTAACATATTTACTGATGGCGGCTGGGGCAAAAACGCCAGCAGGGGCAAAAATATCAGCTACGCCTATATTTCCGCCGGTATCGGCCTAGCTTTTGAAACCAAAGTAGGCTTATTTAACCTGGCGTGGGCGGTAGGCAAGAGAAATGACAGCGAATTGAACCTGAGGCAATCCAAAATACATTTTGGGTTCGTTAATTATTTCTGATTTCCTTCGTCAGCTTTATCATTCTATCCCGAAATTGTATTTTTGCGGCTAAATCATTTTTAGTTGAGGCAGCTTTCATTAATCACCTTATTCATTTTTATTGCGGTTACATCTTATGGGCAAAAAACGGATAGCTCAAAAGAAAAAACACAGCAAAAAAAAGAAGTGACCGTATCCCGGGAATTGAACCCGGATACAACCCGGCCAAACAGCAAAGCTAAGAACCCTCAAAAAAAAGACAGTACAGTCCCTGCTCCGGCAACCAGGTCGTTAAAAACCGATTCCGTTCTAAAGCATCAGCCGGATACCCTTATTAATAAGAAACCGAAAAAAACTTTAATAAAACCATCCCATACCAAACCGGTACAGGACACGGTTAAAAAAGCAGAAAAAACAGATAGCTTGCCTGTAAAAACGCAGCAATCTTTTTTACTCACGCAAAAAATACTGGCACAGCATCCCTTTTTTAATTATCACGCAAAAGCGGTATATCCGCCTTACACGCGAAAAGCGCCCGATACAGGCAAAGACATTTATTTTTACCTTATTGCCGGACTCCTGCTCTCATTTGCCATTTATAAGGCAGCGTTTGACAAATATTTTTCGGATCTGATTCATTTATTCTTCCGCCGCAGCCTTAAGCAACGGCAATTAAAACAGCAACTTATTCAAAATTCTTTGCCATCGCTGCTTTTGAACATCCTTTTTGTGCTGATCAGTGGTTTTTATACAGCAATGCTTATTCAGGCATTTATTATAAAAAACGGCTTACCCTTCTGGCAATTATTTGTTTATTGCACAACCGGTATCAGCCTTATATATATAGGTAAATATTTTACCATCAGATTTATCGGCTGGGTATTTGGCATAGGCAAGCTGGCAGACAATTACATTTTCATTATCTTTTTGGTGAATAAGATACTGGCCTTGTTTCTGATCCCCCTTATTATAATTATAGCCTTAAGCAACAAAGAGTTAAGTACAGTTGCCTGGACATTAAGCTGGCTGGTCATTTCAGGGCTTTTATTTTATCGCTATTTTTCGGCAGTTGGCCTTATTCGGAAAGAAGGAGGTATTAGTTTCTTTCATTTTTTGCTGTATATATGCGCTTTTGAAATATTGCCAACAATTGTTATATATAAAGCAATCTTATCACTTTTAAAATAATAGTGTACTTTTGCGTCCAATTTAGGAATTCCAATAATGAATAACGAAGTGAAAAAATCCGCTACCAGGTCTTTGGATAGAATTGAGCATATACTTATCACACAACCCAGACCCCAAAGCGAGAAATCTCCTTTCTTTGATCTTGAAAGAAAATACGGGGTGAAACTTGATTTTGAACCGTTAATAAATATTGTTCCTATTTCCGGCAAGGATTTCAGAAAGCAGAAAATCAATCTTGCCCGCTTTACGGGTGTTATCTTTACCAGCCGCAACGCGATCGACCATTTTTTCCGCACCTGCGAAGAAAATAAAACCACTGTATCCCAGGATACAAAATACTTCTGCATTACAGAAGCGGTTGCCCTTTATCTGCAAAAGTTCATTTTATACAGAAAACGTAAAGTTTTTTATGGTGCAGACGGTACCAATAAAAGCCTGTTTGAAGTAATGAACAAGCATAAAGAGAATATCAGTTTCTTATATGTATGTTCAGAGAACCAGCAGGACAGCGATATTGTAAACTGGCTGAAAGGGAATAACTGCGATTTTGAACTGGCCTTTATGTATCGCTCGCAGCCTACCGATGTAAAAATAACTTTAGCCAACAAGCGTTTTGACGTGGTGTGTTTCTTCACCCCTTCCGGAATTAAAAGCTGGTTCGATAACTTTCCCAAATTCAGGCAAAATGGTGTAGTGGTAGGCACTTTTGGAGACAATACTAAAACGGAAGCGCTTAAATCAGGGCTTACTCCTGAAATTATAGCGCCCCTGCCTAAAAGCCCCAGTATGATCACCGCCTTAGACCATTTTTTGGCAGCAACCAATAAAAAATCTTAAGCCATTTATACTGATAGATTTACACCCGCAGGAAAGTTTTTAAAAGATTCTTTATCAAAACCTTAACTGTCATTAAGTTAGGCACATCATTATTTTTAGCAACATTTGCCCTTTTATTGTTAACTTTGCAAACTTTATGAGGTTTCTTATAGCTATTTTCTCGGTATTCTTTTTAATATCATGCGGCCCTGGTATGAATAAGATATTAAAAAGTAAAGATGCTGCGTATAAGTTAAAAATGGCAGATGGCTTTTATGCTAAAAAGAAATACGGAAAGGCGCTGACTGTATATGAGGATGTGCTGCCTTATTATAAGACCACACCTCAGTACCAGGATATTTATTATAAGTATGCCTACGCTGCCTATAATCAAAAAGATTATACCAACGCAGAAAATCTTTTCAAAACTTTCCAGGAAAGTTTTCCCAACAGTCCGAGAGCGGAAGAAATGGAGTACATGAGGGCCTATACCTTTTATTTGCAGTCTCCCAAGGCCGAGCTGGATCAGACCAATACCCACAAAGCCATCAGTAACCTGCAAACATTTATCAATACCCACCCCCAATCGGTAAGAGCAACAGATGCCACAAGGCTTATTGATGAGCTTTGGGCAAAACTGGAAGTAAAGGAATACAAATCAGCAATGCTCTATTATAACCTGGGCGAGTACAGGGCAGCAGGCGTAACCTTTGGGCTTTTGCTTGAAAACCATCCTGAATCCAATAGCGCCGATGAATATAAATACATGACCATAAAATCATACTACCGTTTTGCAGAATTAAGTATCGTAACCAAAAAAGCAGAGCGTTTCAGGGATGTAATAACGCAGGCTGCTGATTTTACAGAACGTTTTCCCGATAGCAAATATAAAAAAGAGGTACAGGATTATATAACCTCATCAAATAAAGAAATACAAAAATTTACCAATAATGAGCAAGTTAAGACGACAACTTAGCGCCGGAATCCCCAGCAATGTTGAAACCAAAGACCTGGGAGTTATCAAAAATAAAACCGGTAATGTTTATGAATCAATCGCCATCATTGCTAAAAGAGCGAACCAGATAAATATTTCCATTAAAGAGGAGCTGCATAATAAGCTGGATGAATTTGCCAGCCACACCGACTCTTTGGAAGAGATTCATGAAAACAAGGAGCAGATTGAAATTTCAAGAGCTTATGAAAGAATGCCGAATCCATCTTTGCTGGCAACTTACGAATTCCTGGATGATAAGGTTTATTTCAGAAAAGCAGAAGACGAATTATTCAGTTAAGTGCTTTGTGCCGGATATTTTTAAAACCACAGTAACCATTAAAATTGCTGTGGTTTTTGTGTTTTTAATATTTTTGTAAAGAGCGTTCATGGCAAATGGTTCATCGTTCATAGCCATAAGCCGTGAACGATGAACAATGAATTATGAGCCTGACAGGCAAAAAAATACTACTCGGCATATCGGGCAGCATTGCCGCATATAAATCAATATACATGGTGCGCCTGCTGGTAAAGCAGGGTGCAGGAGTAAAGATCGTTATGACGCCGGCTGCAAAAGATTTTGTATCGCCACTTGTGTTATCAACCCTGTCAAAGAACACCGTTCTGATCGATATGTTTGCAGAAAATACCTGGGCCAATCACGTACAATTAGGCCGCTGGGCCGATGTTATGCTTATTGCACCCTTAAGCTGTAATACACTGGCAAAAATGGCGCATGGACAGTGTGATAATTTATTGCTGTCTGTTTACCTCTCGGCCGTCTGCCCGGTTATAGTTGCGCCGGCAATGGATGAAGACATGTGGCTCCATCCCGCTACCAGGGCCAACATAGAGACGCTGAAAAACTATGGTCATACCGTGATTCAACCCGGCAACGGTGAACTGGCAAGCGGCCTGTCGGGAGAAGGCCGTATGGAAGAACCGGAGATTATATTAGCGCAGCTGATCCGCCATTTTAAAGCGGATCATAAAGACCTGGCAGGAAAAAAGGTATTGATTACCGCAGGCCCAACCCACGAAGCATTAGATCCTGTAAGGTTTATAGGCAACCATTCGTCAGGGAAAATGGGGATCGCGTTAGCAAAAGAATGCCAGCAGCGTGGTGCCGAAGTAACTTTGGTATTAGGTCCGGTTAATTTGCCTGAAAATTTTGAAGGCATTACAATTATCCGGGTAACTTCTGCCGACGAAATGTACCATGCCTGCCATGATCATTTTAAAGACTCGGATATTGCAATACTGGCCGCTGCAGTGGCAGATTTCAAACCCGAAACCGTAAGTGATATTAAAATTAAAAAAAGAGGAGATGAAGTGCCGGAGCTTAAGCTCGTACGAACAAAAGATATTTTAAAAAGTCTCGGAGCGATTAAAAAAGAAGGACAGGTGCTGGTGGGATTTGCGCTGGAAACCCATAACGAAAAAGCGAATGCCCTTGAAAAGCTTAAAACAAAGAATACAGATTATATAGTGCTTAATTCGCTAAGCGATGGGGCCGCATTTGGCAGCGATAATAATAAAGTAATCATTTTTTCAAAAACCGGGGAAGCAGTACAGTTTGACCCGAAACCTAAAACGGAGGTAGCAAAAGACATCGTTGACACCATTATACAACCCGCCCAAACGATCACTTTATAACATGCGCTATTTTTTACCAACATTCATATTAGCTATATTCTTAACCGCCTGCAGCGGCACGTCGTCCGGGGTATTGCCCAAAGAAAAAATGCAAAAAGTATTATGGGAGGTTACGCAGGGAGGTGAGTTTTTAAATGGATATGTGTACTCCCGGCACCCGGAGTTAAACCGGGTAGCAGTCAATAACCAAATGCTGGAACGTATCTTTAAGATCAATAATATCACCAGAAAGCAATTTAACAAAAGCCTCGAATATTACCGGAATAATCCGAAAGAACTGGCAGTGCTGCTGGATTCTGTAACTGCGCAGCAACAACGGTTACAGAAAAAAGATTCCTCATCAAAAAAACCAGCGCCGCTTGTTGACAAGCCGGTTCCGGTAAATCCACGATAGCATTGCATGCACATGATTTGTCACAACGGTATTTTTGTAAATGAGCGGCAACCCGTTTTGCAGGCGTCAAATAAGGGGTATCGTTATGGAGATGGTTTTTTCGAAACCATAAAAGTTTTAAATGGCAACATTCTTTTAAAGCAGTATCATCAAAAAAGAATGGAGAAAAGCATTGAGTTATTAGATTATTACCTGCCGCCACATACTTCCGCCGCATTATTTTTTAAACAGATACTTGAACTTTGCGAAAAAAATAATTGCCTGAAAGCCGCCCGGATACGCCTTTCTTTCTCAAATGGCAATGGTGGATTATTTGACGAAGATAAAGCGCTAAACTATATTATTGAAGCCTGGCCATTGGAAGCGCGCTCACACAGCATCAATGAAAATGGATTGATCACAGGTGTTTTCCCTTTAATGAAAAAAAGCTGCGATCCGTATGCGACAATCAAGTCTTCATCGGCATTACTTTACAGCCTGGCTGCCCGGTATTGCAGGCAGTATCAGTGGAATGATTGCATTATCTTAAATCAGCGGGAAAATATTTGTGAAAGCAGCATCGCTAACCTGTTCTGGATAACAGGCAGCCGGATATTTACACCCGCCTTAACCGAAGGTTGCGTGGATGGTGTAATGCGTGGCTACTTAATTGATCAGATTGGCAATGTTACCGAAACTCCCTGCCGGGAAAAAGAGCTGCTGGAGGCCGATGAGGTGTTTTTAACGAATGCGATCCGGGGTATCCGCTGGGTCAACAATATAGGCGCTGTTACCTATAACAATAAAATGGTACGGGAACTACACCATGCGTATATTCAACCTTTGTTTTTATAAATAAAAACTTGTTTATCATAGAACTCGTTTAACCCTTTTGAAATTCTGAACAAATAGATCGTGAAAGAAACCACAACGGCACTCGTGCCATAGCGAAAATCACAACGTTGTGAGACCTTTGTGCCGTTAAGTCGTTGTGTTTTATTCAAAAAAGAACATTTTGATTAAAAACAAGTTCATATATAGTCTTCAGCGCTTCCACAGCTTTATGTCCTCCCTCACCCAGATTCAGGCTATAATTATTCACATATAGCGCTATATGCTGCCGCATCACTTCTTCGCTCATTGTTTGGGCATGCTGTTTTATATAATCTGAGACGAAAGGATAATGGGCAAATGATTGCTGCAGGCTTTTATTTATCAGCACGTCTACTGTATCATATATTTCAGTTCCCAATTCTTTCTTAATAACAATTCCTCCCAATGGTATCGGAGCATTCATTTTACGTTCCCAGTATTCGCCCAGGTCCACCACTTTATGTAATCCCTTTTGCTGGTAAGTAAACCTGTTCTCATGGATAATTACACCCAGATCAGCTTCCCCGTTAACCACGGCATCTTCAATTTCATGGAACACCCTGAACACTTTATTCTTTGCCTGCGGAAAAGCAAAACTAAATAGCAAATGGGCAGTAGTGTTTACACCTGGCAGCACTATGCGGGCATTGTTTACTTCTTCTTCTGTAAATACCTTACCGGTATTGGCGATCAGCAAAGGGCCAACGCCTTTACCTAACGCACTTCCTGCATTTAATAACCTGTAAGTAGCCGCTGCTTTAAAATAAGCCGGAAAACTCAGCTTAGTGATATCGAGCCTGCCCTCCAGTGCCCACCGGTTCAGGGTTTCAACGTCTTCTAATACCGGCTTGAATTGGATATCGCCGGTATCTATTTTGCCATTTACCATGGCATCAAAGATAAAAGTGTCATTGGGGCAGGGAGAAAAACCTATCGATAAAATCATCAGAAATGTAAATATTGAATGTAAAAATTTTCAGGCTACAATCCGCCCACAATCCGCTTCAGCTCAGCATTCAAATTGCTTATAGCATCTTTTATGTTCCATTTATTCTTATTGCGTTCTCCTACATAATTGGACACAGCGCGTATTTGTAAGAAAGGAACTTTTTCCATCAATGCCGCATAATGCAGCGCCGCACCCTCCATCGACTCCAATGCGATACCTTCCTCTCTCAACAAATTTATGCGCATTTTGTTCGTTGTTATTTCATTAACAGTAACAGCTGCCAGCTGTTTCAATCCACTTTTTTTCAGAATAGTTTTATTAGGGTTTTTCAGTCTCCCGTCCTTAAACGGTTTGCTGTCCCGCGCTGCAAATCCCATATCAAATACAGACCGCCACTGCTTTTGCTCCATAACACCTATATCACCGAAACGATCTTCCGTTACTGCAGCCACGGCTCCCAAACCAATATCCCTATCAAAGCACCCTGCTATACCTGCCTGTATCACCAGTTGCGGCTTATACTGCCGGATCGCTTTTGTTATCATATACACCGAAACCGGACACCCGACACCCGTTATCGCAACACAGGCCTTTTGCTTCTTTAAAAAAGAAAGTAAGGGTTGTATTTCAAACGATGTTGCTGCAACAATTAAAACATCCATAAAAAATTATTCCGGCAAATGTCGTTATTATTTCTAAATAGTACCTTTGCGCGATGGTATATCTGACAAGACAGGAACATTTTAATGCCGCCCACCGGTTATACAACCCGGCATGGGATGCGGCAAAAAATGAAGCAGTGTTCGGCAAATGTGCAAACCCTAACTGGCATGGGCATAACTATGACTTACTGGTTACTGTAAAAGCAAAACCCGATATGGAGACAGGTTTTGTTTTTGATGTTAAAAAATTAAGCACCATTATACGGGAGCATATTATTGAGAAAGTTGATCACAGGAATTTGAATGAAGATGTGGATTTTATGAAGGGGAAAATGTGCAGTACCGAAAACCTGGCCATTGAAATATGGAAACAGCTGGAACCTCACATTCCCGCAGGCACACAGCTGCATTGCATTAAATTATATGAAACACCACGTATATATGTTGAATATTTTGGAGAAGAGGCTTAACGCAGCAAACTAAATACGTAAAGTCCTTTTTGAACAAGCATTTCGCCTCCGGCCTTTTGCTTTAAGCTTTAAAAATGAAAGTATCCGTTTTCAGACAAGAACATTTTAATGCCGCTCACCGGTTATATAATCCCGGCTGGGACGAGGCTGCCAATTTTAAGGTTTTTGGTAAATGCTCCTACCCCCATTATCATGGGCACAATTACGACCTTATAATAAAAGTTACCGGCATGCCCCACGAAACTACCGGATTTGTGATGGACATGAAATTGCTGAGCGATATTATCAGGGATGAAGTGCTCATCAGGTTTGATCATAAAAACCTCAACCTGGACACAGAAGAATTTAAAAACCTGAATCCGACAGCTGAAAATATTGCGATCGTTATTTACAATCTGCTCAGGCCACATATCAGTGCAGATCTCGATCTTCAGGTCCGGTTGTATGAAACGCCCAGAAATTTTGTTGAATATCCGGCTAATGTATAAAAATTTTTATCTTGAACACATTTGAATAAAACAAAATGGCTTACAAAAAAACTGAAATGTATGACGGGCAGGTTATAAATGGCCTTATCAAAAACTATAAAGAGGTTTTAGAGCTGCTTGGCGAAGATGCATCAAGGGAAGGATTGTTAAAAACCCCGGAACGGCAGGCTAAGGCCATGCAATACCTGACGCAAGGATACGAATTAGATGCCCATGCCATTATCAACTCTGCCAAGTTCCATGAAAATATCAGCGAGATGATCGTTGTAAAGGACATTGAACTGTACAGCATGTGTGAACATCATGTGCTGCCCTTTTTTGGCAAAGCGCATGTGGCTTATATTCCCAACGGCTGGATCACAGGATTGAGCAAAATAGCGCGTGTGGTAGATGTATTCAGCCGCCGCTTACAGGTACAGGAAAGACTTACAGTACAGATCATGAACGCTATTAAAGAAACACTCAATCCGATCGGAGTGGCTGTAGTAATAGAAGCCAAACACTTATGCATGATGATGCGGGGTGTGCAAAAGCAAAATTCGGTAACCACCACTTCGGCTTTCGACGGTGAATTTCAAAAAAATCCTACAAGAAGTGAATTTTTAAAATTAATAAGTGCAGATTTGCATTAAATTTTTAATACCAGCTGCAGTGCTTATGGCATAACCGCCTGTCGATACCGGTCCATCCATTGACACTACACCTGGCATCACATCATTTATATAGAACCCGAATTAAAACTATTTAAACAGGAATGAAGCACGCGTATGTTTTCCCGGGACAGGGATCGCAGTTTACCGGAATGGGAAAAGTTCATTATGAGCAAAGTATATTTGCCAAAAAACTATTTGAACAGGCTAACGAGGTATTGGGATTTCGCATTTCTGATATCATGTTTAACGGAACGGATGAACAGCTGAAAAAAACCGATGTAACACAGCCGGCAGTATTTCTGCATTCAATAGTAGCATACAGAACTATTGAGGAAGCGAAGCCCGATATGGTTGCGGGGCATTCTTTGGGTGAATTCTCGGCCCTGGTGGCCAATGGCACTCTGATTTTTGAAGATGCCTTAAACCTGGTTGCTATTCGCGCGGCTGCTATGCAGAAGGCCTGCGAGAGGGCGCCCTCCGCCATGGCCGCCATCCTTAATCTCCCCGACGAAAAAGTAGAAGAGATTTGTGCAGCGGTACAAAGCGGGACCGGAGAAATTGTGGTGCCCGCCAATTATAATTGCCCGGGACAGCTGGTGATCAGTGGCAGTATTAAAGGCATTGAGACCGCCTGCGAAAGAATGAAAGCAGCAGGCGCCAAACGGGCATTGATACTTCCGGTAGGAGGTGCTTTTCACTCGCCGCTAATGGAGCCTGCCAGAAAAGAACTGCAGGAGGCAATTGAAAAGACCAGTTTTCATACCCCCGTTTGCCCGATCTATCAAAACGTAACCGCGAAACCCGTAAGGGATAAAGATGAGATTAAAGACAACCTGATCGCACAATTAACGGGCGCTGTGCGCTGGACACAAAGTGTGCAGGAGATGATTGCCAACGGGGCCTCCAGGTTTACAGAAGCCGGACCGGGCAAAGTTTTACAGGGACTTATTCAGAAAATTGATAAGTCGGTTGAGGCTGATGGTGTAAGTTAATGCATGCGCACTCGAAAGTAATCCGGGGCCAATGGAAAAAACCATTGGCCCTTCCTGTTTTTAAGTTACACTTCCTTATCTTTCAATAATAAAATCTCAATATACAAACAATCAAAAATAGCTACATGAAGCATTGGTTCTGGACTATCTTTATGGTAATACTTTCAATTTCAGTTTCCGGACAGAAAAAACCACTTGACCACTCGGTATATGACAGCTGGCAATCTGTTGCAAACATTTCAATAAGTAATGATGGCAAATGGGTCGTATATAACGTTAATGTACAGGAGGGCGACGATGAACTGATCATTCAATCGGCAGATAATACTTATAAAAAAGTGATCCCCCGTGGCTACGACGCCAGTATTACAGGTAACAGTAAGTCGGTTGTATTCAAAATCAAACCGCTCTATAAAGATATCAGGCAGGCTAAAATCAAAAAGAAAAAACCCGAAGATATGCCTAAAGACTCCTTAGGCATTATTGTGTTAGGCGAAGAAAATATTCAGAAAATCCCCGACCTCATCTCACTTAAAACGCCTAAAGAACAGAACGAATGGGCCGCCGCATTATTTAAAAATGCTCCCGAGCCTAAACCTTCCTATAAAGCAGATAAAAGCAAAGACAGTTTAAACCACATTATCGACTCCTTGCAGTATGTAATCGGCACATTAAAACCTGCAAAAGGAGAAAACAACAAGGACAGTGTAACAGAACAGGGCAAAAATAATCATCTGCTATTAGTTAATACCGCAACTGGTGACAAGTACTTTTTTAAAAACGTGAGTGATTTTGTCTTTAATAAAAAAGGCAGTGTAGTATTAATGGTACAAACGCTGAATTTAAGCGACACCGCCGGCAGCGCCCGTATGGTATTGTATCATTTAAACGATAAAAAAACAGATACACTGATACGTGGCGGTCACGACTTCAAAAATCTTTCACTTTCAGATGACGGGAGCAAGGCTGCTTTTGTGGCAGAACGGGATGCCGCACCTAAAGCGCTTTCCAGGTTTTATAAGCTCTGGTATTTCAGACAGGGTATGGATAGTGCCCGCTTACTGGTTGACACACTAACGCCAAACATGCCTGAAGGAAATACGGTAAGTGAGTTTGCTAAAATAAAATTCAGCAAATCCGGAGACCGGTTGATGTTTGGGACCGCACCCATAAGACCGCCACGTGATACTTCTTTAACAGACATTGATAAAGTAAATATTGACATATGGAATTATAAAGACGATTACTTACAGTCTTATCAATTAGAGAATCAGAAAAAAGACCGGGAGAAAAGCCACCTCGCGGTATATGATCTCAGTCAGAATAAATTAATACAGATAGGCAATTCTTATTTACCCAATATTTATGATGCACCGGAAAGTGATGCAATATATTTCGTAGCAATTACTGATACAGGCCGCCGCGTAGAATCGCAATGGACCGGAAATACCAAAAAGGATATTTACAAAATCGATATCAACTCAGGCAGATTCATTCCGGTTGTGTGCAACCTGGATGGAGAGGTACGTTCAGCCTGGATGTCGCCTCACGGCGCATATGTGGTATGGTACAACAATAAAACAAAAAATTACTACTCATCAGATGGCACCTCTGTCAAAAATATAACAGCAGCTATTAAAGTACCTTTGTACGATGAAGAAAATGATGTTCCGGACAGTCCGTCGCCGTACGGAATGATGGGCTGGGTAGAAGATACTTCTGTGCTGATTTACGACAGGTATGATATATGGAAAGTAGATCCCACAGGCAATGAAGCTCCTTTCAACCTTACCAGGGATGGCAGAAAAAACAGGATTACGTACCGGTATATACAAACAGACCCTGATGAAACCTATATCAAAACGGGAAATAAAAACCTGTTGAGCGCTTTTGATAACACCGATAAAAAAAGCGGTTTAACCATTCTGGAGAACAACCGGATAAACAGTACTTTCTTTACAGAAAAATTCAGGTTGCAACCTGTTTCTTTTGATCAGGAAAACAAAGCAAAGGATGCCCCGGTATTTGCTTATACGAAAGAAAATTATATACAATCGCCGGATGTATACATTTATCAGGCAGGAAAAGAAACAAAACTGTCTGCGATCAATCCGCAACAGCAGGATTATAACTGGGGCACCGCCTCCTTATATCATTGGAAAACCTTTTCCGGAAAACCTGCTACAGGTATACTTTACAAGCCTGAACATTTTGACAGTACCCATAAATATCCGGTCATCCTGTATTTCTATGAAAAGTTATCAGATGGTTTATACCGGTATATTCCGCCAACTCCTACTGCCAGCAGGTTAAATATTTCATTCTTTGTAAGCCGGGGATACATTGTAATGACTCCGGATATCTCTTACACGATCGGACATCCTGCCAAGAGCGCTTATGACTATATCGCAAGCGGGGCACAGGACCTGGCAAAACATTCCTGGGCAGATGCCAAACATATGGGTATACAGGGGCAAAGCTGGGGTGGTATACAGGTAGCTCAATTAATAACCATGACACCTATGTTTGCCGCAGCATGGGCAGGAGCTCCGGTTGCCAATATGACCAGCGCCTACGGGGGTATACGCTGGAAGGGAGGCGTGAACCGCCAGTTTCAATACGAAAAAACCCAAAGCCGGATCGGCGCCACACTTTGGCAAAAACCGGATTTGTATATAGAAAACTCGCCGCTGTTCCATTTGCCTGAAGTTACTACCCCGCTGGTAATTATGGCGAATGATAATGATGGGGCTGTACCCTGGTATCAGGGGATCGAGTTATATACCGGAATGCGCAGACTGGGCAAAAAAGTATGGATGCTGAATTATAACGGGGAAGAGCATAACTTAATGATCCGTAAAAACCGTAAAGACATACAGATACGCGAACAGCAGTATTTTGACTGGCTGTTAAAAGGAGACAAACCCGCCAAATGGTTGATAGAGGGTGTACCGGCTGTTGATAAGGGTAATGACTGGGGATTAGAGTTAGCACAATGAATACCAGGGTAAGCCTGGTACATCATTGGCTATAGCCTTGTTTTTGCTTTGTACATTTTTATTTAATTTAGGGCAATGAGGAAAATAATACTTTTCATTGCCTTTTTTACAGGCACCATGTTTGCCGGTATAGCACAAGATATTAGCACCCGGATCAGTTTAAAAGCACAGGCAATACAGCCCGAATTGGCAGAATGGCGGCGGCATATACATCAGCATCCCGAGTTAAGTAACCGGGAATTCAAAACACAGCAGTATGTGCTGGAACATTTAAAAAAGCTGGGCATCGAAACGCAAATAATGGCCAAAACAGGCGTAACGGGCATTTTAAAAGGCGGCAGGCCGGGTCCTGTAATTGCCCTGCGGGCCGATATGGACGCTTTGCCGGTAGCGGAAAGAAACGATCTGCCTTACAAATCCACGGCAAAAGGAGAATATCTCGGGAAAGAAGTTCCCGTAATGCACGCCTGCGGACATGATGCGCATGTGGCAATATTGATGGGCACCGCAGCGGTATTAGCCTCAATGAAAAAGGATCTGCCGGGTACCGTAAAATTTATTTTTCAGCCTGCAGAGGAAGGCGCCCCGCCCGGCGAAGAAGGTGGCGCAGCATTAATGGTTAAAGAAGGGGTAATGGACAACCCCAAAGTGGCCGCTATTTTTGGATTACATATTGAAAGCTGGATCGAAGAAGGCAAAGTGTTTTATAAACCGGGACCTTTTATGGCTGCCAGCGACTGGTTCACTATCAAAGTAAAAGGAAAACAAAGTCATGGTGCACAGCCCTGGTTAAGCGTAGACCCCGTTGCTACCGGTGCGCAGATCATTAACAGCCTGCAACAGATCGTGAGCCGGCAGGAAGATATTACCCAGGCGCCCGTTGTGCTTACTGTAGGAAAAATAAATGCGGGGATAAGAAATAATATTATTCCTGAAGAACTGGAAATGGCCGGCACCATCCGCACTTTTGATACAGCCATGCAAACAGATGTGCACAGGCGCCTCCGCCATATTGCAGCAAATATAGCTGCTGCCAATAACGCTTCAGTTGAAGTTACTATCAATAAAAACACATTAGTTACATATAATAATGTTGAACTGACCAGGAAGATCATCCCTTTGCTCGAAAAAGCGGTTGGAAAAGAAAATGTGCAGGAAACAAAATGGGTAACCGGCGCTGAAGACTTCTCTTTTTACGGTACCAAGGCCCCTGCCGTATTCTTATATTATGGCGGAATGCCAAAAGGCAACGACCCTTCCAAAGCGCCGCACCACCACACTCCGGACTTTATGATCTCTGATGCTATGCTGCAAAACGGCGTAAAGGTCTTTTGCAACCTGGTATTTGGCTATCAGGGCCTGTAGCTAATACATTTGCCTGCTATCAAACACAAGGCAGTCCCTATGCTTATTTTTCCAGCACCTCTGCCAGTTTATTATCCAGGTCATCGCCCCGCAAATTTTTGGCGATAATTTTGCCGTTTGGATCGAGCAGCAGATTTTGTGGTATCGATTCCACATGGTATTTTACAGCCACCTCATTTTGCCAGCCTTTCAGGTCGCTTACATGTGTCCATTTCAGTTCATCTTTAGCAATGGCTTTCAACCATTCATCCTTGTCTTCATCCAGCGATACACCTAATACTGTAAATTTTTTATCCTTGTACTTATCAAATGTTTTTACCAGGAAATGATTTTCTTTCCTGCAGGGTCCGCACCAGCTTGCCCAAAAATCCACCAGCACATATTTACCTTTGAACTGCGCAAGGGATACCGCCTGACCGGTTGTATCCGGCAAAGAAAAATCCAGGGCAGTGCTTCCAATAGCATTGAACCTTGCATCTACCAGCGCCTTTTTTAGCTGCCCGCCAAACACATTACTTAAAGCCGACGGTTTTAAGCTGTTGGCGCGTTTTTCCAGCAAATCAACATCATCAGTAAGGTTTATTGTAGATAATATAACAAGCGCGCTGACCGGCGAGGCAGCATTTTTGGTAATAAACGCATCTACCGATTTTTGAATATCCTCTACAGATTTATTCATGTCATTCCGCAGCCCTTCACTCCCATCCCCGCTTTGTATTTTTTGAACAAGTGTATTTAACTTTTCAAACTTCGGAACAAAAATATCCTGAAATTCCATAAAACTATTTTGAACAGCAGAACCGGTAAACTTCCAGTCATCCGGTTTTTGATTGATCGCACCGGTAACCGTCACTGTTTCATTACTTAAAAACACAGCAGTTTTAATGCTGTCGCCCACACCTAAACCCAGCAAAGAAGCAGCATCCAGTTTTGCAGAAAGTATAAATGAACCGCCTTTGGATTGGGTTTGAGCCAGCAGTTCGCCCGGGTTCTGTAAATCTGTAAGTATGATCTTACTATTATCAGGCAATCCTGAAATATTGCCGCTAAGTACCAGCTTTTGCGCTATTGAAAATAAAGGCAGAAAAAATATGCAGATGAATACGGAGCGTTTCATTGAAGATATTTATGAATTTAAAAGAAAACACCTGTACCACAATACAAGTGAGTAACACAACGAAGATGAGCTATATACTAATGCCGGGTGCAAAATTACCTTTTAACAGCTTAGCGATATGTTAATTAAGGATACTTTGTATAAAGCTTTTTGTAATCGCTTCGGGCGATTGGGCATGTTGAATAATCTTTATGTATGCAGAGCCGATAATGGCACCGTTAGCATATTTGCATGCATCATTAAAAGTTTTATTATCTTTTATGCCGAAGCCCACCAGAACCGGGTTGCGGAGCCTATATCCCTGCAGCCGCTGCAGGTACTTTTCCACTTCGTTAAAATCTTTATCGCCACCGGTGGTGGATGAAGACGATACCGCGTATAAAAATCCGCTGCTAAGGCTATCCAGCTTTTCTACACGTTCTTCAGACGTTTCAGGAGTTACCAGGAAAATAAAGCTGAGGCCATATTTTTCCAGCACAGCCTTATAAGTATTTTCAAATTCATGCGGCGGCAGGTCAGGCAGGATCAACCCATCAACACCGGCATTTGCCGCAGCTGCGCAAAAATTTTCAAACCCGTATTGCAGTACCGGATTCATATACCCCATAAGCACAACGGGAATAGTTATCTCATTGCGCATTTCTTTCAATTGATCAAATAAAACATGTATCGTCATTCCATTTGCCAATGCTACAGCACTGCTTTGCTGAATCGTTTCCCCATCTGCAAGCGGGTCGCTGTAGGGCATGCCCAGTTCAATAATATCGGCGCCGCTTTCCTGCAAAACTTTCATTACCGGCAGCGTGCTGTCTAATTTGGGATAGCCCGCAGTACAATAAATATTTAATATTTTTTTTCCTGATTTAAAAGTTTCACTAAGTCTGCTCATCACTTATTTTTTATTCAGTTCTTTCATATAAGTTTCCATATCCTTATCTCCCCTGCCACTTAAGCATATCACTACCCGGTCATCCTTTTTAAAGGTAATCTGGTTCAGTGCTGCAAGCGCGTGGGCGCTTTCGAGAGCGGGTATAATGCCTTCCAGCCTGGCTAATTCAAAAGAGGCAGCTAACGCTTCTTTATCAGTAGCGCTTAAAAATCTGCCCCGTCCGGTTGCAAACAAATTAGCATGCATCGGGCCAATTCCCGGGTAATCCAAACCGGCCGAGATACTGTGCGGTTCTATCACCTGCCCATCTTCTGTTTGCATTACATAACTTTTGCTGCCATGCAAAATACCTGGCTTTCCTAACTGTGTTGTGGCCGCACTCATACCCGATGTAACGCCACAACCCGCGGCTTCCACTGCGTAAATGTCAACCGAAGGTTCATCCAAAAAGTAGTAAAAAGTTCCCGCCGCATTACTACCGCCTCCCACACAGGCAATCACGGCTGTGGGCAATTCCGTCCCGATCTTTTCTTTTAGTTGCAGGCGTATTTCTTTACTGATGACACTTTGAAATCTTGCAACCATATCCGGATACGGGTGCGGTCCCACAACGCTGCCAATAATATAAAATGTGTCATCCGGATGATTGATCCAATCACGAATAGCTTCATTGGTAGCATCCTTTAATGTTTTGCTGCCGCTGGTTGCCGGTATAACCGTAGCGCCTAACATTTTCATGCGGGCTACATTGGGAGCCTGGCGCTCGATGTCCTTCTCTCCCATATACACGATACATTGCAGCCCTTTCAAAGCACAAACAGTTGCAGTAGCCACTCCATGCTGACCTGCTCCCGTTTCAGCAATGATCCTCTTTTTGCCTAACCGTTCCGCTACCAGTATCTGGCCAATGGTATTATTTACTTTATGGGCGCCGGTATGACAAAGATCTTCACGTTTTAAATAAACATTGGTATTGTATTTCGCAGATAGTCTCGAAGCATAATATAAAGGAGTTTCGCGGCCTGCATAATCCTTTAATAAGGACAAATACTCTTTTTGAAAAGACGCACTATTAATAATATCCAGATAATTTATCCGGAGCTCTTCAACATTCCTGTATAACATTTCCGGAATATATGCCCCTCCAAACGCTCCATAATAGCCCAGCTCATCGGGCTCTTTATAAGTTGCCTGCATTATTTCTAACAAATTTTAAAAGATTGTAAAGATAAGATAAGATAAGAAAGCCGTGCGCCAACAGTGGCAAAGAAGTTAGCTACGCCAACGCCAATAAGCAGCAAAAAGTAAAGTAATATCAGAAGAAACCTTTTTCACCCGGTGAAGATAATACTATTTTATTTAATAAATCATTCCTTTCGGCCCCGTGCTTTTAAATACTTTTTCCGGATGACACCCTGAACATTCATTCCCGATATTTTACTTTCGAGCCAGCTGATCACATCCAGGTAAGCAAAAGCCCTTGCCTCAAGCCGGTTGTGCTGGTACTTTTTCAGCTTTGCCAGCAGCTTTTCAAATTCAGGCTTAATGGTCTTTTCATTAAACCGGAAAGCTTTTCGTAAAAACCGGAACATTTCTTCTTCTACCCTGCTCAGGTTCTCCATTTTGGCCATATACCGGTATACCGATTTAACAAGATATTCCAGCAGATTGTAATTTCCTAATTCATAATGCGCTATCAAATGCAATAATCTTGAGTAACACTGCAGGTCGGTACGCAGATCGTCCTTTTGATTAATGATCCGGTTCAGATAATCGATGGCTTTACCATTGTTGCCGCTTCCAAAATAAAGGCAGGCTATTTTATAATAAAAAACCATTACCCGGTGCCTGTCTAAATATTTACCATATTTGATCAGCATTTCTTCAAGATAAGAGACCATTTTAATACCCTTATCAAAAGTTCCCTCCAGGAAATGAAGGTTAATGACTGCAGTATATAAATACACATAGGTAACGATCCTGTTGTTATCATTATCCTGCACCAGGTCCGTTTGTGCGAAATGCTTGAATTTCTTAACACAGGCAGCCAGCTTGTCGTGATTCAGCAAATTAAAATGAGCCGTCATCAGGTTGTGCATCCCCTTCACATACATCGCTGTTTCTGTTTCTATCATTTTAGGGGTCTCCTCAAACACATCCACCCATTTTTGCGTATACCGGTAGAACATTAAAAAATCCAGTCTGATATAAGCATACCAGACATAGCATTGATAGAGATACACTTTCTCATAAAAACTGTTTCCTGTTTTTCCAGGCATTTTTTGTTCAATAAATGCCTGTACCGTTTTTATATCAGACTCGTTGCGCGCATGGCCGTTTTGAATATACCAGCCGTATAGTTGCAGGTTCAGGTTAGAAAGATCATTAATATTGCTGAGGGTTTTATTTACTTCATCAGCCTCTGCAGAAAGCGCATCGGCCCTGCCCCTAATGCCCCGTGTTATATACAATGCCTCTATCTTCTTTTCAAAAAACAAAGCCTGCTGCAAATAAGTAAGCTGGTGATACGTACGCGCAAACTCTTTAATGCGCTCCAGCACTTTAAGCGTTTGATGATAGAGCCCTTTATTATACAGGATCCTGGCGTTGTCCAGCATTTCGTGTAACTGCAGGTCGGTGTTCCGTTCATCTTTTAAAACCCGGAGACTGCTTAATATCTGGCGGTACAATAAAGCCTTGGTATTCGAAAGCTGTTGTTTACTTACAGCCGGTACCTTTTTTAACAGCAGGGCCTCATCATACTCGTTCATTTTATCCAACGCATCAAAAACCTTAATACTCTTGAGGCTTTCTGTGCCCGAATTGCGGTTTACAAATAGCTTGAGGTTTCTTTTCTCCGACTTTTCAAGAGACTTTATTAATTGAAAAAGCGCATCTGTACTTCTACTGGGCATTGTAATTTATATAGCTACTAATTGTTGATTTTCAGAATGTTATAAAATTTTAATAAAATTTATACGATGTAAATCGCTATCTAATATAGTTTTATATGCCGTAAAAATATGATTACTTTTAATAACCGGATTTTTTATCCGGAAATTCAGTTGGCAAAATCAATAGCAATTTATTCATCATAACGGTTCAATTTATGGCACAAGATAAGGTTTTCATTTTCGACACCACTTTAAGAGATGGCGAACAGGTACCCGGGTGTAAATTAAATACAGAAGAAAAGATAAAACTGGCGCTTAAGCTGGAAGCACTGGGAGTGGACATTATTGAAGCAGGTTTTCCGGTATCGAGCCCCGGTGATTTTAAATCGGTGGAAGAAATCTCCAAAGTAATAAAAAATGCCACAGTAGCCGGGCTCACCCGTGCTGTACAAAAAGATATTGAAGTAGCCGCTGCTGCCTTAAAACCTGCAGTAAGGCCCCGTATTCATACAGGGATCGGCTCCTCGGATAATCACATCAGGTATAAATTCAATACAACAAGAGAAAATATTATTGAGCGTGCTATTGCAGCCGTAAAACTCGCGCGCAGTTTTGTACCGGATGTGGAGTTTTATGCAGAGGATGCCGGCCGTGCAGATATGCAATTTTTAGCGCAACTCACAGAGGCTGTAATTAAAGCTGGTGCTACTGTAGTAAATGTTCCTGATACTACCGGGTTCTGTCTGCCACACCAATACCAGGAAAAAATGCAATATCTCATTAACCATGTACCTAATATTGATAAGGCCGTTCTTTCCTGCCATTGCCATAACGATCTTGGTCTGGCTACTGCCAACTCTATTGCAGGGGCAATGGGTGGTGCAAGGCAAATTGAATGTACGATCAATGGCATTGGAGAAAGAGCCGGTAATACTTCGCTGGAAGAAGTGGCCATGATCATTAAAAAGCACCCCGAATTAGGCCTTTATACTAATATAGATACTTCCAAACTGCTTCCCATGAGCCGCCTCGTTTCCGAAACCATGCGCATGGTGGTACAGCCGAATAAGGCGGTCGTCGGTGACAATGCTTTTTCTCATTCCTCTGGTATTCACCAGGATGGTTTCTTAAAAGAATCCAGCACTTACGAAATTATTGCACCGGAAGAGGTAGGCGCCGATACCAGCCGCATTGTTCTTACCGCACGCAGCGGGCGCAGCGCCCTGGCTTACCGGTTTAAAAACCTGGGGTACGAGTTCGACCGCAACCAGGTGGACGAACTGTACCAGCAGTTTTTAAGCGTAGCAGATGCTAAAAAAGAAGTTGAAGACAGCGATCTGAAAGAGATGGCGGAGAAAGTAAACGCGGTAAGTTGAGCGCTCTAGTTCATTTATTAAAATATACGTATAAAAATATTTATACGTATATTTAAGAAAAAAATACTATGACAACGAAATTGAATCTTACAATACAGGAAAGCACGGCAAAGCGTATAAAAGCGTATGCTGCAAAAAGAAATACTTCTGTATCAAAAATTGTAGAAGAGCAACTTGATTTTCTCCTTCGATCGGGTAATAAAAAGGAAGAACAGTCTTTTGTTGAAAAGCATCAAAGTGTATTAAAGAAATATGCCGGCACAACAAAGGGGAAATTTAATGACATTGATAAACTCAGAGATGAGTATCTGAAAGAAAAATATGGGTTATAAACTTTTCTTAGATACCAATATTGTTGTTGACTATTTTATTGCCGACAGGAGTACGCACGAGGATGCAATTGCGCTGTTTACTAAGATTAGCAATATGGAAGTTAAAGCGTATTTTTCTGAAAGCGTTATAAATACTGCATCTTATTTGATTCGAAAGCATGTTTCTTCCAGTGATTTGAAAATAGTAATGATGGATTTGCTTAATTATATACAGGTACTTCCCTGCTCAAATCTCATCATAAGTGAAGCATATACAAATGCAGCGAACGACCTGGAAGAAGCAGTGTTATATCAGATTGCATTGCGGGGAAAAATGGATTATTTTATTACATCAAATATAAAAGACTTTAAAAAAATAAAACTTCCTTCAGTAGAAGTACTCTCCGCAAAGCAGTTTTTACAAGTTTTTAACTGATAACAAACAATACTCGAATAACTATTTTTTTTATGAGCGAATTAAACAAATACTCGAAAACAATAACACAAGATCCCACGCAGCCCGCGGCACAGGCCCAGCTATATGCATTAGGATTAACCGAAGAGGATTTAAAAAAAGCACAGGTAGGTATTGTAAGCATGGGCTACGATGGGAACCCCTGTAACATGCACCTGAACGGGCTTGCAGCCGATGTAAAGAAAGGGGTATGGGAAAACGATTTGGTGGGTCTGATATTTAATACCATTGGTGTAAGCGATGGCATGAGCAACGGAACGGATGGCATGCGCTACTCGCTGGTAAGCCGCGATGTTATTGCCGATTCTATTGAAACAGTTTGTGGTGCCCAATATTACGATGCATTGATTACGGTACCCGGATGCGATAAAAATATGCCCGGCTCACTCATGGCAATGGGGCGCCTGAACCGCCCGGCAATAATGGTTTATGGCGGCACTATTGCGCCAGGCCATTATAAAGGACAGGATCTGAACATCGTTTCGGCATTTGAAGCGCTTGGACAAAAAATAGCCGGCAATCTTGATGAGGCCGACTTCCAGGGCATTGTAAAAAACAGTTGTCCCGGAGCAGGTGCCTGTGGTGGTATGTACACGGCTAACACAATGGCTTCGGCAATTGAAGCAATGGGTATGAGCTTACCTTACTCAAGCAGCAACCCCGCGTTAAGTACCGATAAAGTGAAGGAGTGCGAAGAAGCTGGTAAATACATTCGTGTGTTGATGGAAAAAGATATTAAGCCCCGCGATATTATGACACGCAAGGCTTTTGAAAACGCTATTACGGTTATTATAGTATTGGGTGGCAGCACCAACGCTGTGTTACACTTATTAGCAATGGCTAAAAGCGTTGGCGTATCATTAACGCAGGACGATATTCAGGCTATCAGCGACAGAGTACCCGTGTTAGCAGACTTTAAGCCAAGCGGTAAATACCTGATGCAGGATTTACATGAAAAAGGCGGCGTACCTTCTGTAATGAAATATTTATTAAAAAATGGTTTAATTGATGGCAGCCAGTTAACCGTAACAGGTAAAACTATTGCAGAAAATTTAGAAACCGTTCCTGATTTAGATTTTGAGACACAGGATATTATTTATCCTTTGGAGAACCCACTTAAAAAAAACGGGCACTTACAAATTTTATATGGCAACCTTGCAGAGAAAGGCAGTGTGGCAAAGATCAGTGGTAAAGAAGGTGAAAAATTCACCGGTACTGCACGTGTGTTTGACGGTGAAAAAAGATTAATAGCGGGACTTGCCGATGGTAAAGTGAAAGCAGGCGATGTTGTGGTTATTAAAAACGAAGGCCCTAAAGGCGCACCGGGCATGCCCGAAATGCTGAAACCTACAGGGGCAATTATTGGAGCGGGCTTGGGAAAAAGCGTGGCATTGATCACCGATGGAAGGTTTAGCGGTGGTACGCATGGCTTTGTAGTTGGCCACATTACACCCGAAGCCTATGAGGGCGGATTGATTGGGCTAGTGGAAGACGATGATATTATAGAAATAGATGCGGTAAATAATACACTTACACTGAAAGTTGCCGATGAAGAAATTGCAAAACGCAGGGCAGCATGGCAACAGCCACCCTTAAAAGTAAGCAATGGTGTATTGTATAAATATGCCAAGCTGGTAAAAGATGCATCGCAAGGCTGTGTAACGGATGAAGATTAATGCCCCCTCCTGATAGCAATCGGGACTTACAAAAGGAGGACTTTGAAAGCGTTAATCAAATGAGATATAAAGATTATATCTCAAGGGCAACATGGAGGAAGCAGATACCTACCTTACGCATTTACCGAACAAGGTGTGGCCATGCTCAGCGGCATTCTAAACAGCGACAGGGCTATTCAAATGAATAAGGAACAAAAGACGAACATTTAGCTCTTGGGAATGATTTTTTACAGGAACCGCTAATCGGCAATCACCAGCGCCTTTTATAAAAAGATAAAATACAACAGTCACAGTCATTAAAATAAAAAATATTGAGTTATGAATACTCTTGAAATAAAAAAAGAAGCAATTGCAGCGCAGGTACCTAAAACCCAAACCATGTCTGGCAGCAAAGCGGTAATAGAATGCTTACTGGCCGAAGACACCGAGGTTATTTTTGGTTACCCTGGCGGCGCTATTATGCCCATTTACGATGCGCTGTACGATTATAAAGATAAAGTAGAACACATCCTTGTTCGCCACGAACAGGGAGGTATACATGCAGGACAAGGATATGCACGTACCAGTGGCAAAACAGGTGTAGTATTTGCCACCAGCGGGCCAGGTGCCACCAACCTTGTTACCGGACTGGCAGATGCGCAGATCGATTCTACACCTTTGGTATGTATCACAGGCCAGGTATTTGCCCACTTATTGGGAACAGACGCTTTCCAGGAAACAGATGTGATCAATATCACCATGCCGGTAACCAAGTGGAATTACCAGATTACCGATCCCAACGAAATCCCGTCAGTGCTGGCGAAAGCTTTTTATATAGCCAAAAGCGGAAGGCCGGGGCCGGTACTGATCGATATCACAAAAAATGCACAGCTCCAGGAATTTGAGTTTCGGGGATATGAAAAGTGCAATCATGTACGCAGTTATCGCCCCGCTCCCATTGTGCGTAAAGAGTATATTGAACAGGCCGCCCAATTGATCAATAAAGCTGAGAAACCATTTGTGATCTTTGGACAGGGTGTAATATTAGGCGGCGCCGAAAAAGAATTTGCGGCATTTATTGAAAAAGGAAATTTTCCTGCAGCATGGACGATCATGGGCGAAAGCGCTATCCCAACCGATCACCCGTTAGGCGTGGGAATGTTAGGAATGCATGGCAACTATGGCCCTAACGTATTGACAAACGAGTGCGACGTTTTAATTGCCGTAGGCATGCGTTTTGACGACAGGGTAACAGGCCGCCTGGATAAATATGCCAAACAGGCTAAGATTATACATCTTGATATAGACCCCGCCGAAGTAGATAAAAATGTAAAGACAACCGTACCGGTTTGGGGCGATTGTAAAGAAACACTTCCGCTGCTAACCAATCTTATTGAAGCCCGCGACCATACGAATTGGCTGCAGGAATTCAAAAAATACGCCGCCGAGGAAGAAAAGCAATGCATACAGCCTGAAATGCACCCGGAAGGAGATATAATGAGCATGGCCGAGGTATTAAATGTACTTAACGAATTAACGAATGGTGATGCTGTAATTGTTACAGATGTGGGACAGCACCAGATGGTAGCCTGCCGCTATGCTAAATTCAATAAAAGCAGGAGTAATATCACCAGTGGAGGATTAGGCACAATGGGATTTGGCCTGCCGGCTGCAATAGGAGCAAAATATGGTGCACCCGATAGAACAGTAGTAGCTATTATTGGGGATGGAGGTTTCCAGATGACATTGCAGGAGCTGGGCACGATTATGCAGTTTGGAGCAGCTGTAAAAATCCTGATCCTGAATAATGAATTTTTGGGTATGGTACGCCAGTGGCAGCAATTATTCCACGACAGAAGATATTCTTTTGTAAATATTACCAGCCCCGATTTTGTGATGCTGGCAAAATCTTATGGTATCGAGGGTAATAAAATCGACAAAAGGGAAGATTTAAAAACAGCCCTCAAAAGAATGCTGGACCATGATGGAAGCTATTTGCTTGAAATAATGGTGGGCAAAGAAAATAATGTATTTCCCATGGTTCCGCAAGGGTGCAGCGTGGCTGAAATCAGACTGAAGTAGTCAATGGTCAATGGTGATTGGTGAGTAGAACACACTTAAATATCTGCAACCGTCTCCATTAATCTAAATTGTAAAATTCCAATTCATTGATTGTTACAAGTATCTCTCAGCATCAATAAACAAAACTCACCACTAACAACTCACAATTCACCAATAAAATGAAACAACAATATACAATTACCGTTTACGCAGAAGATCAGATAGGTTTACTGGCGCGTATTACCATTATCTTTTCGAGAAGAAAGATCAATATAGATTCTTTAAATACCTCTTCATCAGAAATACCCGGCATTCATCGCTTCAATATCGTAATAGATGAAACAGAGGAAGTAGTAAGGAAACTTTGCAAACAGATTGAAAAGCAGGTTGAAGTATTAAAAGCCTATTACAACCTGAATAACGAGATTATATGGCAGGAGCTTGCTTTATATAAGGTACCTACCACCCAGGTTACGGAAAAGATGGTTGTGGAGCGCATCCTGAGGGAATATGGCGCCCGTGTGGTATCTATTAATAATGATTATACTGTATTTGAATGTACCGGCCACAGGGAAGAAACGGACAAACTGGTAAAAGTATTTGAAAAATACAGGCTGATAGAGTTTGTTCGCGGCGCACGCGTAGCCATTATTAAAAGCAGCGAAGGGTTTCATAAGAAAATAAAGGAATTTGAAGCCAAAGAACCCGGTGAAGAAGTGATCGAGAACGAATTCTTAAACCAGCAGGACAAAGTATTCAGCATGTAATTCCTTAAAAGACCCATTATAAATATTAACAATGTACAGCATTGATATTATAAACAGTGTCAGATCTAAAGCTACCGCAATTGTATCTGAAACAAGTATTGACGATCTTAATCAAATCCCCGAAGGCTTCAATAACAATATGGCATGGAATTTCGGACATCTGGTTGTAAGTGGTTACAGCCTTGTGTTCAGGGTAACCCGGGTAGATCCCGATTTTGAGATTCCTTACTTTGACAAATATAAAAAGGGATCACGGCCCGAAGCCCCGGTTAGCAAAGAAGAAATAACAGCATTGATAAGTTTATCAGGAGTATTTGCCCAATCAGTAAAAGATGCTTTAAATGCCAATCGTTTTACCGAAATTGCACCATATACTACAGGTACATTCGGCCTGCCTATAACAAATATTGAGAACATGCTTGCAACTGTTGCGTTGCATGATACAGTACATTGGCAAACGATCAGGGACTACAAGCGCCTGCTACGTATCAAGCCATCCTAATAAATTAAAAAACATTTCAGACAGTTATAACATTGAATTTGTTTAAACTTATTTTAAAAATTAAAAAAATCAAAGGACACAAAAAGAATAAAAAATGGCAAATTACTTTAACACATTACCGCTCAGAGAGCAGTTGAACCAATTAGGCGTTTGTGAATTCATGAGCAACGATGAATTTTTAGATGGTGTGGATGCACTGAAAGGCAAAAAAATTGTGATTGTTGGTTGCGGCGCACAAGGGCTTAACCAGGGGTTAAACCTGAGAGACAGCGGACTGGATGTTTCTTATACATTGCGTAAGGAAGCTATCGAGCAAAAAAGAGCAAGCTGGAAAAATGCAACAGATAATAACTTTAAAGTAGGCACTTACGAGGAATTGATCCCTACTGCTGACCTGGTAATCAACCTGACACCCGATAAACAGCATACACAGGTAGTAAGCGCTGTAATGCCTTTAATGAAAAAAGGAGCTACACTTTCTTATTCACATGGCTTTAATATTGTGGAAGAAGGTATGCAGATCCGTAAAGACATCACCGTGATTATGGTGGCCCCTAAAAGCCCGGGTAGCGAGGTAAGGGCCGAGTATGTGCGTGGCTTTGGCGTTCCTACACTTATTGCAGTACATCCGGAAAATGATCCCGAAGGAAAAGGCTTTGACCAGGCAAAAGCATATTGTGTAGGTACCGGCGGGCACCGTGCCGGCGTATTAAAATCTTCTTTTGTTGCCGAAGTGAAATCTGATTTAATGGGTGAGCAAACCATCCTGTGCGGACTATTACAAACAGGCTCTATTCTTTCTTTCGATAAAATGATTGAAAAAGGCATCGATCCGGCTTATGCATCCAAGCTGGTTCAATATGGTGTAGAAGTTATTACCGAAGCATTAAAGCATGGTGGTGTTACCGGCATGATGGATCGCTTAAGCAACCCCGCAAAAATTAAAGCCTTCAAAATATCTGAAGAATTAAAAACCATTATGCGTCCATTGTTCCAAAAACACCAGGACGATATTATGAGTGGTGAGTTCAGCCGTATTATGATGGAAGACTGGGCCAACGGCGACGCCAACCTTTTAAAATGGAGAGCAGAAACCGGAGAAACCGCTTTCGAAAAAACACCCGCTGGCGATGTGAAGATCAGCGAGCAGGAATATTTCGACAACTATACTTTAATGGTTGCCTTTATCAAAGCAGGTGTGGAACTGGCTTTTGAAACAATGGTAGAAGCAGGTATTAAACCAGAATCTGCGTACTACGAATCTTTGCACGAAACGCCGCTGATTGCGAACACTATTGCACGCAAAAAACTGTTCGAAATGAACCGTGTCATTTCTGATACAGCAGAATATGGTTGTTATTTATTCGATCAGGCATGTAAGCCGTTATTAGCTGATTTTATGAAAACGGTGGATACGGATTTAGTGGGTAAGAATTTCAACGAAGGAAAAGACGGCGCTGTAGACAACCAGGAACTGGTAGAAGTAAATGAAGCCATTCGCACACATCCGGTAGAAAAAGTAGGCACCGTATTGCGTAAGGCTATGACAGCAATGAAAGCGATTAAAACAGCTTAATGTATAATGCTGTATGAGGCGCCCACGCCTTATACTCTTATTTTATCGCCTCCGGGCGATATAAACTAACCCCATTGCGTCCGCCGCGGCGGACGCAATTTTTTGTTATACATTCCGTGTCAGTCGTTTTTAAACCTTGTACGAGCCAACAATATAGAAACGAAAATGTCGTCTTCTACAGGACTTCTACTTCAAAATGTTCATCAATTAGTAGTATTTTCGCATAAAATATGACAACATTAACGATACATATTCCTGACAAAAAAGCTGACCTGATCAAGCAGCTTCTAAAAGAACTGGATGTTACAATAGAGCAGCCTGTGGCTACTAAAAAAAATAACAAGATTCCGTCGCGTCACCTGCCCAACTCCGAAACATTAAAAGCTGTTGAAGAAGCCAGGAAAGGGAAAACAAAACAAATTACTGATTTTAAGGCTTTTTTTGGAAGCATCTGATGTACAAGGTTGAATATACCAACAGGTTTCTAAAAGACTTAAAGCTGATAAAAAGGCGTTCGGCAAAGGATTTTGCTTTAGTGGCTGACTTCATTGAAAATGAACTTGCAGTTAAGGGCGCTAACGGATTGAACAAAAAATATAAGACACATAAACTCTCTGGAAATTATTCGGACAATTGGGAATGTCATATCAAGAGCGACTTGCTCATTATTTGGATCGAAATTACTCAGGATATGAAAATACTACTCATCCGCTTAGGATCACATTCAGATTTATTCTAAAAGCTGAATGGCTTTAAATGCATCCGACAATTAAAAAAACACATCTGTGCATTCGTGGCAACTAACTTTCACCCCTATTATTAATGGCTATTCTTAACATACAAAATCTCTCTGTTCAACATGGCTCTAAAACCATACTGAGCAACTTATCATTTGCCGTAACCCCCGGCGAAGGCTGGGCCATACGCGGCGAAAGCGGCAGCGGCAAAACCACACTGGCAAAAGCCATTGCAGGGAAAATAAAATATTCAGGGAAAATAGATACTCACTTTAATACAGATAGCGAACTGCCCGCTCAAATATTATTTGTAGAAAGCTGGTACCAGTTCACGAACCTGGAAGGCGACCGAAATTTTTATTACCAGCAGCGGTACAATCACCAGCAGAGAAGAGATACCATAACAGTTGCCCGTGAGCTGGAGCTGTACGGAAAAGAAAATAATTTATTTGACCCTCGCGCCCCCCTCTCCGAGTTTATCCCGCAAGGCGGGAGAGAGGGGTCGGGGAGCCTGTCCGCCTCCCGGCGGATGAGGTCCGGCTTGTTGAATGCTTTGATTACAACATTCGATTATCATAAAGTTTTAGACGAACAACTTTTTGAAATATCGAGCGGCGAACACAAAAAGCTGCAACTGATAAAAGCACTATGGTTAAGTCCACAATTATTAATTATTGACCAGCCTTATACGGGGCTGGATGCAGATTCCCGTGCTGTGCTTAATCAGCTATTAAAAGACTATATTCAAAAAGGAGGCACACTCCTGCTGCTAAGTAATGACACCGTGTTGCCGGATTGTATCAGTCATTTTGTTACACTAAGTGAAAGTAAAATCATACTGGGCGAAGCAGTAGTAAACCCGTCTCAAAAAGCGCTACGCCCTCTTCCCGATTTTCTTAGAGTACCACCTCAATACACTTCTCAAAATCTCATCAGCATGAAAAATGTTCATGTCCGGTATGATGATAAATATGTACTGACCAACATCAGCTGGGAAGTAAATGCCGGCGAAAGATGGCTGTTGCAGGGGCATAATGGTTCCGGTAAATCAACATTACTCAGCCTGATCACAGCCGATCACCCCCAGGCTTATGCCAACGATATTAAACTATTTGGGGTGCAACGTGGCGGTGGCGAAAGTATATGGGATATCAAAAAGCGTATGGGCCTTATTTCTCCCGAGCTGCATTGGTATTTCGACAATAATGCAACCGTTTCCCAAAGCCTCGCCTCAGGTTTTTTCGATAGCAATGGGCAATACCAGCAACTGCGGTATGCTCAAAAACAGCAATTAAACGAACTGTTGCATTTCCTGGAGCTGTATGATGTAAACGATCAATTGTTAAACACTTTGCCTTTAGGTAAACAGCGTCTGGCTTTATTAGGCCGCACGATCATTAAAAACCCGCAGCTACTTGTTTTAGATGAGCCCTGCCAGGGTCTCGACCAACAGCAAACACAATATTTTAATGACCTGGTAGATGCCATCAGCAACAACGGCGTAACCATTATTTATGTTGGCCACTTTGAAGCGCAGTTACCAAAGCGCATTACGCATAAGCTGGTATTAGAAAACGGTAATATAAAGCAGGCAGGTATAACTTAATAAATCTTTAACCCATCCATCCTCCTTGAGAATTAAGTTATTACTAAAAACAATAAACAGCTCACTGCCCCTGTCCTGCTATCCCTCTTTTTTGGCATAGTACTTGGAATTATAAGTATTAAAATTTATTTAAAGAAAAATTAAAAAACTTATTTTATGAAAAAGATTCTTACCCTGTCAGCAGTTGTAGCGCTGCTTTCATTTCATAATAAAAGCAATGCACAGGTAAGCCTTGGTACCACAGTGAGCAGTACGGTTAATACTACAAAAACAATGTCTGCTGCTACCGGTACTGCAACAAAGGCTGCTTCTGCAACAAAATCTGCAGTGGATCAAACAACCAATGCAGCCGGCAATGCAACTGAAAAGGCGGCCAATACAAATGTTTCCGCGCAAAGTAATACTTCCGTAAACAATCAAAACACCGGATCAACAGACGCTTCTGTTAGTGCCGAAGTTTCGGGTTCAAATGCAAATGAAGCGGCTTCATCTGTACAGGGCGACGCTGAAGATGGCGCTAAAAGTGTAACCGATAAAACTAAAAGCAGCGTGCAAAAAACTTCAAAAGCAGCAAAAACAGGTGCTAAAAAAACCGTAACGAAAGCTAAAAGCGCCACTCCGGCTGTAAATGCTGATGTAAGCGCATCAGGCGCAGTAAAAACTGATCAATAATCGCATACATTCAGTAACCCTGATAAAAAAATTGCCTTCTTGTAAAAGAGAGGGCAATACTTTTATATATGGAAGTTGTTTTCTAAACCTTAGCAGCAACACCTCCTCATCAGAACTTTATTATATTTACATTCATAATTTAAGACCATGCAACTTACATATTTAGGGCAATCAGGCATTTTAGTAATCGTTAATGGTAAAAAATTATTATTTGATCCGTTTATAACAGGCAATCCATTAGCAAAAGATATCGATCCTTCAAAAATAGAGGCAGACTATATTTTAGTATCGCACGGGCATGGCGATCACATAGCCGATGTAGTGCCCGTTGCTAAAAGAACAGGGGCAAAAGTCATTTCATCACCAGAAGTGAGCGGATGGTTGTCGAATCAGGGATTAAACAATTTGCATGAGCTCAATCATGGCGGCCCCGTGCCATTTGATTTTGGAGAACTGCGTGCTGTAAACGCTATCCATTCATCCAGCCTGCCGGATGGCACTTACGGGGGTAATCCCCTGGGGTTCATCATTACGTCTGCTAATGGTAACTTTTACTTTGCAGGAGACACTGCCCTTACGCTGGATATGCAGCTAATTCCTTTGTTTACTGCCTTAAATTTTGCAGTGCTGCCCATTGGTGGTAATTATACGATGGGGGTTAACGACGCTGTTATTGCATCAGACTTTATAAAATGCAACACTATTGTAGGTGTGCATTACAACACTTTTGATATCATCAAAATTGATACTGATGCAGCTGTTTCCGCATTTACAAAGAACGGGAAAACATTGCTGCTTCCCAAAGCAGGAGAAACAATTACAGTGTGAGATCAGGCAGCACCAAAATGGTGTAGAGAACATGCTTGTTTTTCAGCATGCCTTTTAAATGTTTCGGAATAACCGTTCAAAGCGCCGCCAGCAATCTGGAGGCCTCTATAAGCACTTCATCTTTTTTGGCAAAGCACAGCCTCACAATTTTATCTTTTTGAGGAAATTTATAAAATGCACTTAATGGTATGGTAGCAACTTTATGTTCCGTGGTCAGCCATTTGGCAAAATCCACATCCTGTAAATCGCTGATGGCTGAATAATCATACAACTGGAAATAGGTGCCTTCACTCGTCGAAAGTTGTTTAAACCGGGAAGGGTTCATGCCTTCTAAAAGCATATCTCTTTTTTGCTGCAGCATCGTTGCAGCCTCGCTCCGGTCGTATATTTCCAGATATTTTGAAAGGGCATATTGCGCAGGGGTATTTACGCTGAACGTCAGGTATTGATGTACTGATTTAAAAGCGTCGGTGAGCTCCCTGGAAGCAATGCAATAACCAATTTTCCATCCGGTTATGTGAAAAGCTTTTCCGAAAGAATAGATAGAGATCACTTTATCCCCGAATTGTTCCTGTAACACCCCGGGAAAGTGTGTATTCCCGTCAAACACCAGGCTGTCATATACCTCATCAGAAATAACATAGATATTTTTTCCTGCCAGTGCTTCAGCAAGATGGTCCCAATCCTGCCGGGTCCACATATAGCCGGTCGGGTTATGAGGGGTATTAATAAGAATAGCCCTGGTTTTATCAGTGATCGTATCTTTTAATTGCTGCCAGTCAATTTCAAAGTTCCTGGCCGCTTCAAGCGTCACTTTTACAGGAATACCGCCATTCATTTCAATTGCAGGCATATAGCAGTCGAAAGCCGGCTCAAAATAGATCACTTCATCTCCCTTTTCTAAAATAGCCGCCAGAGAAGTGTAAATACCATAAGTTGCCCCGGGTGTAACCGTGATCAGCGCTGCCGAGCAGTACTTCGTGGTGTACCGCTCATTAAACGCCGCAGCTATCTGCTCCCGCAAAAGCGGCAGGCCCTGCATCGGGGCATATTGGTTATATCCGCTTACCACGGCCTCTTTCAGCAATTCACTTAACGCTGGCGCAACAGGATAGTCGGGTAACCCCTGAGAAAGATTATAAGCCCGCTCCTGCCGGGCAAGTGCCGTCATGATCGTAAAAATATTAAGTGGCGATGCAGTATGCTTTGCGCGTAAACTCATTGGGTCAAACTGACATGATCCTGATAGCTATAGGGATTCAGGCCAAAATTACGCAAAGGGTATGAAAAATTTTATCAAATTACAACCCGTTCCTGAAAATTCAGCAATTCCCGCATCTGTGGCCGTAACTATTTGTATTTTTGCATCCCGTATTTTTAATACTGATCCATAAGTACTTTATGCAATCCAACTTTATAACAACAGCATCCGTTACATCAGCGTCACAAAGATTAAAGTCCGTTGTATTGGAAACGCCCTTACAGTTAAATACTTCTTTAAGCAGGCAGTTTGGGGCAAATATTTATTTAAAAAGAGAGGACCTGCAGGTAGTACGCTCCTATAAACTAAGGGGCGCTTACAACATGATCAGTTCATTGCCCAAAGAAAAACTGGAATGCGGTGTGGTATGTGCAAGTGCAGGCAATCATGCACAGGGCGTGGCATTCAGTTGCAGGGCCTTACATATTAAGGGCACCATATTTATGCCTTCTATTACGCCCAAGCAAAAGATCACTCAAACCCAAATGTTTGGCGGAGATAATATCGAGATTATATTAACCGGAGATACTTATGATGATTGTGCAAATGCCGCTCAAAAATTTACAGCAAAGAACAACATGACCTTTGTTCATCCTTTTGATGATGAAAAAGTTATCGAAGGCCAGGCTACTGTTGGCCTGGAAATAGTCCGGCAGCTTAAAGATATTGATTACGTGCTGATCCCCATTGGCGGAGGAGGGCTATGCGCCGGAGCAGGTACCTTTATAAAATCCGTAAGTCCTGGTACAAAAATTATTGGTGCAGAACCGGAAGGTGCGCCCTCAATGACCGCAGCAATAAAAGCCGGTCATCCTGTAACATTAACCAGCATAGATCGCTTTGTGGATGGCGCCGCAGTAAAACGGGTGGGCGATATTACCTACGAACGCTGTAAAAATATACTCGACCGGGTAATCCTGGTTCCCGAAGGAAGAATATGCACCACCATCCTCGAACTGTATAATAAAGATGCAATAGTAGCAGAGCCCGCAGGAGCACTTTCTGTTGCCGCACTTAATTTTTTAGGAGCAGAAATAAAGGGCAGGAATATTATCTGCATCATCAGTGGAAGCAATAACGATATTGACAGGATGCAGGAAATAAAAGAACGCAGCCTGCAATATGAAGGATTAAAACATTATTTTCTCATAGATTTTGCACAACGTCCCGGCACTTTGAAAAACTTTGTTACCAATATACTTGGACCCGATGACGACATTACCCGTTTTGAATACATGCAGAAAACCAATAAGGAAAGTGGTCCGGCACTCATTGGTATCGAGTTAAAAAACAAAAACGATTACCAGGGGCTCATGTCGCGTATGCAACAGCACCAGGTTGCTTATACCGAACTCAACAAAACCGACACCCTGTTTAGCTACCTGGTGTAAAAAGACATCACTAAGGTTTATAATTAGCCTCTGATTTCCGGGAATGGTAAAAAACTATAAAAACCGTAAATTTGCAGTAAATAAAAGGGCGTTTATAATGATTGTAAATTATATTTTTCATTTCTTATTGATTTACAAATCAGGATTTTTTTGTTGAAAAAATTCAAATATTGCAATAAAATATTAGATAAATAATAATTCTCACACCCCTACGTCACAGTTTTGTCAAATTATCAACTTTTTTAATTAATTTACACGGCTCTCGATTGCCTCCCCGTATTGAAAAACCAAAAAATTTTTATAAAAAATTTGTGTAAGGATTATGAAAGAAAACAAAGGTCTTTACGACCCATCTTTTGAGCGCGATGCCTGTGGGATTGGTTTTGTTGCCAATATAAAAGGCAATAAAAATCACCAGACCATTTCGGACGCACTTACCATTCTCGAAAATATGGAACACAGGGGCGCCTGTGGTTTCGAAACCAATACGGGAGATGGTGCGGGAATTATGATACAGATCCCGCATGAATTTTTTTACGATGAGCTGCTTCATCTGGGCATTACGCTGCCGGCTATTGAAGAATATGCCGTAGGGATGGTTTTCTTTCCAAAAGAACCCAGGTTATTGGAAGAATGTCGGGAAATTTTTAACCGCGCTGCCGAAAAAATGGGCATGCGGGTGATTCATTGGCGCAAGGTGCCCGTAAGCAATTCAGGTATAGGCTCCGGCGCATTACAGGTAGAACCTGCTATTGAACAGGTATTTATTGAGCGTCCGGCAACCGTAAAAACAACCATTGCATTTGAAAGAAAACTGTTTGTGCTGCGCAAATATGCAACACATATCACAGGTAACGCTGTAAAAAAAGATCCGGTAGGATTTTATATTTCCTCACTCTCCTGCCGCACCTTAATATATAAAGGCCAGCTTACCAGCCACCAGGTGCGTGAATATTACAACGACCTGTCTGACAAGCGTGCTGTCAGCGCTTTTGGTTTGGTGCACTCAAGATTTGCGACCAATACATTTCCATCGTGGAGACTGGCACAGCCATTTCGCTTTATTGCACACAACGGTGAAATAAATACATTACAGGGCAACCTTAACTGGTTGCGCTCTGCAGAATCCAGCTTCGAATCCCCGCTGTTCACCGACGAAGAGATGGATATGCTGGTACCTATTGTAAGTAACGATCAGAGCGACTCTGCCTGTTTGGATAATATGGTTGAGTTGCTCACCTTAACCGGCCGTTCTTTGCCACATGTAATGATGATGCTGATTCCTGAAGCATGGGACGGTAACGAAGAAATGGATCCTGTTAAAAAAGCATTTTACGAGTTTCATGCCTGTTTAATGGAACCCTGGGATGGGCCTGCCTCTATTTCATTTACCGACGGTAAAATGATCGGGGCTACTTTAGACAGGAACGGCCTGCGCCCCTCGCGCTATTGTGTCACTACCGATGGGCGCGTGATCATGGGATCAGAAACCGGGGCTTTACCTGTAGACCAAAGCATCATTAAAGAAAAAGGACGCCTTCAGCCGGGCAAAATGTTCCTGGTGGATATGGAACAGGGCCGTATCATCAGCGATGAAGAATTAAAACGGCATATTTGTTCGCAAAAACCTTATGCCGACTGGTTAAATCAATATAAAATACGTCTGAATGAATTACCCGAACCCCGCGTAATGTTCAGCGACCTGAGCGCAGATCAGATATTCAAATACCAGAAAGCGTTTGGCTTCACTTCTGAAGATGTGGAAAATATCATTATGCCAATGGCTGCCGATGGCAAAGAGCCTATCGGTTCCATGGGTGTGGATGCGCCGCTTGCCGTGTTAAGCGATCAGCCCCAGCATTTAAGCTACTATTTTAAACAATTATTTGCACAGGTAACCAATCCGCCTATCGACCCTATAAGGGAAAGAATGGTTATGTCGCTGGCAACATTTGTTGGCAACAACGGAAGTTTGCTGATAGAGGACGAAATGGATTGCCATGTTGTTGCTTTAAAACAACCGGTGCTTACCAATTATGAACTGGAAAAGCTAAGGAGCATTGATACCGGCAGTTTCCAGGCAAAAACCATTCAGTGTTATTTTGTAGCGGATGGCAAACCAGGCTCTATGCGCCGTGCCCTCGACAGGTTGTGCCGCTATGCGGAAGACGCCGTTAATGACGGCTTTGAAGTATTGGTGCTGCAGGATCGCGCTATCGATGGCAACCATGCGGCCATACCTTCTTTGCTTGCTGTATCTGCAGTACACCACCACCTGATTAAAAAAGGGCTGCGTGGTAAAGTAGGTATTGTAGTAGAAGCAGGAGATGTTTGGGAAGTGCATCATTTTGCATGCCTGTTAGGCTTCGGCGCCACCGCTATCAACCCCTACCTGGCCTTCTCTACTATAAAATTGCTGAAAGAAGCCGGCAAGATCAAGTCGGACAAAACTGTTGAGGAACTGCATAAAAACTATATTAAAGCTGTAAGCGAAGGATTGCTGAAAGTATTCTCCAAAATGGGGATCTCCACGCTGCAATCATACCAGGGCGCACAGATATTCGAGATCATCGGCATTAATAAAGAAGTAGTCAATAATTATTTCACCAACGCCACCTCCCGTATCGAAGGTATGGGCCTTGATGAAATAGCGCGGGAGGCATTGGCCAAGCATCACTTTAGTTTCACGCGAAAACAATTGCCGGTAGACCACCTGCCTACGGGAGGCTTCTACCAGTGGAAACGTAAAGGAGAAGCACACTTATTCAATCCGCAAACCATTCACCTGTTGCAATATTCAACAAGAATGGGAGACTACAATACTTTCAAAAAATATACGAAGCTTATTAATGAACAAGGCCAGAAAGCGATTACCATCCGCAGCCTGTTCGATTTCAGGCGCAGCCGCCCTTCTATTTCGATTGATGAAGTGGAGCCTGCAGAAAATATTTATAAAAGATTTGCAACCGGCGCCATGAGTTTTGGCTCTATCAGCTGGGAAGCGCACACTACCCTGGCCATTGCCATGAACCGCCTGGGCGGTAAAAGCAATACCGGAGAAGGTGGTGAGGATGAAGCGCGTTACTCCCCCATGGAAAACGGGGACAGCATGCGCAGCGCCATTAAACAGGTTGCCAGCGGCAGATTTGGCGTTACCAGCCTTTACTTAACCGAAGCAGACGAATTACAGATAAAAATGGCTCAGGGTGCCAAGCCGGGCGAAGGCGGACAGTTGCCTGGTCATAAAGTGGATGACTGGATCGGGCGTACACGACACTCTACGCCTGGGGTAGGCCTGATCTCTCCTCCCCCGCATCACGATATTTATTCCATTGAGGACTTAGCCCAGCTGATCTTCGATTTAAAACATGCCAACCGCCATGCGCGCATTAACGTGAAGCTGGTGAGTAAAGCAGGTGTGGGCACTATTGCAGCCGGCGTTACCAAGGCTAAAGCCGATGTGGTATTGATTGCAGGGCACGATGGCGGTACCGGCGCTTCGCCGATCAGCTCTATCCGCCATGCAGGCTTACCCTGGGAACTGGGCCTGGCCGAAGCACAGCAAACGCTGGTAAAAAATAAATTGCGCAGCCGTGTGGTATTACAAACCGACGGGCAAATGCGTACCGGCCGCGACATTGTGATCGCTACTTTGCTGGGGGCCGAAGAATGGGGCATTGCTACTGCCGCACTCGTTGTGGAAGGCTGTATCATGATGCGCAAATGCCATCTGAACACCTGTCCCGTAGGAGTAGCTACCCAGGATGAAACCTTAAGGAAACGCTTTACCGGCAACCCCGATCATGTGGTGAATTTCTTCAGATTTGTTGTGCAGGATATGAGGGAACTGATGGCGGAGTTAGGCTTCAGAACAGTAGATGAAATGGTAGGCCAGGTAGATGAACTGAAAATAAGAGAGGGCATTGATCACTGGAAATATAAAGGGCTGGATCTTTCTCCTATTCTTTATAAAGAACCTACAGAAGACGGAACGGGGATATATCATTACGAAGAGCAGGATCATGGCTTAGATACCATCATCGACTGGAAGTTCATTGAAGCCGCAAAGCCTGCCCTGGAAAGCGGCACGCCTGTTAAAGCTTCTTTTGATATTGTAAATACCGACCGTGCTGCGGGTACGGTGCTTTCGCATGAGCTTACTAAAATATACAGAGATGCAGGTTTGCCGGAAGACACCATTCATCTGCAGTTGAAAGGTACGGCCGGCCAGAGTTTTGGAGCTTTCTGTAATAAAGGTATTACCCTGGAACTGGAAGGTGATGCCAATGACTATTTTGGTAAAGGATTAAGCGGCGCCAAGCTCATTATCTATCCCGATAAAAATGCAGGATTTGTTCCCGAAGAAAACAGCCTTATCGGTAACGTTGCCTTCTACGGTGCAACCAGCGGCCAGGCTTATATCCGCGGCAAAGCAGGTGAAAGGTTTGCAGTGCGTAACTCAGGCGCCACGATGGTAGTGGAAGGCGTTGGAGATCATGGATGTGAATACATGACCGGGGGACGTGCTGTTATACTGGGCGCTACAGGCAGAAACTTTGCGGCAGGTATGAGCGGTGGTATTGCATACATTTATGATACTGCCCAGAAATTTGCAGGCAACTGCAATATGGAAATGGTAGAGCTGGATCCGGTGGATGCAGATGATGCAGCGTTCTTACAAAAAGAAATACAAAAGCATTACAACTATACCAATAGCACCGTAGCCAAATTTGTGCTGGATGATTTTGAAAATCAGCTTAAAAACTTTGTAAAAGTATATCCAAGTGAATACAAAAAGATCATGCAGGCAAAAGTTGCACAAAAGCAGATAGCGTAGAATGTTTGAAGTTTTAGCGTTTAATGTTTAAAGTTTATATCTCAAACCTTGAACTTCGAACCTCAAACTTTGAACTAACTTTGTGTTAGTAAAGTGTATGTCTTATGCCAAATGTAGTAACAAATATTAATGAACTAAATCCTGAGGGTACCTATACCTACGCCGATTATTTGATGTGGCAGTTTAAGGAAAGGGTGGAACTGATCCGGGGAAAAATTTCCAGGATGAGCCCGGCACCCAACCTGAAACATCAGAAAGTTTCTCTTTCACTTACCAGGCAGCTCGACAAAACATTTTATCGCTCAGGTTGTCAGTTATTTGTGGCTCCTTTTGATGTACGGCTTATCAACCATAAAAAAAGTGCAGAGAGTACGGTGTACACGGTGGTGCAACCAGATTTATGTGTGGTGTGTGATGCCGAAAAGCTGGATGATAAGGGCTGCATAGGCGCGCCCGACCTGATAGTGGAAATACTATCTCCCGGTAATTCAAAAAAGGAAATGGACATTAAATTTGACCTCTACCAGGAAAATGGAGTTCGTGAATACTGGATGGTGGATACAACTGATAGTGTTGTTTTTGTATATGTACTCGAAAACGGAAAATACATTGGGCTAAAACCATTTACGGAAGACAATGTGCTGCAAAGCGCCATTTTTCCGGAACTGCATTTTAACGTAAAAGACATCTTTGAAAATTAATCTCAAATCAGCAATTTCAAATCTCAAATAACAAATGGGTAAACCAACAGGATTTTTAGAATTTTCAAGAGAGCTTCCCACCAAAAAACCGGTGGAAGAAAGGCTCCGGAACTATCGCGAATTTGTACAACTTTTTCCAGAAGAGAAATTAAACCACCAGGCGGCACGCTGCATGGATTGTGGCGTCCCGTTCTGTCATAGCGGTTGCCCCCTGGGCAATGTTATTCCCGAATTTAATGATGCAGTGTATAGAAAAGAATACCGTGAGGCTTATGAAATATTGGCGTCAACCAACAACTTTCCCGAGTTTACCGGCCGTATATGCCCTGCTCCCTGCGAAATGAGCTGCGTACTGGGTATTAACCAGCCACCGGTAGCCATAGAAGAAATAGAAAAGCATATCATTGAAATTGCTTTTGAAAAAGGATTCGTTGCCAAAAAAGCGCCCATTGTAAGAACAGGTAAAAAAGTAGCGGTAATAGGCAGCGGCCCATCGGGACTTGCTGCAGCGGCGCAGCTTAACTATGCAGGGCATACTGTTACCGTATTTGAACGCGATGAGCAACCCGGCGGATTATTACGGTATGGTATTCCCGATTTTAAATTAGAGAAATGGGTAATAGACCGCCGTATTGCCCTGTTGCAGGAAGAAGGTATTACATTCAAATGCCATGCAAATGTGGGTAAAAATGTAAAGGTCAGTGATCTTTTACGCCAGTACGATGCCATTGTTTTAGCCGGAGGCAGCACCGTTCCCCGTGATCTTCCCGTTCCTGGTCGTGAACTAAACGGCGTGCATTTTGCCATGGATTTTTTAAAGCAGAATAATAAGCGGGTTGCAGGCAAAGATTTTTTAGCGAACCGTGATATTGAAAGCAATATCCTGGGCGAAGAAGTAACAGCAACCGGCAAAAATGTAGTAGTGATTGGCGGCGGCGATACCGGTAGCGACTGTGTAGGAACCAGCAACCGGCATAAAGCCGCATCGGTAACTCAATTCGAATTATTGCCTATGCCGCCAAAGGAAAGAACCACTTTAATGCCATGGCCAACCTATCCCATGTTGTTAAAAACAACCACCAGCCATGAAGAAGGCGCCCGGCGGCATTGGAGCATTGCTACCAAAGAATTTATTGGCGATGAAAAGGGCAACCTGAAGGCCCTGAAAGTAGTAGATCTGGAATGGGCAACTCCTGCACCCGGGCAGCCTGCTAAATTTACAGAGGTAGCCGGTAGTGAAAGAATTTTACCTTGCGAGCTGGCGCTGCTGGCAATGGGGTTTGTACATCCTTTGCATACAGGAATGCTGGAAGAATTGGGAGTAGAACTTGATAGCCGCGGAAATGTAAAAGCTGAAGAAGGTAAGTATGCCACTACTGTACCGAAAGTATTTACAGCCGGAGATATGCGGCGCGGACAGAGCCTCGTAGTATGGGCTATTAGCGAAGGCCGCGAATGTGCAAGAAAAGTAGACGAATACCTGATGGGCAGCTCTACACTCGAATGTAAAGAGCAGTCGATATTGATGTCTTTTGAATAAAAAGTATATTGTTCCTAAAATAAGCAGACCGTTTTTCAGTAAGTCCCGACTGCCCCTGGTGGTCGGGATTTTTGTAAACGCACCCATTGTTTAATCTGGCACAATAAAAAAGCCGCCTCAAAAAGCGGCGGCCCTTATTATATAAAAAACAATCAGCAAACTATTGTGCCTTCACCACTTCATAAGCCTTATTACCATCTTCCACAACTTCTTTATAATATACACCATTGGGTGAAACATATTGTTTCTGGCCATTAACAACTACAGCTTTGCTGTTCCTGGGCAGCTGGTCAAAACGATCACCAACCTGCGGTCTTACACTGTAAGCACCGGTATTATTATCACCAGCAGGCTGATCGGTTACGTTATCGTCCGCGTTACCATTTTTCACTACGGGATACCCGTCATTCTTGTTATTACTGCTGTTGTTGTACACTTCATCATTTTGCGGCCGGTTGTTGTAAGAACGGTCATTGCCATCGTATAGAGGTGCTGCCCCATCATTGGAGGGGGCGCCAAAACGCATATCATTTGCCTCATCAACACTCAGCTCACCATTCTTGCCTACCAGTACATACACAGTGCGCCCATCTTCATACTGATCCTTCAGATAATAATTGCCATTACGCGGGTAATAATAATAATATTGTCCGTCAATTTTCACCAGTTTAATCCCCATGGGCAATCGATCAAACTCGGCGCCCAGCGGTGGCTCCACCACCACAAAGCCGCCATCTTCCCGCTCGCGGTAATACGTATTGTTACGATAATAATAGGTAATACCACCATAAACCCGCTCAACCGCTCCGGGAGGCAATCCCTGTATTACAGTACCAATAGGGGGTATTACAATGTTTACGCCCACGCCAGGACCGTACCCATAAAACCCGGGGCCGTACCATCCTCCTAAAACCCCACCAATACCAATGGCAATATGCGGACGCACCCTGTAAGCCGGGCGCACTCTTGTAACAGGGTAACCCGAACGGTAGCGCTGCGCACGAAGCTCCAATGCAGTGCTAAAGAATAAGCCAATCAAAACAGCCGGTAATATAAATTTCTTCATTTTTGAGGAATTATGTTTTGCTGTTGATATGACGTTGTTTGTTTATGAAAAGATGTGTGGCTGTCAAATATTTTTTGTTAAAGTTGCCGCTAATTTTTCATGCGCCTTTGTGTACTTTTGCCCCTCCAACCCATCCCGATTTTTTTTCGGGATCGGGACCATATCGGTTTGAAAAAAATTTGGTGCATAACATTTTGAATCTCTGTGGTTTCTAAGAATGTTATGCACCCAAAAAATTCTATTCAGTCTCAAAAACAATACTTTTATTTATTATGGCAAAATCAACGAGTACAAAAAAAACATTGAAAAAATCACCGGTGATAACCAAAGCTTCCCTGGAGTTTCTTAAACAATATATTGATAATGCTTCCCCGGTTGGTTTCGAAACCTGGGGACAGAAACTTTGGCTTCGTTATTTGCAACCTTATATTGATGAACATTTTGTAGATCCTTATGGAACAGCTGTGGGTGTGATCAATCCGGGTCAGCCTTTTAAAGTGGTGATTGAAGCGCATGCCGATGAAATCAGCTGGTTTGTGAACTATATTACTGATACAGGACTGATCTTTTTAAAAAGAAATGGCGGGGTAGATCACCAGGTAGCGCCCGGACTGCGGGTAAACGTGCACGGAAAGAAAGGAGTGGTAAAAGGTGTATTTGGATGGCCGGCCATTCATACGCGCATTGGAAAAGAAAACGAGGCCAATCCTAAAGTAGAAAACCTGTGTATCGATTGCGGGGTGCGTAATAAAAAAGAGGTGGAAGACCTGGGTATTCATATTGGGGCGGTGGTTACCTACCAGGATGGTTTTGATGAGCTGGCCAATGATTTTTATATAGGCCGTGCATTTGACAACCGCATTGGGGGATTTATGATTGCAGAAGTAGCCCGGCTGCTGAAAGAAGGCAAAAAGAAATTACCTTATAGCCTGTATATCGTAAATGCCGTTCAGGAAGAAATAGGATTGCGTGGTGCAGAAATGATTGCCCGCCGGATTAAACCGGATGTGGCTATTATCACAGATGTTACGCACGATACCGGTCATTTTATGATCAATAAGAAAATTGAAGGTGATGTATCCTGCAGTAAAGGCCCTTCACTGGCTTACGGACCAGCCATTCACAACAAGCTGCTGGCTTTTGTGGAACAGGTAGCTGCAGATAATGATATACCGGTTCAATGGCGGGCGTTGAGCCGCAGCACCGGCACCGACACCGATTCATTTGCGTATGCGAATGACGGCTGCCCCTCGGTACTGATCTCAATGCCATTGAGGTATATGCATACTACGGTAGAAATGATCCATAAGGAGGATGTTGAAAACACCATCCGGCTGATGTATAATACCCTGCTGCAACTAACTCCCAAAACCAATCTCAGTTATTTATAATATGTCATATTAAAACGAATTACAATAAGATAAAAACCCGTCAAAATTTGGCGGGTTTCTTTATTTATCCTACAAATAGGATAAAGTATTATTAAATAATTATTAATTTTCTCAATAGTTACTTCAGAAATTACCTGCAATTGATGTTGATCAATTTTTAGATATGTTAATGACCGTTTACAAATTGTTAACATTAAACCCGGAAATGTTAAAGTTTATTGCTTTTCTTTGCTGCTTAAAATTAATTTTTCATGCTTAAGAAAATTTTCTTTTTTATGACTGTAGCGCTTTTGGCTACAGTTTTAACAAATGCACAGGTAACCACCGGTAGCATTGTGGGTACGGTAAAATCTCAGAATGGAGAAAATTTACAGGGTGCCACAATCGTTGCCGTTCATGTGCCTACAGGTTCTAAATATTCATCAAGCGCTAACAGTACCGGGCAATACACATTGCCTAACCTTAGAGTTGGCGGACCTTATACCCTTACGGTTAGTTATACGGGGTTTAAAGATGAGGTTTTTGACGATTTACAGGTTACACTGGGAAATCCCCAGGTGGTTGATGTAGTGCTTAAAACCACTGATAAAAGTCTTGATGAAGTGGTAGTAACAGGCGTAGCCAAAGGAAGCATACTCAGCTCTCAAAGAAACGGAACATCTGTTACACTGAATCTTAGAGACATTCAAAATACACCAACAGTAAACAGGAGTGTTCAGGATTATGTGCGCTTAATGCCACAGGTAAAAGTTGGAAACGCTTCAGGCGACGGGGCTTCAACCGGGATGTCTTTTGGTGGTCAAAATAACCGGTATAACCAATTTTCTATAGACGGTGCTAATGCTACTGATGGTTTTGGATTAGGCTCTACGGGTACTAATGGGGGGCAAGCCAATGTAAATCCAATTTCAATGGAAGCTATTCAGGAGTTGCAAATTGTAATGTCGCCTTATGATGTTACACAAGGTGGTTTCACAGGAGGCGGTATCAATGCCGTTACTAAAAGTGGCTCCAACCAGTTTCATGTTTCTTTGTATGGTCAGTTTCAAAACCAGGATTTTGTAGGAAAAAACGCCGGCTATAACAGTGATATTGTCAGGAAAAAACTGGATGATTTTAAAAACACGACTTATGGAGCGAGTTTCAGCGGGGCGCTGGTTAAAGATAAATTATTCTTTTACATAAATGCCGAGCAATATAAAAGAACAACACCTTTATTATATGATCCAACCGTATCCGGATCGGGGTCCAGCGTATCTGCCACCACTTTAGAATCGTTAAGGCAATACTTAATTGATACCTATGACTATGATCCGGGATCTTATGGTACTATCAATAAAGAAAATCAATCCACATCCTTATTTGCGAGATTAGACTGGAACATCAATGATAAAAACAAGCTGGCATTCCGCTTTAATCACGTAGATGGATACAATGATGTTATAAGCAGAACTGCAACAAGTGCTATATATTCAAAGTCGGGTTACAGATTTAATGATAAAAACAATTCATTTGTGTTGGAACTAAACTCTAATTTTTCTGCAGGCGCTTCTAATACATTAAGATTAACATACACTTCAATTAGGGATAACAGGTTGGCGATGAGCGATTTCCCGTCTTTGACGATTTACGATTACAATACTGATGCAGATGCAGCTATTACCTATAATATAGGTGGTGAATATTCATCTATTGTAAATGCCTTAAATCAGGATGTATTTACCATTACTGACAATTTAAACCTGTATAAAGGGAAACACACTTTCACTTTCGGTACAGACAATCAGTTTTATAATAGTAAAAACTGGTTCCTTCAGAATTTCTATGGGTCCTATTATTATGGTACTTATGGAGCTTCGGGAGGTATAAGCGATTTTGAAGACAATACAAACCTACAGAAATATTATGTTGGGTACTCCAACAGCTCTGACGCCAATGATAAAGCGCCAGCCTCATTGCACGCCGCACAATTTGGCATCTATGGCCAGGACGTGGTTAATTTAACAGACAGGTTCAAATTAACTTATGGTGTAAGAATAGATATGCCGGTATTCTTTAATAAACCTGATGCAAACGACGATTTCAATGAAGCCTTTGCTTCTTATGGGGTAGCTACCAACCAAATGCCTAAAACTACTCCGTTATTCTCACCCAGAGCAGGGTTTAACTGGGATATTAACGGAGACCGCCAAACCCAGCTACGCGGCGGAGCGGGATTATTTACAGGACGCATTCCTTTTGTTTGGATATCTAACCAGATCTCTAATACAGGGGTTGCCTCATCAAGCGCCAGCTATACCTCTGCATCGGCTGTATCAGCAGCAGGTATTACCTTTAACTACGATCCAAGCGATGCCCACAGAGGCGCCTATATACCCACTTCAACAAGCTCCTCTGCTCCTGTTATTAATGTTATTGACAAAAACTTCAAATTCCCACAGGTATTCCGCGCCAATTTAGCTTTGGACAAAAATCTTAATTTTTGGGGACTGATAGGGACCATCGAAGCTATTTATACAAAAACATTGCACAACGCAGATTACTATAACCTGAATCTTGCTGAAGGCGGAAACTCAACTGTACAGCTTAGCGGGTCTACCCGCCCATATTACAGCGCTTACAATAATACCTCCTACGGAAACGTATTATTACTAAGAAATACCAGTAAAGGTTATAGTTATAGTTTTACCGGGCAACTACAAAAACAATATTCCCGTGGATGGAGAGGATCTGTTGCTTACACTTTGGGGCATGGCAAATCGTTGAATGATCTGACTTCATCTGTTGCGCAATCTAACTGGAGGTCACCTTTAAACATAAACGGGTTAAACGCGCCGGATCTTGCTACTTCCAACTTCGACATGGGCTCAAGGATCATTGGCCAGATATCCAAAGAAATAAAATACGCCAACAATCATTTATCAACAACGTTCAACTTAATCTATACAGGCCAGTCCGGCCAGGTATTCTCGTATGTATATGGAGGAAGTGCTTTAGGTTCGCTGGACTATTCCAATACCACCCTCGTATATATTCCAAGTACGTTTGAAGAATCAAATTTTGTTGATATTAGCGGTGGCGCAACAGCATCAGAACAATGGGAAAACTTTCAATCTTTCCTGAACGATAACCCATCGTTAAAAGATTATGTTGGCAAGAACACTAAAAGAAATGCCTTCCGCTTGCCCTGGGAAAACCATTTTGATTTCAGAATTGCTCAAAATTTTATGTTCAAACAACATAAAATCGAACTATTCTACAGCATTCTTAATGTAGGCAACCTGTTAAATAAAGATTGGGGCTGGAGCTATGGCGCCGGCGATGGGTTCTATACTTTGTCTAAATCTTTATTCAGCGTAGTTAGCTCAGGCACACAAACAGCTGATGGTGTTTCTACTACAGTATCAGCATCTAAACCTGGCTTTACCTTTTCACAAGGCAGCATGACAGAAATCAATGGTAAATACAGACCTTATTCGGTTTCTGATTTTACTTCGAGATGGAGCTCCATGATCGGTTTGCGTTATAGCTTCTAAAGAATAAATTCACATGCTAGTACAGTAAAACCGGCTTCGCGCCGGTTTTTTTTTAAAATTTTAGATCCCGTAATCTGCTTATTGATGAACGGCGTTTTCCCTTAAAAAATAATTAGCCGGCTAACAAGCTATAAATTTCATACTGCGCATGCACGGCAATACCCCTGTTAAACCCGGCGCAATTTCCCCAGCACTCCGCCTGCACATTATCTGCCAATTGTATTTGAATGATCCTTTTTAACAGGTTTTTAATAGCTTCATCCTGCACAGGAAAACAAACCTCAATACGCCTGTAAATATTCCGCTCCATCCAGTCTGCCGACCCCAGGAAAATTTTTTCATCACCCCCATTATGAAAAATGAAGATACGTCCGTGCTCCAGATATCTGTCTACAATACGCTTTACACAGATGTTTCCACCGGCAGCTTCATAGTCCGCATTGAGCCGGCAAATGCCCCTGATGACCAGTCGCACTTTAACTCCTGCCGCTGCCGCTTCGTAAAGCTTATTGATCATTATTTTTTCCTCGAGGTTATTAAGCTTTATGGTAATAACCGCTTCTAACCCGGCCCTGGCATTTTCAATTTCCTGATCAATTAAAGCAATAAAATCATTTTGCAGATTAAACTGCGCTACCAGCAAACTGTTAAACTGCAACGCATCTTCCGGGTCCGGTTTTTTTCGTTTGTCCAGAAAATCAAAAAGCATTTCCAGCTCATTTAATATATGCCGGTCAGCAGTCATTAAAATATAATCCGTATAAAACCGGGCTGTTCCTTCGTTAAAATTACCGGTAGCCAGCAATCCGTAATGGCCGCTATCGACGTCTTCTTTCCTTCTTTTTATAAGGGCGATCTTGGCATGCACTTTTAAACCAGGTATACTGTAAATAATTTTGATGCCCGCCGCCTTCATTTTTTTGGCCCATTTAATATTATTCGCTTCATCAAAACGGGCTTTCAGTTCTACAAATACGGTCACCTTTTTCCCGTTCCTGGCTGCACTGATCAACGCATGGGCAATCGTAGAATTACCGGCAATACGGTAAAGCGTTATAAATATTTCTGAAACTTCAGGATCGATGGCTGCTTCGTTAAAAAAACGGAGCACCTTATCGTAACTTTCATAAGGGGTATTGATAAGAATATCCCTTCCGGCTATTTCATCAAATAATGTTTGTTTGGACAACCTGAATGAATGGGGCGGCCAGCCCGCGTACAGCAGCTGTTTATCCTTTACAGGGAATGAATCAAAATTTTTCAGGTTATGATACCTGCCTCCCGAAACAATAATAGCCTTTTCTAATCCCAATGAAGCAATAATACCTGCTAAAAATTCCTGAGGCATTGAAGCATCATACAGCAGCCTGGTGGCTAAGCCCAGATCACGTTTCATAATTTGCTTTTCAATTTTCTCTGCTATATCACCCTCATATTCATCCTGCAGATCAAGTTCGGCATCGCGTGTAACTTTAAAACTATACATTCCTTCCACCTGGCGGCCCGGAAATAAATGATGTATATTATTTCTCAATACATCATCCAGAAATAATATATACTTTGTATTTTCTTTTTCGATCAGAAAAAACCTTTGCAGCTCATCCGAAGGTATATTTACTATGGCATATTCAACCCCCTCTTCCTTCTTCAGCAGCACCAGGAAATATATTTTATTGTTTTCGGGAAAAAATCCTGCATCCTGTGTTAAATATACCGGCTGTATAAATGCGGCAACAGTGCTGAAAAAATAATCAGCGCTCTCTTCGCTCACTATATCCGGCACAGCAACTCCGTAAACCATGTTTACCCGGTGTGCGGCCAGCCCCGGTATAATATGTTGCCTGAGCGTATCGCCGAAAACAGCGAGCTGGCCGGCAATCGTTTCATTGATTGTCTGGAGAAATTCCTTTCGTTCTTCCGTTTTATCAATGCGCTTTAAAGCCATTACAGCCGGCATGCGCACGCGGTAAAACTCATCTAAATTAGATGAATAGATACCTAAAAATTTTAAACGCTCTAAAAGCGGCGTGCTTTCTTTAACTGCTTCCTGCAATACCCGCCCGTTAAAAGAAAGCCAGCTGATATCCCTGTCAATTAATTTCTTTTGCAAATGTTTTCCAGTTGAATTCAGGACAAATTTATATAGTTCTGCTCCTACCCCTTCAGGTTTTCAAGAATATCTTTTGTGTTGCCGGTGGCGGCATCACCGGCAAAACGAATTAGGCGGCCCTGGCTTCGCCGGCTGCATCTATGTACAGCTGTTTATTATCAGGCTTTCGCCGGTGCACATAGTACAGGTGGATCCCTCCTATTGCCAGCGCTATAAGTCCTTCGATAAGCACTGTATTTTGGACACTGATATAATGAGATACCGTGCCAATTAAAAGGCTGCCGAGGGGTTGCATACCAAAGGCCACCATTGCATAAAAACTGATGAGCCGGCCCCGCATTTCAGGAGCAACTGTTGTTTGAATAATAGTATTAACAATAGTCACCTGCGACATCATCCCAAAGGCGCCCAATGTAGCAAAAGCCAGTGCTAACGGATAATTAGCAGTATGCGAAAACAAAGCCAGGCCCGCTCCAAGTATCAGCGTATTTACTCCCAATATGCGCCGCAGGTTAGCGGTAGATTTTAAAGAAGCTAAAAACAATGCCCCGGCAAAGGCACCAAGCCCGATAGCACTGTCAATAAACCCGAAAGTAGTAGCAGTACCATGAAATACATCCCTGGCAAAAACGGGGATCAGCGTGGTAAACGATGTTACAAAAAGCCCTATCAGCCCAAGCATTAAAAGCAGGAAGCTGATTTCAGGAGATCGTTTTAAATAATTCCATCCTTCTTCTAATTCTCCAAAAACCGATTTGACATGCGGTTTCTGAGTATATTGAGGCAGCCGCATGCTTAACAAAGAAATGATAACGGCTATAAAACTAAGCGCATTTAATCCGAAACAAACCGCGTCGCCAAAAGCTTCTATAATAAAACCGGCAATAGCCGGCCCGATCAGCCTCGAAAGATTCACCATTGACGAATTTAATGCCAACGCATTGGGCAAATATTTTTTATCGTCTACCATTTCATATACCAGCGACTGGCGTGCAGGTACATCAAATGCATTTACAATACCCAGCAAAACACTCAGTGCAATCACTTCCCAAATTACATAATGTCCAAAATAAATAAGCAAGGTCAGCAGTACTGCCTGCACCATGGATATCACCTGGGTAATTATTAATACCTTGTGCCTGTTATACCGGTCTGCTACCACACCGCCCAGGGAGGTTAGCAAAAAAGTGGGGAACATTGATGCAAACAGGGACAACCCCAACATAAATTTAGAATTGGTAAGTGAATACACGACCCAGCTTACCGCTGTTTTCTGCATCCAGGTACCAATAAGCGACATAGACTGGCCCGAAAAATACAGCCGGTAATTCCGGCTTTTAAACGGGCTAAGTATTGCAAGATTCATACATAACTTCTTATTAAATTCATTCAAACTCCACCAGCGCAGCAAGTACAGGCAATACCTTTTCAATCGCCTGCAGGTTTTTTGCATTGCAGGTTTCCAGCAATGCTTTATGTAGCCACTCATCTTTCTGGTCACGTACAGCATTTACAGTTTCTTCCCCTTTTTTGGAAAGAGAAATAATTGTTTTACGCTTATCCGTAACAGAAGCGGTGCGCCGGATCAGCCCCATCGCAGAAAGGTGATTTAATATCTGCGACATTGACTGCGTAGTCACTTTTTCGGCCGCGGCCAGCTCGCTCGGCAATAATTGCCCGTGTTGGTGCAATAAGAAAACAGTTGACCGCTCGGTAAGCGAAAGCGTTTCACTCACCGGTGTTTTAGTGCGCATTTTTTTCACCAGCCTTGTAGTAACTGTTCTTAATTCTGTTGCCAGTTTCAATGTATTCATTTACTTATAATTAATTAAACTTGTAAGTTTAATTTGTAAAGTTACTTACATTTTTATTATCAAACAAAAAAAACGGCCAGGCCGCTTCTTTTTGATCGCTGATCTGCTATCCTTTCTTTAATAACTATTTAACTGCAAAATAATTATGTTTAATGGCGTACAATACCAGCCCCACCCTCGATTTTTGTTCCAGCTTTTCAAAAAGGCTATCCCTGTAGCCGTCTACTGTGCGTACGCTTACATACATTTTATCAGCGATCTCTTTATAGGTCAGATCGCTGCAGCAAAGCTGTAAAAATTCTTTTTCGCGCACCGACAATTTGATATGATGGTTGTACATTTCTGCAGGTTTGTTCATTGTAAATAGCAGTTTGCCTGTAACGAGTCTGGATAAGTGATACCCGTTGGTCATTACTTCTTTTATGGCGCGGCACAGTTCGGGTGGATCGGCATCCTTTAATACATACCCTTTGGCGCCGCAGCGCAGCATTTTCACTACCATTTCTTCATTATCGTTCATGCTTAATACCAGTACTTTTGCCAAAGGCAGGTTTTGCTCAATCCATTGTGCCGTTTCATAACCATCCATTTCAGGCATGTGCACATCGAGCAATACCACATCGGGCTGCAGGCCATATTGCTGTATTGCTTTAATAAACTGCAAGCCATTATCTGCTTCCAGGATTACAGAAAAGTCCTGCTCTTCGTTTAATATATTGGCAAGACCTTTACGCAGCATGGTGTGATCGTCAACAATAGCTATTGAAACAGAAGCATGCATAGTTAGTTGGCTATGGTTGTTCTAAAATAATTTCAATTACAGTGCCTGTGCTTTCCGAACTGTTTATATGTAACACAGCACCGATGGTTTGAGCGCGGCTTTTCATATTCATCAGCCCGATACCCGTTCCGCTTCTCTCCTCTAAGTTAAAGCCTTTTCCGTTATCCTGCATAAAAATTTTCAACTTATTTGGTTCATAATCAATAGTAATGAGCATATTTGTGGCTTTGGCATGTTTTAGTGTATTATTAATGGCTTCCTGTACAATTCTAAAAAGAATGATCTCTTTTTGCGGATCGGGTGTAAATGCCGGCGGGTTGTTATGAAACGAAACTGATAACACCCCGGTTTTGTTAATACGTTCTGCCTCGTTTCTGATGGCTTCAGTAATGCCAATGCTGCTCACTTTTTCGCCCAGCAGCGTGCGGGCAATGCTCCGTATCTGTTCGATGCTTTCAGTGATCAGTTCTTTGGTATCCTGTATTTTTTCATTATCGGGATGAGAAGGCACCCCTTTTAAAGTGTTCAGGTTAAGCTTGGCCAGGGAAAGCTGCTGGCCGATATTATCGTGCAGCTCGCGACTAATCTCATTAAATGCCTGTTCCTGGATCTCGATTTTGGATTGGAGAAGTTGCTCCTTAAACTCAGCCCGCAACTTTTCCTCTTGTTTGATACTATTAATTTGGCCTCTTTGATATTTAACTACAAAATAAACCACAAAAACAGCTAGGAAACTGAATAAGAATATACCAGAGAAAACAAATAGATATATTTCAAAAGTATTAACTTTCATTAACCGTCATAATTTTGTTTTTTTGATTGAGGTAGATCACATAAAGAATTATACTATAATAGACCAGATTAATAAAATATGAGAGCCTGATTAGCGGTATTGCTGATATATGATTATTGATTAGAAAATTATACCATCCCCAATAAAAAAAACCTAAACAAAAAAGAATCAAGTTAGAAACAACAAGTATAAATACCTCATCTTTAACGAATGCCTTCTGGTTTTTATCCTCCAACATTGGCCTTAAAGCTAACACAGAGTAAACTACTAATAATGTACTCGTAAGAATAGTTACATTAGTTGGCGCAATAAATATGTTTTGTAAAAAAAACATATTTAGAACAGATAAAATTGCGACTATACATGTTATCCAATTAATAAGCTTTTCATATCTAACTAATAAAAGAGAATAGAACATTGAAAATAAACCAAATTGCACTGGTTCTAAAAGGTGATATAACGGGTTAGAGTTCTTTATGAATTTGATCAATATTCTTGTACTTAATTCACTGAAAAAAATGTATACTATTAAAACAACGATTATCTTAAAGGGTATTGATAAATATTTATATTTAACTATGGCAACTATTGAAATAGTCAGCAGCAATAATAAGTATACAAAAAAATCAAACCTCATATTATAACTGTTCGCCACCACAATCTTCCGGGCATGGGTTCACCTTATCATAATAAATATTTTCAACATTGCTCACGCTTTTCTTAGTTTTATCAGTAACGCCACGAATTACTATAGTATTCTCTTCTAACTTTGGATCTTTTGCCGAAGGTCGCCTCCCAAAATATATACCATAGCCCGTTAAGCTATCCTTACCTGCTAAAAAGTTTATACTATCAATAATTGTTTTATTGATAAAAAAACCTCTTAACAAAACCTTTTTCCCATTTTGTATAGTTGTTAAAGCCCAATACTGCCCTGCTACCTTGGGATGCCTTTCTTTAAATTTGTCCATATATTGTCGTGCTTCAGTAGAGTCTATTTGATGTGGATCGGTAGCAACAAAAGTTGCAAACTCTCCCTGTTTATTAATTATAGAATAGGCCAAATACCCTAATATTATTCCAATTGCTACTAATAAAATGTAAAAGGGAACACGCCTTACAGCTAAAACTTCTTTTGTCATAATGTCAATTTAATAATTTATAATAATTTCTTCCAAAATAACTAACAACACTTGCTTGTACAACCCCGTGTTTTCACGGTATTTTTCCTCGTTTCTTCACTACTGCATTTTAAGTGATAAAACGGTTGATTCCGCTATGCCGCTAACCGCATTTTTGTATCGGCCAAATTTTACCAGGCACTCAAATTAAAAACCCGGCATCACTATTTATTCACACGTAAAACTGCAATTATGAAAAGTATATTTTTTATGATCACAATAAGTTTGCTGCTAACAGCAGGCAGCAAAGCTCAAAACGCTTCCTCTCCTTTCAGGAAAGGCTATACCCGGCTGGGCATACAGGCTATTGGCGAAAGCCTGGATAACCAGCTTAGCCCCGAAGCCAACATCCTCAGCGGCAGACAGGGCACATCCCTGGGATTTGTGTTGGAAAAGGGGCATATTTTTTACTTCATTCCGGAACACAGCGCTAAAATGTTCAACGCCGGCCTCGACTGGACCATTCTTTCTGCCAGCTATAACGCATCAAAAAAAGCATGGGCCACTTATGTAGCTGATAATACCGGATATACAGATGAGGATTTCACTGCAAAATTCGTGGCAACGCTCTCCACTAAAATAGGGCCGGTAATAACTATTAATCCTGCAGAGGGCCTGATCATTGATGTAAGAGGACAAATAGGTGTAGGCGTTTATGCAATGGGGCCCCTGTACGAATCGGTAAACAGCGCAACGGAATATGTAT
>JASGEW010000018.1:0-17511 GCA_047606125.1 Niabella sp. | reverse complement strand
GAAAAAGTGGCTGATAACAAGAGATGCTTTACAGAAAAATCATACGGGCACTGCAATAACGTTATATTTTAACGCAGTGGATGAATTGTTAAGCGATCATAAAAAATTATGCAGTTTTTTTTCGGAACCTAAAATGTTTGGGATGTTGTTTAACAGTTTGTGGGAAGCACATAATGATGATCGTGCCGTGTTCAGCAAAAGAATGATTACAGAGTATAGCCCGAAAAAAGTACTTCTTAAAAAAGAAGATGATACAGAAACAGGAGCTTTTTATTTTGAAAATGAATATTTGAGTGAGGGCTATTTTAATACAGACACCATTCAATATGATCTATTATGGCTGGGGAAAAAGAAGATACAATAACAAAAAATCAGGTAGGTAAAAGTACTGAAGATGCGGCGCCCCAAGTCGGGCCCGAAATGGATGAAGTACGGCAGGAGCGGGATAAAGAAGAAGCTGCTAATGAAGCATTGTTACTGGTTATAGATGGTGCGGCCCTGAAATGTGATATGTGCACTAATCCTGTGGGTAAGCTGCATGTAAACTTTGATACGCCAACGACCCAGGAGAAAAAAACAGCCACGATAGAAGAAAAGACCGCTTCGAGCCTTGTGTTTGCAGGTAACTGCACAAAGATCCCTAATAGCGCCAGCCCCTGCAGCAGCGTAATGCAATTAGGAGAATGGAAAGATACTGGCACATTATTGGTGCAGGATAGAAAACCATTGTTGAAGAAAAGTACAATACCCTGCTTGTACGGAGGGGTTGATGTGAGTATAACAGACAGCGGGCAGGTAAATGAACCTTCGGCTATTGATACTACAGGCGCACCGGTTCCTGATACGCTGGTAAACGGATATTTTTATAATCGTACCGGTGTCTATGAAGGTCATGTAACAGGGCAAAAAACCGGGGATGAAAAAGATGTATATGCCTGTGATGGCAAGGCTGAAAAGAAGGATACGTTTATAAATGCTAAAAAATTATTATCAGATTATGATAAATTTATCAGAGATGCATCAACAATATATGGAGAAAGTTCAGCAGCTTACAGTGTGGTTGATAAATATGAATTTTATGCAATTGCCAGTGTTCATAAAAGAAATAGCATAGCCTATGGTGTTAATTCTGATTATGCAAAAAAATTCAGAAATCTATCTGATAGCGAAAGAGATAAAAATGAAGCAATGAAATATTCGATAGCGGGTGAAATTAATGCGTTAATTGGAGGGCATGATTACAGCAATGGTGCAAAACAGTGGGATGGGGCGGAGCAAACCCATATTCCTGAAAAAACCCCTGATTTAACATCTAACGGAAAATTTATGTTCAAAGTAAATGTTATGGGCTGGGATATAAGTGATGAGCATTATAAGTCATGGAAGTCGGTTATTTCTAAAAAATTTGGAGAGAAATATTTTAATGTTTCGCAAAAGAAATATGGTGTTGCAAACTATAAAGGAATGACAAATAAAAATAAAATTAGACTTAAATCAGCTGCTCAATATGGCCTAACAATGTTTTGGAAAGAAGTTGATATAACAAAGCCCAAAGAAAAATGAAAAAAATAATCTTATTACCTCTGCTTATATTATTTTGTGATACCTTAAATGCACAAAGTAAATATGACACAATAAATTTTAACCAAATCACTATTAATGGTCAATTTCTTTATACTCAATTTAATGCCATTAAGAAAAATATAGATGACACAAAGACCAAAGCAAGAGTATATTCTGGAAAAGATATAAGTATTCCTTTTAAAACTTTTGATGCTGCTGATATTTTGTATACAGTATCTTCAAAGAATCTTGTTTTTAGTTATAATGAGAACAAGCCACAAGATATATTTATAAATTATATTAAGCCCAATAAATACTTAAAAGCAAAGTTGAAAATAAGTAATAATAAGTGCCTTTGTTTAAATCAAACATTGAGTGTTCTGATATTAAAAAAGTGGTTTAAATATTCTTATGCCAGCTACTCTAAAAATAAAAAAGATTTTAGATTAGTTGTAAAGCATGGAAGCCAGTATGCCTATTGTGATTTGGTATTTTATAACCAGCAATTTGCAGAAATGTACTTATTAACTGATATAAATCTCAACCGGGAACATAAATGATGCGTTGGTATCGAGCTGATAGCGAAGCTGCTTTTTCAAATAAGTTATTTCTTCTGCTCCCATGCTGTCTTTGGCTACAGATAACTGTATCGAAATAAACCTGGAGATGCCGGTATTTTTTCCGGGAAGCACCTTCATGCTCTTTTGCACATCTGCCTTTTTAAGCCTGTAGCCAAACAACTCGTAGCACAATAATTTCACATCTTCAATGCTAATGATTTTTCCCCTGGATGATAGTTGTCTTACCAGCATTTGTTTTTGTGCATAGTCGTTTAATATTTCCATTCCGCCTGCAGCCGGAGTGATGGAAAAGCAGCTTCCGGTTTCGGTAAGGCTGTGTTGTACCGGCCTGAACCCTGCATTAGCCTTTACAAATGCAGCATCTGCAGGTGAAGTATTCCAGTAAGATACCTGTACGGTTTCGCCGGGATTTTTTGATTTTAACAGCACATAGCGAAAGGCTGGTTTCTCATCTTTAGATAATTGCACCTGGTCTTCTAGCCGGGTAAGTGTTTTTGAAATTTCGTTAAGGCGAGAGCTGATAAAGTCATTGCTGGTACGGCTGAAATAAGCGCTCTCATCTCTTATTGCTTCCAGCAGGCTTTTTAAAGAATTGCGTATATCGTTACTGCTGTTCCTGCTCACGCGTGCAGCCCTGATGATGGCCGTTCCTTCTTCAACGGTACCATCATAATCCGCGGTCTGTAATTTGTATTTCGTATTGTTCAGCCCTTCGATGCTATGAATATCAAGATAACTGCCATATATCTGTAAAGGAATGATATTGACCCATTTTTCGGTTTTATGAAATATTTTTTCAAGCCTGCGATTGATAGCCGGGAAAGCGTTTACCGCCATTTGCAGCCGCTCAATGATCTCGGGGCTGAAGGGGTGCCTTAATGATAAAGTTGCGTAAATGGTGTGGGGCGTATTGATTTCCGCTATTAATTTTTCAGGAAGCCCCTGTAATATGGTGTGTGTTGAGCCGGTAAAGTCCGGCAGGGCGCCGGCTGCTTCATCGATAGTAAAAAACTGATCGGCATATATAGCCGCAATCTCCCGCTGGATTTTTCTTGAATAATCTGTATGGCCCAGGAAAGCATCTTTAAGTGCGGGAGTATATTGCGCATTTTTAAAATAACCGCTGTTGAACCTGGTATTTGCTCCATTTATAGTGAGCGTGGCATCCTGTAAAGCAAAATAAAAATTACTGGCCTCCGAGTGGCTCTTCAGGTCGAAGAATAGCTGCAGCCCGGCCAGCGTATCAACCGGTGTTTTACTGTTTAAAGTAAAATGGATTTCACGGATCATTTCACTGCCGGCAGATTCATGCACCATTGTTCTCCTGCCGTCTTCCAGGCATTTGAAAATTTTGCTGCCAATCCGAATATATCCTAAGGAGACCTGTATCAGCTTTGTTTCGCCTATAGGTGTAAAATTAAGCTCTGCTTCTTTCACCGCTTCATCGGCCCTGGATGTTTTAGCAATAGTGCTGAAGTTGATCTCTTTTTTCAGCAGGCAGCTTGTTTCTGTTGGCCGGGCAGTGAGGATGCAGGATGCCGGTTTGGCCCTTAATAAAGAGTGGGGCAGCATCAGGGTTGAAAGCTCGTTTAAAAGATTACTTTGAATATCTTTCAAACGGTGACCAAGCGTTTCCATTTCGCCTGCAACCGCATCAAATATCAGGATCAGCAGCGGGTCAAAATTAGCTTCCAGCTCGTTCTCCTCAAGATTCCAGTGCGCTGCTGCCAGCCGGATCATTTTATCTTTTATCTGTTCCCTGCTTTGTATTTCCATTACATTTTATTTTTAATAAAGCCGCTAAAAAATTAATCCAACGTATAAGGACTGATGAAAAAGCCTGTTTGAAAAGTGAAGGCTTCCATATTTCTTTTCAGCTTTCCCTTTACCACGATCTCTATTTTCTTTTTTTGAACATTCATATTATTGATCGTTACGCTGGACATGCGGATATTAACTGTTAAAATCACATCGGTTATGCGTTTTTCATATTGGGCTACCTGGTTTTTTAATCCCGATATAATGATATCTTTTCTGACATCATTGTTAAGGTGAATGTCGTAATCATTTTCCCAGAAAGTCGATCCGTAATGTTCGTCCGTTTTATTTTCTCCGGGAACAGTAGTAATGATCAGGTGCAGGTTCCGATACACCGAATCAAGTAAATTACAGGACGGTAATTTTTTCTTTTCAAAGAAGTGTTGAAAACGTACGGGTAATTTCAGGTACTCTGGCATGAAGTGTTATTTGTATTCTATATAAATGATCTTTACACAATTGCCATTCGCATCGTCGCGCACTACTTTGAAAGACTGGATTTTTCTTTTCTTTTTTAAGATCAGTACTCCTTTTTTCTCTTTCAGTTCGTTGCATAACGCTGCAAATGTGGTGGATTGATTATTGGCCATCACTTTTGTGCCGGCGCCATTACATAAAATATTATTGAAATCTTCAACCCCTTTTTTTCCGGCTATTACCTCATCCAGCATGGAGCGTATGGCAGGTTCCGGAAGCTGGTCGTACACTTTGGCCGGTGGCGCCACCGGCTCCTGCTTTTCGGCTTCTGCGTTTGTGTTCTTCTGATCTTCCTGTGTTTTATCAGGCGCAGGCAACGGTTCCTGGGGTACAGGTGGCGCATCAATCGGGGATACCGGCGGTAATGCAGCCGCCTGGCCCAACTGATTACTGTTATCAACAACCTGTATCAGCTTCCTATATACTTTGTTATCGTCAACTTTTAAGACCACGGTAAAGTTTCCTGGCTTTACAAAAGCAAACTTAGCAGTGTTGGCTGTTTGTTTCGGCTGATCGGGCAGTTCCTCAACACTCCACTCATAATTTGCGCCCACTGCACTGGTATTAAATACTGCTTCATCACCAAGAGAGATGATGTCCGCAGAAATAATAGGACTGATAGCCGCCGGCGCCACCGTATTGGTAATGGTATTGCTTTGCGTAATGCGGATGTTGAAAGATTGGATGCATTCCCCGTTTACAATAGCTTTTACAAGATAGTAGCCTTCTTTTATATAAGTATGCAATACACTTGCGCCGCTTTTTTTATCGCTTCCGTCATCAAAATCCCAGGTAATGTTCCGGGCAGTTGCTGCTAAAGAGGCTGTAAAAGTTATTTGTTCATTAACGTAAAAAGTATGGCTGTTATTCCCTTCCGGGTGATTTAGTTTTCCTGTTGCGGAAATGGTAAATGCTGGACAGGGAACATTGGTGGCTACTTTATAGCTTAACAATCCTGCAGATAAAACGGTCAGTACTATAAAAGTTACCCATACCTTAAAATCGATGCCTGCCCATTTTTTTGAAAGTGAAAAATGCATAAGAATAATTTTTAGCCGTCAAATAAAATTACTTCTGACGAAGGATCAGGTTCTGTGTTTGCAATTGATTATACGACTCCTGCCATTTTGCCAAAGAATTCTTCAATTCCTGTATCTGCGCATTGTACATGGCCACCACCGAATCTTTATTGCTTGCCGCTCTCAACCCTTTTTTATCGGATTGTGTATTGTTGAGCGCTTTTATTACCTGGTTGTAAAGTCCTTTGGAGGTGACCTCGTTTTTAGCGATCATGGCGTCCATCTCCTGTATTTTCTGCGTGATCCTTCCATCCAGTAAGCCGGATTTTTGCGGGTCCATATTCACCGTATCCAGCAGCGATTGCGCTTCTCCCATAGCGCTTGTAAAATCATCCCTGAAATGGTTTTCTTTTTCTACAACCGCTAATTGTTCCTGTAATTTTTCGTTTTCGGCATAAGGGATCTTTACGCCGAAGAATATGGCGGTCACAATTACGGCCAGCGTTAAAATAAAAAATAAAAGAAAGCGCTGAAATGCTTTTTGTCTTTCATGTACATTAAGTGGTTTCATTTTTTATATAAGTATTTTAATTCTGAATAATCCGGTCAGCCAAAAAACCTTCTTTTGGGTTTTTGAGCAGCGTTATCATTATTGTCATTAATGTAACCTTCTTTTACAAAAATGCCGGCTTCTTTTTTCTTGCCTATAAATTCGAGATTGCTGAGCGTATTGAATAATTTTCCAATGACCTTTGCGAATTCAATAATGTCGGCAATGTTCTGGTTCACATCATTGTGGTTGTAGCGAAGTGCGGCCATGTTGTTTAATAAAGATTCCAGCTCACCCTGGTTCAGCTCGCACCACTCGCTTAAATAATTCATCAGCTCATCTTTACCGGATCCCGTTCTCAGGTCGAGGGTATTTTTCAGCACCCTGGCCAGGCCCGCAATGGCGCTGATCATTTTTGCGGGAGATTCATAAATGTACAACCACCTGAAATCGGTAATAGCCTTGCTTAAATACAGCATTATCCGGTCGCAGCAGAACTGTGCCAGCTCAGCCAGTTCATTTTGCTGGCTTTTTTTATATATTTTTTGAACGATCTGAGAACAGGCTGATTCCAGTTTTGCCAAAAAACTATCCAGCTCAGCATGCAGCCCCAGCAGATCCTGCGAAGCGCTTACGGCTATGCAGGGGGGCAGGTATTCCGTATCAACTTTAACAGTACCGCCAACAGGCAATAGCTTGCCAATAACCAGCGCAAAGGGATTTAAGGCATATTGATTGAAATCGTGCTGGGGCACTACCTCAATTATATGACCGGGCTTTACATAAGGAAAACGTGGAGGGTTTTCGTTGGGGTCAACATTACCAAAAGGATGGCGTTCAAATGGCTGAACGGTAAGCACGATCCAGTACACTTCGTTCACGGCCGCCGGAATCGTAACAGATACGGACGGATTTCCGTCAGTTGTGTTGTGTTGTTCAGCCGCACTTATATTTATATGTGCACCTCCTGCTGCAATGGCTTTACAGGACAATACGGTTACACGAACAGTATACTGGTTATCAACGGATATCTGGACATTGAAATTATTTTCGACAGGTAATAACCCGTAACATATGGGAGAAAGCGTAGACGCTATCAGGTTTTGCATTGCATACACAGATGCATGATCCTGCCCGATAAAAATATCTTTACTGAGCTTCATCCCATCAGTCCAGTTGATGTAAGGGTAACCGGTTTGACTTTCCATTAGCATATTTTATATCTGTTGAATCAATTTGTTTATCAGGCGGTTATTATTTTAATCAGCTCTTTCGCAAATAACAACCGTATTTTCTTTAATATTGTTATACTTAATCGTCAGATCCGCATTTAACAGTTTAGACGTATTATACCATTTGGGTTTTGTTCTGAAACTCCACTTATTAACATTTTCACCCGAAGCATATTCTATAGGTGTTTCGCTTTGTACCTCATTATAGTCATTGATGAAATGGTAAAACAGGTCGCCAAGCTTCATATTTTCCGGGGCTTTAACTGTAAAGTAAGTCCGCTCTGCGTCTGTTGATTTTTTGGGTATTTCCAGCCCGATCACATACAGCCTTTCTTTCTCGTCTTCATCGGGCAGCTCAATGGGATTGCCTACAGGATATTGCCAATGTGTATAAACGGGCTGAGGTATGGAAATAGCTGCATCAAATGTATGTAAGAGCAAAATAGGGATGATGAGGAATAGCATGCACAAAAGAGTGGGAAAATACATGAAATTACTGTCCTTAATAAAATACTGGAGCGAGGAAAAAATAGCAACGCATAAAAGGAGAATGGAGAAATAAAATAATAATTCTGCAAAGAATTGTTTATTCCTGTTGTCGTGCCGGGCCTTGAAGTATTTTTTATGCACCAGCAGCACAATGATGATGCCGAATAAAAGAAATACGGCTGATAATATCCAGAAAGCGGTAAACAGATTTTTAGCCAGGTAGGTGGAAGCAAACGCTACTCCTGAGGCAATGATCGACGAAACAAAGTTAAATATCCAGGGCTTCTTGCCATAATTGCCAAAGCTGCTGCTCAATGGTTTTATCAGCGCCATTACCACCATTGAGGAAGCGAAAAAGGCCACTACAAATACCAGAAAGAATTTTAAAGCCATGTTATAATTTTTTAATTGAGAATTACAGGTAACAACCTATTCCCAATATATTTTCATATGTCTCATTTTGTGTGTTATGAACCGGTACGAATTCGAACAGAATATCTGTATCAATCGGTACAAATATTTCTGTGAACCGTTGCAGTAATTTTCCAATGGGTGCTGATTCTTCATACTGAATTAATTCATCATCCAATATATTGTTAACTGTGCACTTCCAGAAAGGAACCTGTTCCTGGCTGGTTGTCCCGACTACGGCATCCATACCTAACCGGAGATCCTTTAATTTTTTAGGGGTGATTTTTTCTGTTATGAAATTTTCCCCTGCCTGGATAGATACTTCTTTATTAAGTATATAACCTAAGGCTGCTGCTGTGGCCTGCCTGTCACTTTTTATAAAGCCGAGATAGGGCATTAATTGCAACAGCCTGCTGGTTTGCGTTGCAGGCAGCGCTGTGCTAAGGTTCCAGAAATCGTAAAAAGATTGGTTCAGCCTGCCATTCTTAATATCATAAAGCGCCTGTCGTTCTGTTTCTTCAGTGGCTGCCCAATAGCTGAACAGCATTTGCTCCAGCGGAGCGAAAAATTTCCTTGCCTGCTTTTCCTCCTCTTTATATTGCTTGTGCTCATCAACAGCGTCCTGCACGCTGCTGATCCTGTTATTCCCTTTTGTTTGATGAAACAGGCCCTCGGGCAATTTGTCGTAAATACCATCCCGGTTCAGCGTTAATTCAAAAGTGCAGTTATCTTCATATTCCAGTACCTCAATATTATCTACATCGCTGTTATAACTTTTTTTGAATCCTCCCCGGTACCAGGTTTTTATATTATTGGCAGGATGCCCCGATTCCAGCAAAGAAACGTAAACCGCTTCCGCATTAAAGGGAAGTTTCATCATATAATTATTTGACAGGCTGCTCATTTCTTTCTGAAAGTTTTGCTTCGCATATTAGGAGCTAATATGTCATGATTTAGTTTTCCTCAAAATTATATCAAACTGCCTATTAGCCGCATCACTAAAAATAGTGATGGAGCGACCATGCTATATATTCTAAATTTACAGTGTAAATAAAAAAGAAAAGAACAGCCGACAGATTCAAAACTTGCATTGTTCTTTTCTTATCCCTAACCAATCATTCAGTGGAGCTTAAAATTGTAATCGCATGCCTGAGAACTCAATATTAGCGAAAACGGAAATTACCATTCAGGATTATAATAATAACGGTCCGGTCGTTTTTTCGAACCTGTTACTTACCGAATCTTTTATCAGTGTAAATAATTTTTCCTTTTCCATACGGCCAGCCAATGACGAAGCCACGCTGAACTCGATTATTGATTTTAAAAAACAGGTATTGGGCAAAGAGGTACAGCTGAGTTTTAAAGACGGCGACACCGAAAATCATAAATTCAAGGGAGTGATACTCGAAGTGAACGCTTCGCTGATTGATAATCATTATTACGAGTTCAAAATAGAAGGCCGCGGGTTATTTTGTAAAGTGAATGAGCTGCCGGAGTTCCATTCATTTTATAAGAAAAAAATTGATGCAATTATCGACGGCGCGTTCGACGGGTATGAGCTAAAAAATAGTATCAGCAAAAATGCACAAACCACCAAAGAACTGCATTATATCGTACAATATAATCAAACGGCATTTGAGTTTGCCGCATCGCTTGCCATCCGTTTTGGGGAATGGATGTTTTATGATGGTGAAAAACTGCAATTTGGAAAAAAGCCCGATACGGCTGCTATTGAACTTAAAATTCCTGACGATATCAGTAACCTTAATATAAAAGCCCAGGCTGTTAAGAGACCCAGGGGAGTAGTAGGCACAGATATTTTTAAAAGCGCTTCAATACAGGCCGGTACCAAAGAACCGGCACCGGACAATGCGCTTATTAAAGCCGCCGAAGATTCGGGGAACAAAGCGGTGGAAGATGCCAAACGGGATTTATTTATCCCCTCAGGCTTTACCCAGGATGTCGTGAATGATAAGTTTAAATTAGAGCAGCAGGCTATTCTGGCGGCTTCTGTTTTTATAACAGGCAACACACGGAACAACAAATTAAGCGTGGGGAAAATTGTAAAGATCAAAGACAGGGCCGACGATTCAGGTAAAAGCTATATTCTTACACAGGTGCAGCACAATGCTGCCCGGGCCAGCAGCTATTTCAACAGTTTTATTGCCATTCCGGCAGAAGCGCCCGTGCCGCCTTATACCAATCCTTTATTAGTGATTAAAGCCACGCCACAGGCCGCCATAATTACAGAGAACGAAGATGATTCGGGCCTGGCAAGGGTAAAAGTAAAATTTCCCTGGATGGCCGATGACGAAAAAAGCCCCTGGATCAGCGTATTAACCCCTCATTCGGGAAAAGATAAAGGTTTCAGGTTCCTGCCGGAAAAAGATGACGAAGTAATGGTTGATTTCTGGGATGGCAATATAGAGACTCCTTTTGTGAACGGCTCGCTTTATACCGATAAAAACAAACCCGGCATTGAAGAAAAAGGTAACAATATTAAAATGATCGGCTCCAGGACCGGCAGGAGTATTTTGATAGATGACGATGAAGGCACCCTTTCGATCAGCGACGGCGGAAATGCAAAAGACAAAGGTAAAAACCTGGTAAGGCTTACAGACAGTAAGGACGGGCGTTCTGTAAAAATTGTATCGGGCGAGGATGGGGATAATCATTATGCCATGATCCTTGATTACAAAAATAAAAACGCGACTTTTTACTGCCAGGCAGGCGGGGATGCCATTATGCACATAACCTTTGATGCTGACAAAAAAGAGCTGACCGTTTTTTCGGAAAACGATATGAATATCAAATCCAATGGTTCAATTAATATTGACGCAAAGAAGGAGGTTAATCTTAAAGCTGGCAAGGGTATAAGTTATACTGCCAATGAAGACATCAGCGCTGTGGCATTTGGCGATTTTAAAGCCGAAGGGATGAATGTAAATTTAAAGGCAGACGTAGGTTTTAAGGCCGAAGGAGGAGCCACTGCCGAAGTACAGGGTGTACAGGCAAATGTAAAAGGCTCGGCAATGACAACGATTAAAGGCGCAATGGTGATGATTAATTAATAATTGATGAAGTACCTGTGTTACGATACCGCTTTGAACGAAGAGTACACCTTAGTAAAATTATTGCAGGTCTATCCCGGCTACATTTCACTTTTTGCAGGTACCGATGACGCGGCTGTCTGGGATGCAGCGCCTTACCTGTTTGAGGTCGCAGATAATTTTTTTGAACTGAAAAAAGATCCTTTTGTCAAACTGGACCGCTGTATCATTTTCGAAACCCGTGAAACAAAAGAATCCGTTTGCCGCTTCCTGCAATATTATATATACCATGAGCGATATGGTGCCAGCAGTTATTTCAGGATATGGGATGCAGCGGTGCTGCTTAAACATTTGCAGGAGTGGGAGGCTGCCGAAAGGCAAAGTTTTTTTGATTTTTTTAATTGTTTTTATACGGAAAGCAGGCCGCACTTTCTGGAAAAATGGACGGCAGGCCGCTTTTACAAACCGGTTGCAGAACAGGTGCCCATAACAGAAGTGCTGCAACCATTTGAAGCAGGGAAAAGCGCCACAGCGCAGGCGCCTCATCAAAACCCCGCACCTGCAAAAGTCAAAATGGAAACAATATCGGAACATAGCATCAATGAGCAGGCTGTAATAAACGAACCTCCTAAAAAAAGAAGATTTTTTATTGAATAAGAAATAAACAGATCATGGGACAACCGGCAGCAAGAGTGGGAGATATGCATGTATGCCCGATGGTAGATGGGCTAAAGCCGCATGTAGGCGGCCCTGTTATGCCGGCAGGCGTGCCTACAGTACTAATAGGCGGCATGCCCGCTGCAACGGCAGGCAATATGTGTACCTGTGCCAGTGCGCCTGATATAATTGCCATAGGCAGCAGCGGGGTGCTTATCGGTGGTATGCCGGCAGCCCGCATGGGAGATATGACCGCCCACGGGGGCAGTATTGTATCAGGATGCTTTACCGTATTGATCGGCGATACAGGAAGCGGAAATGCCGGCGGGGGCCGTGCCGGGGCAAGCGTTGTGCCTAAAGGAATGGGTGCAGAGCAGGCAAAGAAAGTGGCCAATGCCGAAGCCTTAAAAGAAGCTGCAAAGAGGGAGGCGGATATGGCAGATAAAACAAATAAGGATGATTTTCAGGCCAGGTTTTCGCTGGTGGATGAAGCAAACAAGCCAATGAAGGACGTGCGGTATGAGATCAGGACAAACGATAATAAGGTCTTTGACGGGAAAACAAACAACAGCGGTGAAACACAGAATATTTCAGGTTATACCGAAGCGGATTGTAACGTAACATTTTTTAATTAAACTAAAATGGCCGGGGGACAAACACAGCGGAATTTCCAGATAAACGAAAAAAAGCAGCTACTTGTATTGGTGCGCTATAAACCTGAAGGAACTATTGGCGCGGAGAACATGCTGGGTGGCGCCACATCGGCTGTGCAGGGGGTGGTGGACAAAGCGGAGGATGCTGCAGGCTCGATACCCGGCCTGAACCTTTTTTTTAAAGAAGAAAAAGAGCCCGAAAAGAAAACGGAAAAAGAATATAATTTTTATAAAGACTATAGCGAGTGGAACAAATATTTCGATAAAATGAAAAATGAGCTGGTGAACAAGCTTAATAATGATAATGAAATTTTTGTTTTTGATTTTGACGCTTCAGATGCCGAAGGGCGTAAACGGGAGGGAAAAAAGCTCTTTGATAAAATAAAACAGAAAACCGGGGCATGGAAGGATTACACGGCCTGCTTCCATTTTGTAGGTTTGGGTCACGGTGGAAACGTAGCCAATGAATGCATTCATAAGTTAACAGAAGAGGCAGATTTTAAAAAGAAGTGGTGGGTGCAATCCGTTATTTATGTGGGTACTTCCTTATATAAAAACCAGCATACGTTTAATGAAGCAGCTGCATTACGGGGAAAAGGAAAAATATATGCTTTTGGCAATGCTTACGATCTTACGCAAAATGCCATAGCATATTTTGAGCCGAATGATAAACTGCTAAAGCTGATTGCTGAATGCAATGCCAACCTGCTTTCTGTTTTTACAGGTAAACTAAAAACACAGCTTGTAGCTACGCTGGGGCGCCTGCTAAGTATCGAAGGCTTTGGCACCGGGCATGATAATGCCGGTAATATTGATAAGCTTACACAATGTAAGGATGACGTGAAAGATCTGGTTACAGAATGCGTGGATGCCTGCAGGAATGTGCTTAATGCTTTTCCGGACATTGTAAAGCCGCCTGACCTGCCGAAGTTCGACCAGATGCTCAGTGGATTTGATGCAGTGCCGGGCAAAAGTGTAAAAAGACTTGAAAAATTTATTGATGAGCTTAAAAAAGTAAGACAGGGTACCAGCCTGGACACCAGCCGGATCAGCATAGCTAAATTGTTTAATTTCCTGTGCCCGTTGATAGATCAGCTTACCGGTGCGCTTAAATTATTTTCTGTTAACAGCGAAACATCTAACCAGCTTTTTGATCAGGTAATGGAAAAGGCGGATATAAAAAAAGTGCTTGCGCCTGCAAAAATTTCTATAAAAACCCTGCCTGTTGATCCCTATATCGAAGATGTTGCAAAAAAGGCAAAAGCAGTTGCGGCGCAGGAGGCGGCTGCAGGCGCAAATGATGACGCGGCAGGATCGGTAGCTAAAACCAAAGAGCAGATCCTTTACGATCAGGCCAATGTAATGATCAGCACCTGTACCTCAAAGATTGCAGCGGCCGCAAAAAACAGTGACCTGGATATGGGCAGCCAAAATGCAGACCCCGGGCAAAAGCAGCTGATAGCAGAAGCTATGACCGCCATGCTATTGCCAATGCTGCCCTCCAAGAAAAAATTTTATAGCACCCTGCTCGAATATGTACCACTGGACGGGCTGAACGGTTTTTTAGAAAAGCTCACCGGTGATGCTGCCTTTTCGCCGCTCAAAACTATTATGTGCAAAGTGAAAGCCGGTTTTGATTTTGACGAAGGCACTGATGAAGAGCCGGGGCTGAAAAAGTCATTACAAAATTTTGATACAGAGCTGAAGCGCATCAAAGGCTTTCTCAATAAAAATAATTATCCTGTTCATAAAGATGCCAACAGCTTATACTTTATTTACAATGCGCACAATTTAATGCTTAAAAAGCCTTACGGCGAAATATTGAATACCATAGATAAAGAAACCGGGTACCTCGATTATATGCAAAGCATTGGTTGTTCTAACTTTTGTAATGTGGATACCAACGGGTATCATGGCAGCGGTTCTCAGAAAGGCAATGAGCAGCCGGTAACTACGCTCAAAGGCGAAAATAAAAATGCTTAGGCAAAACAGGTATTAAAATAAATGACATGGCAGTGGATGATATAAGCTTTGATGAATCGTGGCTTTTAGCGAATATACAGGCCACCGCTATCTGTACGGGAGCAACTGACCAGCAGGTGTATAACCAGATCATGAATTACTGGGATTTTATATCGGCCCAGCCTAATGCAAGGAGACATCTGTATCACTACCGGTATGGCGGCGGCACTGAGTATATCGAGAATGTGCAGGATTTGTTTGATGCCAATCCACGTATCAGATCAAGAATCTTCGGCAGGATACACGCGCAAATGAGGGCGAATCCCCGCTGGGATTCGGGGAGCATAATCGGGCATGGCAGGGACGATGGTATTGAACCCCCGATAAGACAGGAAGATTACGATGCTGATGACTGGTTAAATTCAAACGGAAATATTGATGAAGTGCATTGGAGACTGATCGGGGATTATAATCCTTATGATAACCGGGAAACAGGCGACGGGGAATATTATCTCAGGGAAACACGCAGGGACAGGATTCGTATGATCCGGGTGGAGATCACGATCCGGGATCCTTATACCTGGCATCCTTTAGAAACAAGGCCGACGCAATGTATCCATCAGGCGATGGAACGGCTGAAATCCGCTGGTGCTGCAGATTATATCACTACAGGTACGGCCGTTCTATCTATGCCTTCTGTATATTGAAATAAAAAATAAAATGAGTAATAGTTCCGATTCAGGCAATTATGACGCTTTAGCAGACATGCCCAAAAACAGGGTGCTTTTTGCCGGTCAGTTTACAACAGAAGCGCCGTTAAGGCCCGGGGTAGTGCACGAGCTGCAAACGTTGGAACAGGTGTTCCGGTATTATAAGCCTGTTATAAATTTTTTGTTTGAAGATAAGAAAGGTTTTACCAGGCTTGAAGAGCTGAAGTTTACGTCGCTGGACGATTTCAGTCTTAACGGGATTACAGCACAAAGCAGTTTTTTAAGAAACGCCGCTGAGAAAAAAAAGAACTATTTAAAAATAGCCAGGGAAATAAATGCGAATGCGCGGCTAAAAGAGGTACTGGCAGATAGCAAAGCAAGAACTGCTTTTGCAACAAAAGTTGAAGAATTGATAAACGAACTTAAAAACACGAAATTATAAATTATGGCAATAGAAGGATCATTACAGTTAGGGCCTTCCGGAGATGGCGGACCCACCTGGCGTATCATTCATATGGAATATGAATTTTTTCAACCGGTCGATCAGTCGGGCCTGCCCTGCCGGAACCCGGATGGTGGCATTATTAATCTCACCGTGGAGTCTTCGCCTTCGGATACAACTGTTATACACTGGATGCTTTCGCATGAAACCATGACTGATGGCGGGGCTTATTTTTTTGACCGGAATGGCCGGCAAACCCGGTCTGTTGAATTCAAAGGCGCCTATTGCATCTATTTTAAAGAAACCTTTGATGCGTTTAATGACACTTTTATGAAGATCGACTTCAGGATATCATGCCGCGAAATTACGATCGACGGAGGCGGGGCAGAGGCCACACTGGTTAAGGACTGGCCGGGCGCTGCCGGGTCGGGTTCGTCGTCGTCGTCATCTTCCTCTTCCTCATCCGCCACTTCTTCAGACAGTTCGGGGGGGATCGGTTCGTTCAATCCTAACGACTAATGTATCATTTAGGCATGGATGAAATATACAATATATACGAACAAGGATCAGCAGGTCACACAGGCACAGCTTCTGGCGCTGATTTTTCAGAAATACCCGCTGAACCGGTCGGGTTCGATTGGTTGATATCTGTTGTTGATGGTATTCAAAACCTTGATCCGCGTTACCAGGCAAGAAAAGATATCTTTTTAAATGATGCAGACCAGGTAAAGGAACGCAATGCACTGCTGAATGCCCTTGAAACATGGAGCGATGTTTTGCAGGCATCGGAAAAAGCCGGGGATATGGCTGCATATTGCTTTGCGCAGGCAAACGAACAGGAGGCAACTATCCGGGAAAACCTTTTAAATATGACGCATGCTGTACGGCCACTGGAAAAAACCTATCGCAATGCTGCATTGTTTTTTGCCAATGCCGGTGCAGAGCAGGTGCACAATATTTCATTCGCCAACTGTAGCAAAGAGCAATTAGGCGATCTTAATTTTCCAAAGTTCATCGATCACCTTGCAGAAGAGTTAAAAAGAAATTTCGACAGGATTGATCTTCGCAATAATTACAGTATCGTAGCGTTGTCCGGCTATTTAGGGTCGAATGCCGTTATAGAAAAATGGGCCAAAATTGCCCATCAGAATAAAGCGGTGATCGTTACGGATTTCAGCGACCTGGACGAAGTGGATGATGTCCTGGAAATGTTTGAGTTGGCTGGTCTGTCGGGTGGAGATATATACCGCTCCTCCATTTTGATGTGCTGTAACTGGCTGGTGGGGCGTGGTAAATATGAGGCGATAGGAGAAGCAGACGATCTGCATGTGCCGCCATCCGGTGCGCTCGCCGGCAAATTATACAGCTCGCAGATGAGCCAGGTGGCTGCGGGCAAAAAGTTTGGCATTATTGAAGGCGTTGACGGAGTGAAATTCCAGCTTAAAAAAAGTGAAGTATCCGTACTGGAAAAAATGAATATAATACCCATGGTACAGCAGTATGGAAAGGTAATGGCCTGTGCCGCCAAAACTTTGTTTAACGGGGCGAATCTTGGTTTACAGGTTTATTCTGTGGTACGGGTGTTTGACTATGTCAGCAAAGTGCTGATGGATTTTTTGAACCGCCGGGCTTTTGAAAACTTTAATGCCAACATCCGCAAGGACCTGATGGCGCAGATCGTGAAATTTTTGGATAGTATCTCCGGTAATGGAAGATTAATAGAGGATTTCAGCGTAAAGCGTTTTGAACAGGATGCTGCTCAAAAAGATAAGATCCACCTGGACATTCACATAAAACCCTATTTCCCTGCTAAGAATTTTATGATCAAAATGGAAGGAAAAAAAGGAGAGGACGGCGCGAACTGGGATACAAGTTACGACTAGGAATAATTTTCAAT
>JASGEW010000017.1:0-10357 GCA_047606125.1 Niabella sp. | reverse complement strand
GGCATTTACCAGACAAGCGATTTTGTTACCGGTGATGATGGCACTACTTCTCTCAAGTCCGGTGTAGTTGCGATGGGAAGTCGTACTGCTAAGCCTGGAGATTTCAAGTATAAAGATTTAAACGGTGATGGTGTGATCAATGATGCGGATATGAAAGTAATAGGAAACTCCAGTCCGAAACACTATGGCGGGTTTTCCAACACATTCGTTTATAAGAACTGGGATCTGAATGTTCTGTTTAACTGGAATTATGGCAACGACATATTTTACGCAGGGAAATACAGGATTGAAGCGGGGCAAAATTATTTCGCAAATTTATCGCAGGCATATTGGGATGACCATTGGACACCAGATCATCCAAGCAATAAACATGCCTCATTAACGGGGCAAGGAAAAACAGAAGTGTCTAGTTATTATATTGAAGACGGTTCTTATCTGCGCTTGAAAAATGTTACTATCGGATATAATTTTAAAAAGCTGTTTGGACTAAAAGGTTGCAGGGCATATTTTACTGCTGAAAACCTTGTTACATGGACAAGTTACGACGGATATGACCCGGAATTGTCATCTTACAGTCCTCTGTTGCCGGGGTTGGACAATATCGGCTATCCCAGGGCCAGAACATTTACCGTAGGCTTAAACTTTAAACTTTAATGATATGCAATCCAGATATTTTATACTTATTCTTTTTGTGACACTGATAGTAATTTCAGGATGCAAAAAATTTTTGGAAGAAAAACCTTATTCCTTTGTAACAACGGAGAACTTCTATAAGACTGCGGATGATGCTGAATTAGCAATAACTGCTGTATATGATGCCTTGAATGCGCGTGTCATACAAGGAATCGGAACGGGTGGGACTTGGGCGTATGATATGCAATATTTAATATCAATGGGTTGTGACGAGTTAGCTCCTAATCCGAGTGTAATGAGCAGTCAACCTGATCTTCTTTCCATTTCTAATTATTCCTATATACCCGCAAATTCCAAACTGCCTGTAACCTGGTTTTTTCTTTATGCCGGTATCAATAGGGCGGATTTTGTATTAGAGAAAGTTCCTGACATAAGTATGAATCAGGCAAGGAAAAAAGAGATACTTGCCGAAGCGCATTGCCTCAGAGGCATATATTATTTATACTTAAGCTGGTTATGGGGCGGCGTGCCTTTGGCAAATTCATCGGCGTCAGATCAGTTAGCGCCGCGCTCCACGATTGAAGAGGTGGCGCAACAGGCGGAGAGCGATCTGAAATATGCTTATGACAGCCTTTCAGACAGAAATTCTATTGATCCCGCAAGAGTAAATAAATATGCTGCGGAAAGTTATCTGGCCAAACTCTATCTGTACCTGGCAAGCTGCAAGGAAAATAATGTAGGAGCAGATCTTAATTTTTCCATTAATGACTTTTCATGGGTAGATCAGAGTGCTTATTATAATAAGGCATTAACAGCTTGTGATGATATATATCATCACAGCGGATACCAGTTGATTGACAGTTTTAAGTACCTGTTTTTGGCTGCCACTGAAGCAGAAGCAAGGAATGAACATATTATGGTGGCAGAGTTTGGGGGCAGGTCCGATGAATATTATTACTTCTTTAATCTTGCAGGACCTACTGGAAATTATCTTACAGTAGGGGGTGTTTCCGGATGGATGAGACCTGTAAAAGAGGCATATAATCGTTTTAATAAAAGCGATGACAGAATAAATACATTAAGTGGAAATATTGCTGCTACAGCAACATACGTTACGATAAACGGCTTAAATTATTACACGCCTCAACCAATATCGAGTAGTCTCTCTAATCTGTGCCTTAATAAATGGCGGGAAGACGACCCTGCTCAACGTGCAGCCGAAGGCATACCTGCAATGGGCGGTGAAACGGATTGGGGACTCTTGCGGTATGCGGATATCATTTTAATGTACGCCGAGTGCAAATACAAAACCGGAGATGAAGCGGGTGCGCGCCAATTATTAGAAGAAGTGAGGGCAAGGGCTGCCGGTAATGACGCAATAAAGTTGGCAACCTTAGATAGTGCGTACTATAAATCTGATTTTATGGATGAGTTGATGGATGAGCGTTCGAGAGAATTGTTAGCAGAAGGTTGGCGGCGTTTTGATCTTATACGAACCGGGCGGTTGAAGTCAGTAGTTACCTCCTTAGATGAGACAGCTATATTTACTAATGAAGATATCCTTACCATTAAGCAAAATTTTGCTGATTACAAAATATGGTATCCAATTCCATACAGAGAGGTTAGCACTAATACCAATCTTGTGCAAAATATAGGATACTAATCTTAAAAATTATGGATAAAAAATTGAGCTTCTTTTTGTTGTATTCTTTCTTTACAATAACAGTTTACGGGCAGGATTTTAATATTTTTAAATACCATGCAATCGGCGATGGTAAAACACTGAACACAACGGCAATACAAAAAGCTATTGACGAGTGTGCCCGGCACGGCGGCGGAAATGTTATTGTTCCGGCAGGAACCTTCCTGACTGCGGGTATCTTTCTGAAAGATAATGTCAATCTTCATTTGGAGCCGGGGGCTGTGCTCTTAGGAGATTATCAAAATCCTGAATACAGAGCGTTGGTGTACTTGAAAAATGTAAAAAATGCGGCAGTTACGGGAACGGGAACCATTGCAGGAAATGGTGCACATTTCAAAATAGGGGACGAGGCGCCAAATCGCCCTTATGTATTATTTGTCGAAAACAGTGAAGGTATTCAGGTGAAGGATATACATTTTCGAGACGGCGCTTCATGGACATTACGATTGTTCAACAGTAAACATATTCTGATTAGGGGAATAAGCATATATTCACACGCTAATTTTAATAATGACGGCATAGATATCGACAGTAAAGATGTTTTGATATCCGATTGCAATATTAATACAGGGGATGACGCTTTATGTTTTAAGAGTGATAATCCCCAAAGGATGTGTGAGAATATTTCCGTAATCAATTGTCAACTGGCATCCAACTGCAATTTTATAAAAATGGGAACTTCTTCTTATGGGGGATTTAGAAATATTACTATTTCCAACTGTCACCTTCAAAAAACAAATATTATGCCGCTGAAGGAGCAGCAATGGAATCTGAAATCGCAGGGTACAATTCAAGATAGCATTAGCGGTCTGGCAGGCATTGCATTAGAAGTGGTTGATGGAGGAAGTATGGATCAAATAACGATATCCAATATCAGTATGACAGGTGTGCAAACCCCGATCTTTATTCGGTTAGGTAACCGGCGAAATGCTGCCGGAAGTTTAAAAAATATATTGATCAGCCAAATCACTGCTAAAGCAGTCAGTCAAATTACCAGTTCCATAACAGCCGTTCCGGGATTTTATGTAGAAAATGTAACGCTTCGCGATCTCATATTTGAATTGCCTGGAGGTATTACCACTTCTATGGAAAACTATGTTGTACCAGAGAAGGAAAAAGCTTATCCAGAAAACAGACAATTTGGATGGATACTGCCCGCTTACGGGATGTATATACGACATGCAAAAAAGATTGCGCTGGATAATATACAATTTCATTTAAAAGAAGGAGATGAAAGGCCGGCAATTATATTGGAGGATGTGAGCGATTGTAAAATAAATGCACCTTTCTTAACTCCGGAAAGGATCAAACAAATAAATACGTCAAATATTCAAACAAGGTTTTAATATTCAAAAGATGATACGTTTCATTAAATACACCGGCATAATTATAACTGTTTTAGTTCTATCCTCGTTCATCGCTCAACAAAAGCATACAATATTTTTATTAGGCGACAGCATTTCATTGTATTACCGTCCTTATTTAATTGCTGATTTAAAAGATGAATTTACAATCCAAAATAAATCCGGATTGGCTCAGGCTTTTAAGGACATGAATATTCCGGAAGGGGCAAATGGCGGAGATTCACGAATGGTGTTGAGTTATCTTAAGGCAAAGATAAAAGAGCCGTCTTTTGAGCCCGAAGCAGTGTTGCTGAATTGTGGATTGTGGGATATTAAAAGAGATAAAGTGACTAAAAAGTTTGCTGTAGATGCTCGCAATTACAGAACGAACTTAGAAGATATATACCGTTTGTTGCAACAAAAGAATATACCTCTGATATGGATCCGGACGACTAATGTAATTGACTCCACTCATGCAAAAAATCATGACTTTTACAGATTTCATGCTGACCTAGTAAAGTACAACAAGATTGCGGACAAAGTGATGGGTGAACATCATGTACCGGTTATTGACTTGTATACTTTTACGCGCAATATAGGCGGAGACAATCATTACATAGACCATGTTCATTATGATACATTAATCAGAAGACAGCAAGCGGCTTTTATATCGGGGTATGTAAAAAGCTGGTCTCATCAAGATGTTAGGCAGAATAGAATCCCTAAACAATAAATAATACTTAAAATTAGCGCTATGCTTATAATCAAAATAAAATTCTATAACTGTACCCACTATTTCTTGCTGATTTTCTTGTTTATAATACTGACTGCAGCTAAAATTTCCGCAGCAACATATTATGTTGATGTGTTAAAGGGATCAGATAATAACCCGGGTTCGCATGAGATGCCGTTCCGGACAATAGCAAAAGCCGTCAGCGTTGTGCGTGCGGGAGATGAGATTAAGATTGTTAAAGTAAATTTCCCTATTCACGAAGAGATTGTTATTCATAATAAATCGGGCGAACCGGATAAGCCTATAATCATTGATGGGCAGGATAATGTATTTACGGGTGCGGATTCTCTTAAGACGGCTGACTGGAAAGAAATTCGTCCCGGTGTTTATGAGAATGATGACCTTATCCCTGATCTTAAGACAATAGTAGTGCCGAGTGCTTCATCCATACAACGTTATTTCATGATGTGGAATGGCGTTCAAAATCGTATGGGGCGTTCGTCAAAAGGAACCGTTCAACCATTAATTGACCCTGATAAGATAAGAGTGGGAGAATGGACTTATGAAGATTCAAAGACGGCTTTTTATATTGCAACCGACCCCGAAAAAAAATTATCGGACTATTATATTGAAACGCCGATCCGGCAAAACGGAGTGGGCTTTGGCGGTACTTGTAAGCATTGGATTATCAGGAATATTCACGTTACGCACTTTATCAATGACGGTTTTAATATACACGGGAACTGCGAAGATCTTGTTTTTGAAAATATTACTGCTACGGAATGCGGGGATGACGGTATCAGTGCCCATGAAAATTGTAAGATAGCTATCAAGGGCTTTATCGCTCGTCGTAACTCGACAGGTATATGTCACGGAGATCCTTATGTAACCTGCAAAGCAGAAAATATTTTGTTAGAAGATAATTACGGATATAATCTTTTACTGAGAAACGGAATAGATACATTTATAAATAGCACTATTTCCGCTGTTGTGCCTCAAAAAGGATTTCGAGGTGTTTCACTTTTGAATGCAATGATGCCGGGAAGCCTGAAACCACTTTCTGTTACTTTTATGAATTGTAAGTTTCCGTTTGCAAACTCCGGTAATTCAAAATCAACTTTTACTGTGGAAAAAGGTGTTGCATTAAATATTTCTCCTTATGCAGACATAAAAAGTGATATTAAGTGGCTGCCTGCAAGAGAACAAAAATGATAATTGGAGCCGGTATTTATTAAATAATATGCCCTCTGTTCGTTTTGATATTGCTGATAATTACATTTTAAAAATTTATATATGACTACATTAAGACAGTTCATTTTTATATTTATTAATATCGTCGTTTTCTCTTCTGTTTCTTATGGTCAGGAAAAATCGTACGATGTAGTGATATATGGTGCGACATCTTCCGGTATGATAGCCGCTTATGCGGCTGCTAAAGGCGGCGTAAAAGTGGCTGTTTTATCACAAAATAATCATGTAGGCGGACTTACCACAAGTGGATTAGGAAGTGTAGACAAAGGCGTAGATACAACAATCGGAGGATATACGCTGGATTTTTTTAAACGTGTTGGCGAATATTACAATTTAAAAGGGAAACCCGCTTATTTACTAACACCAAGTATAGCAGAAGCCACGTTTAAACAAATGGCAAAAGAGACTGGCGTGGACGTTTATTATAATACGCGTTTAATTGAGAAATCTGGTGTTATTTCAAAGGATAAAAAAATTCAGAAGATAATTACGGAAAATGGAATGGAGTTTGCAGCCAAAGTGTTTATTGATGCTTCTTATGAAGGTGATCTTATGGCTTGGTCACATGTTCCATATATTGTAGGGCGGGAAAGCCGAACACAATATGGTGAATCAGAAGCGGGCAGAAATACCAGAAATGTACATCCTGTACAACTTTCTTCTTCGGAAATAAGAAGGATTAAGTCCCTTGAGGCAATATTTTCAATGGACTATCGTTTTGAACCAATGCAACCAGTTGGTTCCGCAGATAATAAAACACAAGCGTATGGATTCAGGTTAACACTCACTCAGGTAGACTCTAATAAAGTTCCTTTTAAAAAGCCTGGAAACTATTCTGCCCTCAGATACCAACCACTATTAAAAAAAATACTTAATAATAATCTAACTCGTTTTGATCAGGTATGTACAATTTATAAATTACCGCAGAATAAAACTGATATTAATCATCTTGATTTGGCGAATGCTTGCCATAAGTATCCAGATGGATCATATAAAATGAGAGATTCTATTTGGTATTACTACAAAGATTATACTGAGGGCTACCTGTATTTTGTTTCTAATGACCCGAATGTTCCTGAAGTATTAAGAAAGGATGCTTTACGATATGGCTATGCTAAAGATGAATTTACTGATAATGACAATTGGCCTTATTTGCTTTATGCCAGAGAAGGGCGAAGAATGATTGGTAAATATGTTATGCGTCAGCAAGATGCTTTTGAATCAGTTGAAAAGTCAGATGTTATCGGTATGGGTTCGTATTTCATGGATTCTCACGAAGTACAACGAACAATAACTCCCGATGGATATTTGTTTACCGAAGGCGGTATTCATCATATACCATATAGACCATATCAAATACCTTATTCGAGTTTAGTTCCGAATAAGAAAGATTGTCAGAATCTGATCGTATCAACGTGTGTGTCAGCATCGCACGTTATCTATGGTTCGCTTAGGATGGAGCCGGTGTTTATGATTATGGGGCATGCTGCGGGAAATGCTGCAGCATTGTGTGTTAAGAAGGAAACTATAGTTCAAAATGTTAATATTCAAGAGCTACAAAATGAATTGATAAAGGAGGGACAAGTAATGAAAGTTAATTTCAAAAAGGATGCGTTTATAACTGTGGATAGATTTGATGGGATAATTTTAGATGATGTTTATGCATCTTTTACTCCAAGAGAAGAAGACTGGAGATGGGTAAGGAATCAAAATGATCTCCCCTTTATGCTAGGCGGCTTTCATACTATGCAGCAGACTCCTGTTGAAACAGCTTCCGCCACATACGTGTTCACCGCTCCCACGTCAGGAAAATATAATATGTCCATTATGTATGCACCTGCTGAAATAAATGCTCAGAAAGCTTTGATATCTGTTATTTCAAAAAAACATACGCATGATTATACAATAGACATGACTCAAAAACCTGCGGATGGCTATTGGCAATTTTTCGATGTGCTGGATTATCAAAAAAATGACACTATCAAAATCAAAATATCCAATCAGGGTCCGGGCGGAAGAGTATGTGCCGATGCGCTGAAGTTTGTAAAGCAATAGCCAGATACCTGGGAATAAGCTACAATGCCGTTAGCACTTAAAACAGTTTTTAATATATTTATGGGTAACAGGATTACGCTAATATCGGTGTTCGACGAGAAAGTAGATTGTTCTAAATTAACGTTATATATATGAATCGAACTAAATAGGGCTTGCTGTTTAACAGCCACGAATACACGAATATCCCCACGTAAAGTCTGTATCGTTCAATGGCAGGCCTGTTAAGGATTTCAGGATTCATCATAAAGATGTTATGAACGGCGGAGTTTTGAAGTTTGAAATGACAAATGAAATAGCGGGCCGGGTTAAGAATAAAGTGCATTAGTAGCACGCTACAAAGATATTAAATCAAAGCGGGCATTTAAATTTTCCAGGTGACTGGTCAGCCTTTCTTTGTTGGTATCGGTAATAAAAACCTGCCCCTGATTTTCAATGCATACTTTTTGCAGCAGGTTGCTGATCCTGTCTTCGTCTAATTTTTCAAAAACGTCATCTAATAATAAAAGCGGCATCAGCTTCTTTTCGGCAAAAATTACGTCCAACTCTGTCAACTTTAAAGCAAATAACAAACTTTTGCGCTGTCCCTGCGAGGCAATATTTTTAAACGGCTGACCGTTAAGCTGTAGCACGATATCGTCCCTGTGTATACCGGTTGTGGTGCGCTGCAACAGGCGGTCTTTATTTTCTGAAGCTATTAAAAGCGTTTCAAAAGAGGTTTCCAGCAACCTGCTGTCATACAATATAGTAAGCGCTTCTTCTTTTTGTGCAATGTCTGCATATAATCTTTTAACTTTTGGTAAAAAGGAAACCAGGAAATGGCTTCTTTTTTCAAAGATAAAATTGCCGGGCTTTATCAGCTGGTCATTTAAAATGTGTAACAGTTCCGTATCGGCCCGGCCGCTTTCGGCCATTGATTTTAGCAGGGAGTTTCTTTGTTGCAATACTTTATTGTACTGAATAAGATTTTGAAGGTATTCAGCATTTAACTGGGAGAGGAGGGCATCCAGGAAAGTACGGCGCTCCTCGCTGCCGCCCGTGATGAGTATGGCATCGTCTGGGGCAATAACCACACAGGGGTACCGGCCGATATGCTGTGAAAATTTATCATAGGCTTCATCGTTAACTAGGAACTCTTTTTTAGTATTCTCCCTTAAAATGCAGACCGCAGTTTCCGGAATATCATTTTTTATAAACTGCCCTTCGATCCTGAATCCTTTTGTTCCCTGCTGCACATTTACAGCATCCGAGCTGCTGAAATAACCTTTGGTAAAACAGAGATAATGGATGGCATCAAGGATATTGGTTTTGCCTACGCCGTTATTACCGCAAATACCTGTAATCTTTTTATGGAACTCAAACGATCTGTTTGTGTAGTTCTTAAATTGCAGAAGCGATATGGACCTGAGTTGCAGCATTGCCGGCAAAAATACTTTTAAACAATTAAATTGTATCTCAAAATACAGGCACAACATTGTAGGCAATGAACCCGGCAAATATGAATTGTATAGAAATAGGATTATTTTTATCTTTAAAAGCATCCCATTCCATAACAATTGACCGTCTTTTGTAACGATATGATACCGGGCTTTTCCGTGAATACGGCTTTACTGGGCCCTGATGAAGCGCATATTTATGCGGTTGATATCAACAAAGCAGATTTTGCCGGTAACCAACACCTGATCGCTCCTGACGAACAGGAGAAGGCAAACAGATACAGGCAACCAGCGGATGCGCACAGGTTGCTGGCAGGGCGTATTTATATAAAACGGTTGCTGGCCCGGTATACCAATGCAGATGCCGGTGATATTATTATAAAACCAGGTGCCAATAAAAAGCCGTTTGCCGTTGACAGGCATGATAACCAGCTGCTGCAATTCAATATCAGCCATTCCGGCAATATAGTGCTGTTGGTTATAAGCCATAAAACCGTAGGGATAGATATTGAAGAAATCAAAAATATAGATCTTAAAGATTTTGTGTATAATATTCTTTCGGAACAGGAAATAGTGGTGGTAAGCAGATCGGAAGACCGGCGTAAAACTTTTTTTAAATTCTGGACGCGGAAGGAAGCCTTACTGAAAGCAACAGGACTGGGGCTTGTGGACTGTTTGCCTCAGGTTGAAATGCTGGATGGCGTCAATCATTTTGGATCAGTTCCTTTTAACGATCAGGATTTTGAAATATTTACATATAACCCGGCGGATAACTATACAGCAAGCGTATGTGTTGAAAAAGGTACGATCCCACTGTTTTATAATGCTGAAAACCTGTAAACTGAGACGCTCTCGAATGAGGGTTTGCTGTTTAAAACTGCCACTGCCACAAATGCACGAATATGCCTTTGGTATAGAGTTGTGTGAGAAATTCTATGTGAGCTTAGCGATATACCTGCAGGCATTTATGATCCTAATGCGTAAAATTCTTGCGGCTATATTCCGTGGATTGTATTGTCAACACAAAAAAGACATTTATTTTGAGTTATTTCATTTGTTTCGGAAAGGATTCGTGTATTTGTTTGTGCCATGAAGTTCTTTCAAAGATGGGGGTAGGTCCTCCGGCAACGCTGTACAGGCGGGGTTGCCAAATCGCTCTGCGCTGCTGAACCTGTAAGGGAATGGTAGTGAACGGTCAGAGAAAAGC
>JASGEW010000016.1:0-14756 GCA_047606125.1 Niabella sp. | reverse complement strand
CGGGATAACCAGGTTTTGACCTGTCTTTATCGCCTTTTTATAAATAAACCCCTCCCTGATATGCTCCCTTTTCAGGCTGGCAACGTCTGAATAGCGCAAACCGGTAACACAGGAAAATATAAACAGGTCCCTGGCCTTATCCAACGTCTTGTAAGAAACTGCAACCTGCTCACCACCTGCCAAATAATAATCCTGTTTTGAGTAATCGGACAAATCCAAATCCATAAGCGCGTTAAACTCATCCTGCGATAGGGCTATTACCTCATGGTCGCTATCCTTACGGGTAACGCTGTAATCCCTGAAATCAGGGCACACCTGTATTGCTTTATCCTCCCTTACAGCCGCCTTGATTAATGTTTTCAGGGTTGATATGAGCTTTGCTATCGTTGTATTATTAATGCCTGTCTCAATCAGATAGGCATGTATTGCCTTCATTTTGGAGTACGTCAGTTTCTCAAATACCGGCTTGTCCTTCTTTTTCGCGGAATAGTTTTTAAGATGGTTGTTCAGGTTGGTGTACGCTTGCAGCGTCCTGAACTTAATCAACCCTTCATTGCGCTTTACATAGTCGTCTATGAAATCCGTAACACTATGCTGCGGATCACTCTCAATAACGCCCCGGCCTCCATATTGCTTCTTATATTCAATCACCAGGTCGGAAATAGTATAATTCCCCTTCTTAATCAGGCCGTCCTCAATGCCTTCCAAATTACTGATATACCCCCTTAGCTTATTATTCAAAGCGGCTACATCCTTTTCTAATGGCATTAATGAGTAGCTGGAAGGCAGGGTGTTATTCGGATCAGATTGCAGCTTCTTAAACTCCCCTGGCTTGATATAGATAGCCGCCCGGTCTTTCACACTCCAGTTAGCGGGTCTTACTTTCAAATCGGTAGGGATAATCTTTCTGTCCTGCCTGTACTGGCATACCAATCGCACGGGCGCAAAACCCTGTTTATTCAGCCGGGTAATGTACAACTCCGGCCTTATGGTCGCTCTTTTCATTTAGCTGTTTTGACACAAAGCTATTGTATTGCCAAATGTAGTGCAAATAATTCTTAAACTATTTTTACACATTTTTACATTTATAACATGAAGTACAGTATTTACAGCAGTTTCAAGGAAATAGGAGTAAGAAAAAAACAGCTTAGTTCAAAATAGTTTTAGTACTGTCTTCCCGACTATACCTTACTCACTATCCCAACCGCCTTTCGCGCAATAGCATCCCAATTAAAATGGTCATAAAAAACGGAAGGAATATCCTCTTTTGCATTGTTGAGTCTGTTAATAATACTTTCTGCAAAACCTTTACTGTCGCCGTCAGGGATGATGCTTAAATTATTCCCTGTTACTGAAAACGGAATGCCATAAGCGCCCGCTTTAAATGATATCGACGGGGTGTTTGCGGCCAAAGCCTCTACCAGCTTGGTTTTAATACCGCCGCCATCAATGATGGGGTTAATAAAAAGATCAGCCGCTTTAAAATATAGATCAACGTCTTCTACAAATCCCTTGTAAATAATATTATGGCTTTCGTAAGCCTTAAGTTTGTTGTAAGTATCGGGTAAGCGCATGCCGCAGATAATGATCTTATAGGGTAGTGCAAGCGTTTCCTCCAACACAGGGCCGATCTCATTAAGTATCCTGTCCAGCCCGTCGCGGTTAGGCAGATAATCGAGTGTTCCGTTAAAAAGTATGAGCTTTGTTTCAGCAGGTAAGCCTGTTTCATCATAAACCTTTCTTTTGCTCAGCGCTTTATCTTCGGCGCCGGGGGCCTTTGCTGTTTCAATGCCATAGGTAATCACCGCACATTTGTCAGCTTTTAGCTTATATTCCTGTATGGCATATTTCCGGTCTTCTTCAGTAATAAAAAAATTAAAATCGGCATTTTGATGCGCAAATTTTTCGTAGCTGTATAAAATCCGCCACCATCTTTTACGCATGGTTTTAAAGCGTGCCGCTTCAATATTATGTGAATGTACGATCAGCTTAAGCCCTGCAAATTTCTTTAAAAGATAACCCAGCCAGGCATAATAAGGGTGTTCGATCATAATATGCCCGATATTTTCATTTTTGCATGTTTTTTTGATACTGAAGAACAGGCGAATATCAATATAGCGCCATTTTTTATGCGTGCTGCCCAGCAGCGGAAAAAACCCGATACCAGCGGAGTTGTCTTTATTTTCTGAAACGCTGAAACAGGTTACCCTGGCGTGCCTGGCAACATGTTTCAAAAAAAGAAAAATGCCTTTCTCACCACCCGTAACGGCAGGGATAATTTTATAGGGAACAACGGAAGCGATATGTAGTTGATCGTTTATAGTTGATGATTAATAGTTGGCCAATTGACAGTTGCCAATTGATAATTCATCATTCAAGATTCATCATTCTCGTGCTTTCTATCCACCCGCCATTGCATAAAGAAACCACCGATAACAATAATCATTACCATCCATGAGCTTATATAAGAAAGGGTCATGCCTTTTTTTACAGCAGCAGGTTCAAACATAAATTTTACCGTATGCTTTCCCGCAGGGATCACCAGGCCCCGCAGCACATAGTCTGTTTTGATGATGTTTGTTTGCTTTCCGTCAATATAAGCGCTCCAGCCGGCAGGATAATATATTTCGCTAAATACCGCAAACCCGCCTGTTGGGGTATTGGCCGTATATTCAATTTCATCATTGGTATATTTTACCAGGCTGATCGCAGAAGAAGAATCTGTATTCAAATTGCCGGCCGGTTTTAGGTAAGCCTGCTGTACAATAGCGGTATCTTTCAGGTTCGTACTGCCAATGGCCTGTAACTCTTCCACATCGTTCGCCACCGGTTTTACAGTTTTTGCAAACCATACAGCCCCATAAGCATTAGGGTTGGGAATCAGCTCCTGCTGTCCCTGCTGGTTCTGGTTAATAATATATTTTGCATCGAGCGCATTTAATATTTGCTCATTGGGAGCACCATTAAAATACCGGTCAATAATATCCTGATAAATCCTTAGTTTGGCGGGGTGGTACCCTAATATGGAGCGATGGTAATAAGATACATGATTATTATTCATCCCCTGCACGTCATATACCCGGTAATGAGGATCCTTGTCTTTAAGTATTTCCTGATCAATTGCCGAAGGCGTTGTCATCTCAGTTTGCAATTCATCTTTGGCAATATATTGCTCATCGCTGAAATATTTTTTATCAACCGCCCACAGGTCGATAATACTTATTAAAGCCAGGATGGTAACAGCAACCACGGGTTTAAACAGGTTTTTCAGGTAAGCATACAATATTCCCAGCACTATCGCTATAAACAATATACTGCGCAATACCTGCTTACCAAACAGGCTTTGTCTGTCGGCCTTCATGCCTGCAATGATTGCCCGGTTAAAGGTATCATCCCCGTTAGGGCCCAGTTTCATTTGGCTCACCTGTTCATCGATACCAGAGGAATAGTCCTGTGCAATATACAGCAGTGCCAGCAGCAGGGTCAATCCCCCCAGTGTATAAAGTATCTTTTTAAAATTAGCCTGTAGTATCTCTTTAGCATTTCCCGTAAAGAATAAGGTGTAAACAGTAATCACAGCCATTAACGGCATCGTAAGCTGCGCAATAACTAAGGCCATCGAGGGCGCCCTGAATTTATTATATAATGGCAGCGTTTTAAATAGCAATTCATTGAATCCCAAAAAATAACTACCCCAGCTCATCATCACTGCCAAAACTGTAATGATCAGCAGCGGCCATTTTAAGGGATGTTTTACTACCACAAAACCGATAATAGCGAAAATAAAAATAATGGCCCCGATATAGGATGGACCTCCGGAGTAATCACCTGGTTTGCTCATGCCGCCCCAATAAGCAGGTAAGGGTACCTGGCTTAGGAACTGTGAAGCCTGCATTTCCGGAACACCTGCATTAACCAGTTTTTCTATCACTTTAGAGTTCTCGGGTAATGGTGTACTACTACTGCCACCTACAGCTTTAGGCATTAGCATAATAAAAGGTTCTACCTTGCTCATACTGTATTGCATGGCATAATCGGCGTCCAGTCCTGTTGTGTTGGCGGCCTTTACCTCGCTGCCGGTCACTTCTACATTTTTGCCACCCCGCATCGTATATTTAGCGTACTCATTGGTTGTAAGAAAGGCAAGGGAATAACATCCCAGCCCTATTAATGCTGCCACTGCGCTTAATGCAAAAGAAATAATAATATGCTTGTACTCTTTATTCCTGATCCATATTACCAGGTAACCAATGGTAACAGCGCCTGCGATCAAAAAGAAATAATAATTGATTTGCGGATGATTGGCCATCAGTTCGAACATGGCGCCCAGGGTAGCTAAAGCCAGGCCGCTCCAGTATTTTTTGCTAAAGATCAATAACAGCCCTGCAAGTAATACAGGCATGTAGGCGATCGCCATCATCTTGGTTTCGTGGCCGGCGCTTATAATTAACGGGTTGTAAGTGGAGTAGGCAAACGCAAGCGCCCCAAAAATGCCAATGGCAGGGTGCAACCGCATTACCACACATAGTATATAAAAACAGATGCAGGCGATAAAAAAGAAATTCATGGGTTTAGGCAGGCCCAGCCCGATTATTTTATTGAGATCCACGGGCATAGCGCTTTTACCTTCCATTGCAATCTGGTAATTAGGCATACCACTAAAAACACTGGTGCTCCACAACGGGAAATGACCTGTTTTTTCTTTCACTTCAAAAGCGTTTTGGGCAGAGCCTTTCCAGCCGCTGATGCCAATATCGTGCTGATTCAGTACTTTCCCGTCAAGCACAGGTTTGCAGAACAGCACTGTAATAACTAAAAATATAAGTACTGCTATTACATGAGGTAATGCCTTTTTTAACCAGGTATTCATTAAAAGTAATTTTGTGTTATTTGTGCTTTATTGCCTAAAGTGGCAACATGGCAAAATAATGCTATTTTACACGAAACCCTGCTAAAATAAATAATAAATTTGCAGGATCAATTCGCTTATGCGCTGGTTAATATTTTTATCAAGGGTAGCTTTTTTAAGCGGAGTGTTCATGCTGCTGGCGCTTTCATTACTGTTCATTTCCTGGAATAATAACGAAGTGGTGTCTTCATCTGTTATTCTGGGCGGTTATGTGCTGGCGCTGATCACCCTACCGCTTGTGAACATTATTTACTTTTTGCTGGCAGTTTTGGGTAAAAAACCCTACCACGTCGTGCCTAAAGGGCTGTTTATTGTCAATATTATCTTCCTCCTCATCTTAATTATTTTTATATTTTATTTCAATGATCCGTACTATCATCAGCGATAAACCTACCCGGTTATACATTTTGTTGGGCTGCTTTTTTATTGCCAACGCTATAATAGCCGAAGTGATCGGCGTTAAAATTTTCTCACTTGAAAAAACACTGGGCATACTTCCGTTTAACCTGAATATTTTCGGAACCGCGTTCTCGTTTAATCTTACTGCCGGCGTATTACTTTGGCCCGTGGTATTTATTATGACGGATATCATCAATGAATATTATGGGATGAAAGGTGTAAAGTTTTTGTCTTTCATTGCTGCCGGACTGATTGCGTACACTTTTGTAATGTTCCAGGGAGGCATTTACCTGGCCCCTGCGGATTTCTGGACGGTCAATTATCAAAACCAGCATATTAACGATGCCAACGATGCCTACCGGATCATCTTAGGGCAGGGCTCCTGGATCATTATTGGTTCCTTAGCCGCTTTTTTATTGGGCCAGATACTGGATGTGGCCGTTTTTCACAGCATTAAAAAAGCAACGGGTGAAAAAGCGATATGGCTGCGCGCCACGGGCTCTACACTGGTCTCACAGCTTATAGACAGCTTTGTGGTACTTTTTATTGCCTTTTATATTGGTCCCCGTGTTTCGGCCAACCAGGGTGCGCCGTGGAGCCTGGGGCTGGTAATGGCTATTTGTGCAGGCAACTATATCTATAAATTTATTATTGCCATTGTAATGACGCCGGTGATTTACCTGGTGCATGGCCTTATTGAACGCTATTTGGGAGCGGAGCTGGCAGCTGAAATGAAAAAAGGAGCGATGGAGCGGAGAAACTGAAGGGTTTAAAGTTCAACGTTTAATGTTTTAAGAGTTAAAACGGTAAGCAGGGATCAATAATTAAAAACTTCATTTTTTAAGCGGGCGTACAACAACGCGGCGTTAATATCATCTGCTTCAAGAATGGGGTGCTGCTCCAGTATTTCCTGCTTAGATAACCCGGAAGCTAAAAGTTCCAAAATATTCCTTACAGGAAACCTTAGCCCGCGTATTATTGGTTTGCCAGACATAACACCTGGATTTATAGTAATGCGCTGTAAAAGTTTATCCTGACTGTTCATGAAATAAAAATATACTGCAGTTTACAAATTTTATCGCTACACTAACTCTTATTTTGAGGTGCCGGAAGATCTATTTGGGTTCTCGTACAGGTAAGGGGCGTAGCCCCGGTTTTATCTTGTAACAACGTACCGAAAGCTATCGGTATTAGTCCGTTGCACCAAGCAAATAATACAGAGCAGCGGGCGTAGCCCCGGCACATTTATCAAAGCGACGTCATAAATCCCAATTTTTAACCTATTTTTGCGCGATTTTTTGTTGATAAAAAAGAAAAATAAATGCCTGATACTCAAATTACACAATCCCGCGCTATTTTATTATTACAGGATGGCACCGTTGCCGAAGGTTTTGCCTTTGGCGCTATTGGCACTGCTACCGGCGAAATCTGCTTTAACACAGGAATGACCGGTTACCAGGAGGTTTTTACCGATCCCAGCTATTACGGGCAAATCGTGATCATGAATGCCGTTCATGTCGGCAACTATGGCGTAATACCTGAAGATGTGGAAAGCGACAGTGTGAAGGTTTTAGGTGTGATTGCCAAGAACCTGAATGAAAATTTTTCCCGCAAAAGGGCCGAAGGCTCTTTAGATACTTATCTGAAAAAAAATAATATTGTTTCGATACATGGCATTGATACCCGTGCTTTAGTGGCCCATATCCGCACCAAAGGGGCGATGAACTGTGTTATTTCTTCCGAAACTTTTGATATTGAAGTATTGAAACGCCGCCTGGCCGAAACACCCGATATGAGCGGGCAGGAACTGGCTTCGAAAGTTTCCACTAAAGAAGCGTATGAACTGGGCGATACAAAATCCGACATTAAAATTGCGGTAATGGACTATGGTACCAAGCAGCATATTTTAAAATGTATGGTGGACCGCGGCGCTCATGTAAAAGTTTTTCCTGCTAAAACGCCTTTGGCAGAAGTGAAAGGTTTCAATCCTGACGGATATTTCATTTCTAATGGCCCCGGCGATCCTGCTGCTATGGATTATGCCATTGATACCGTAAAAGAGATCTTAAAAGAAGAAAAACCGGTATTTGGCATCTGCCTCGGGCATCAGCTGCTGGCTTTAGCTAATGATATCGATACTTTCAAAATGCACCATGGCCACAGGGGATTAAACCATCCGGTTAAAAACCTGGTTACCGGTAAATCGGAGATCACCACACAAAACCACGGGTTTGGTGTCAATCCTGAATCGGTAAAAGCATCTGATAAAGTGGAAATAACCCATGTAAACCTCAACGATCAGTCGATTGAAGGGATTCGTGTAAAGGGGAAACCGGCTTTTTCGGTACAATACCACCCCGAAAGCACGCCCGGTCCTCACGATTCGAGATATTTGTTTGATGATTTTATTGCTTTAATTAAGGAAAGCAAAAATTAACTTCATTTGTAGGGTTACAGCTTGCTTCTTTTCCGGCTCCTGATTTCTGCATCTGCATCATAAGCCGGCAGTGGAGGATCAGGCTCCTGTTTGATCCAGATGATCACCTGCTTCTTATTCTTTGTGTTTGATTTTAGCGTGGCCGTAACAGATACCCTGGAAACGGTAGTATTGTCGGGTAATACAAGATCATTGCCCTCAAATCTGCCATAATCGGTTTTGAGATCCAGTTCCTTTGTTGTAAGCGGCCGCCAGGTGCCATCGCTCATCTTTCCGTCCACATTAATAAATTGTGCGTACCTTTTTTAAGACTGTCGGTATATAAATGAAAATGGATGCTTTCAACACTTTGCGCTTTGCCGGCAAAGAACAGTAAAATAAAAAATATAGAAAAAATATACTTCATTACTAAAGCTTAAGGCTTTAAGCGCCGATCGTTTTGCAGCTGCCTTTTATACAATTGAATGGTATTTTCAAAGCCCAGGTAAAGCGCATCGCAAATAAGGGCGTGGCCAATGCTCACTTCATCCAGCCAGGGAATTTGCTGTGCAAAAAACCGGAGGTTCTTCAGGTCCAGGTCGTGACCGGCATTCAGACCCAGGCCCAGTTCTTTTGCTTTTTTTGCGGCCGCTACGTACGGGGCAATGGCCCGGTTACGATCTTCAGGATATTGCCGGGCATAACTTTCTGTGTAAAGCTCAATACGGTCGGTGCCTGTTGCCGCAGCGCCTGCCACTATTTTTTCATCAGGATCCACAAAAATGGACACGCGGATGCCGGCGTTTTTAAATACACCGATTATTTCAGTTAAATAATCTTTATTTGCGATCGTATCCCAGCCATGATCGCTCGTCAGCTGCCCCAGGGCATCGGGTACCAGGGTTACCTGGTGCGGTTTTGTTTCCAATACAAGATTAATAAATTTTTGCTCGCGGCAGTTCCCTTCAATATTAAATTCGGTAGTTAATATCTTTTTCAGCGAAGTCACATCTGCATACCTGATATGCCTTTCATCGGGCCGGGGATGTACGGTGATCCCGTCGGCCCCGAATTTTTCCGCATCGGACGCCATTTTTAAAAGATCGGGATTGTTCCCGCCGCGCGCGTTTCTGAGCGTAGCAATTTTGTTTATATTTACGGATAGTTTCGTCATTTTTAAATTAATTTTATGTACCCGGCTGATGGGTCATCTGTAAAACCGCCATTTGCATCAGCATTCAATAAAAAGTAAAGTACCATTATGATAAAATATCTTACCGTTTTAATATTCATCAGCTTTTTGTCAATCCCGGTATTTGCGCAAACAGCGCCCCCATCCGCTGATGAAGTATTGCAGCAGGCATTCAGCAAAGCTAAAGCAGAAAAGAAAAATGTTTTTATAATTTTTCATGCGTCCTGGTGCGGCTGGTGCCACAAAATGGATGCAGCTATAAATGATGCGGCCTGCCAGCAGTTCTTCAACGATAATTATGTTATTGAGCACCTCACTATATTAGAATCGGCCGATAAAAAACAGCTTGAAAACCCGGGCGCTGAGGAACTTTATAAAAAGTATGCCCCGGAGAGCGCTGGTATCCCTTTCTGGCTGATCTACGATGCCGACGGGAAGTTAATAGCCGATTCCAGGTTGCCTGATGGCAATAATATGGGCTGTCCGGCAGCTGCCAACGAAGTGGAGTATTTTATCCAGGTATTGAAAAAGTCCTCAAAAATAGATGTAAAAACCGCCAGGAAAGTTTTTGATCGTTTCCGAAAAAATGAGCCGGCTCAAAAATCCTGAAAAAAGACTTTTTAAAAAATTGCTGTTACAACATTAAATTGAAAAAAATCGCTTATATTAGTGATATGTAATTTTTCTTTCTGATTTAAAAGAGTTATACTTTTATAATGCTGCTGTAGAGATCAAGTTTTGTGAACAACGAGTGTGGCCGGTTTACTGATCAATTTTACAAGTAATAATAATATTTCGGAGAAACACCATTATCCGCTGCGAGATTTTTTTTCGGGCGGATTTTTTTATACCTACGAAATGGCCTGGCTGTTGTATTCGCTGTTTTCCGGTACCGGCGCTTCTTCTTTTCTGTAAAAGCGTTTCTGGAATACGAGCAGTGTGATCACTCCTGTTGAAATGGCTGCATCTGCAATATTAAAAATCGGGCTGAAGAACTCAAAAGGTTCACCGCCCACCCAGGGCATCCAGGAGGGATAGGTGGTCTTTATCATGGGGAAATAAAGCATATCCACTACGCTTCCATGTAAAAATGAAGCATATCCTTTACCGTTGAGCCGGGCCACACCGCTATAACTTACATAGTCGCCAAAAGAGGGATCAAAATGATAGCCTTTATCAAACAGCATGCCGTAAAACATACTGTCTATCAGGTTGCCAAGTGCGCCCGCATATATCAGCGCTACGCATACCATAAAACCTCCCGAGTATTTTTCCCTCGAAAATTTTACCAGCAGCCAGCTTCCGAAGATGACCGCAAATAGCCTGAAAAGCGTCAAAACCACTTTCCCGCTTTCGTTTCCGAATTTCCAGCCCCAGGCCATGCCGCTGTTTTCAATAAAATGAATACGGGCCCAGCTTAAACCCAGTATATGGGTTACTTCACCAATGGGATAGTGTGTTTTAATGTATATTTTAACCGCCTGGTCAGCAATCAGGATCAATAAAATAATAAATATAGCTGTACTTAGTTTCCCTGCCTTCATAAACCTGCAAAGATGATTTTTAATTTTTAAATTTCAATTATTAATTTTATTCGCTCCAATATACGCGTTTTACTCTTTGCGAAATACCGGTCATAATTTCATAAGGAATGGTGCCAATGCTTGCTGCAACTTCTTCTATTGGCGGCTCCCCTCCAAAAACAATTACTTCATCCCCTTCTTTTACATTTTTGATGTGGGTAACATCGATCATGGTCATATCCATGCAAACCGTTCCAATTACGGGCGCTTTTGAATGCCTGACAAGCATGTAGCCGGTTCCGTTTCCAAACCTTCTGGAGTATCCATCTGCATAGCCAATACGCACGGTAGCAATTACAGAATCTTCTTTAGCCACTCCGCGCCTGTTATAACTTACTGTTTCGCCTTTTTTGATATGCTTTACCTGGGCAATGGTTGATTTTAAAGTCAGGACGGGTGTAAGCTGCCGGCGAACTGTTTTGCCCGCAATGCCATATAAGCCGATACCTAATCTTACCATATCCAGCTGCAGATCCGGGAACCGTGCAATAGCCGATGAATTGGCAATATGCCGGAGAAAAGGATAGCCGATATATTGCTGAAGCTTTGCCGTTGCGTTTAACAACAGCTCATATTGATGAAGGGTGAAAGTATCTTCTACTTCATCTTCGCTTGCAGCAAGATGCGAAAAAACAGACTGCACTTTTATATACTCATTATTGTTTAGTTTTTTGCCGAGTGTATCAATATCAGTTATATTAAAACCCAGGCGGTTCATGCCGGTTTCCACTTCTATATGTACCGGGTAGTTTTTAAGACCAGCCTGTTGTATGTGTTTTTGAAATGCCGTTAATTGCTCAAAAGAAAATATATCCGGCTCCAGGTGGTTGTCGGTAATCGCATCAAAGGCATTGTCTTCGGGGTTTAAAACCATTATGGGTACTGTAATACCGGCCTTGCGCAGCTCCACCCCTTCATCGGCATAAGCCACACCAAGGTAATCGGCTTTATGATATTGCAGCAAACCGGCCACTTCGGTGCCCCCGCTTCCATAGGCAAAAGCTTTTACCATTACCATCATTTTTGTATCGGGTTGCAGCATTTGCTGGAAGGCTTTGTAGTTGTGACTGATGGCGTCGAGGTTTATTTCGAGAATGGTTTGATGGGCTTTTTGTTCGAGCAGGGAGGCAATGTCTTCAAATTCAAAAACGCGCGCTCCTTTTATAAGTATCGCTTCTTCTTTAAAATCAAAAATATAGGCATGTTGTAAGAAATCTTTTGTATTTGCATAAGAAGCAAAACGGGTTTTGATTTTTTTATCAGCAATTAATCCCGGTACTATGGTTTGCATTTGCTGGCCAATGCCGATAAACCTGCTTATTTTATGTTTTTGAAGCTGATCAAGTATATTGCTGTACAATGCAGTGCCATTACTGCCGTTCTGCAGGAAATCGGAAAGAATAACAGTCTTTTTAAGCCCTTTTGACTGCTGTTTCAGAAAGTCGAGTGCTATCGCGAGCGAATCGGTATCGGCACTGTAACTGTCGTTGATGATGATGCATTCGTTGACCCCTTTTTTAAACTCGAGCCGCATGTTTACAGGTTGCAAAACCTTCATGCGGGCTTTAATATCTTCGATGTTAATATTCAGGTAAAGGAGGGTGGCTATGCAGGTAATTGCATTTTCTACAGAGGCGTCGTCTGTAAATGGTATCTGAATTTCGCGGGTTGCTTTATTGGCCCGCAGCTTTATTGTACAAAATATATTATCTTTTTTGATGCCCAGTATCCGAAGGAAATTGTCTTTCTCTTTTCCCCAGAAGCACACAGGAAGTTGTAGCTTTTTAATCGTATTCCTGATTAGTGGGTTATCGCCGTTAGCGATGACCATTTTTGACCTTTTAAAAAGTTTTAGCTTTTCAACCAATTTCTCTTTATCGTTTTTGAAGCCATCACTGTGTGCAGCGCCAATATGGGTAAGGATGCCGATAGTGGGTTGAATAATCGCTTCCAGTTGGCTCATTTCACCTGCCTGGCTGATACCTGCTTCAAAAATGGCAAGATCATTTTGAGCATCCATTTCCCATACACTTAAAGGAACGCCTATCTGTGAATTGTAGCTTTTGGGACTTCTGACAATATTCATCCCGGGTTGTAATAGCTGGTACAGCCATTCTTTAACGATCGTCTTGCCATTGCTGCCGGTTATCCCAATTACATCTGTATTAAATTGTTGCCGGTGGCTGGCTGCGATTTGCTGCAAGGCTTCCAGTACATTATTTACCTCGATAAAAAGGGCGCCGGGAAAGGCTTTCTGATTGATTTTTTCTGAAACGACAAAATAGCGCAGTCCGTTTTTATATAATTCCGGAATAAATAAATGCCCATTCCGCCGGGGGCCGCTCAATGCAAAGAATAAAGAATGTTCTGTATTGGTCAGTTTCCGGCTATCCGTCAGCAACGTAGTGATGATCACTTCGGGAAGTTTTTGCGGAGGTGTTTGTAAGATATAAGCTATTTGCTGCAGCGTGTACATTATAAAAATTTGAGTAACAATTGAGACCCATATTTTACCATTAAGGAGTGATTAAGTAGTTAAGAAAATTAAGAACTGGCCTTAATGTATCTTAATTTCTCAATGGTTTATTAAAATTTTCAAGATGATATTACCCGTATTTAAAGATGAATACTCCCGTCTTTAACCTCTTCAGGCAGACCTTTCTTTTTTTTGAAAATGGAGTATAAAATGCTCCCGGTAATGCAGGCAACAATTACCCCCAGTGAAATAGCAACCTGCTGGGATTTATTGAACCACCCCGAGATCCAGTGTTCACCCAGCATTTTCAAACCTATAAACACCAGTACGATAGCAATGCCCTGCTGGAGATAATCAAATTTATCAACCGCGCCCCTAAGCAAAAAGAAAAGGGATCTTAACCCCAGTACGGCAAAGATATTAGAGGTATAAATGATCATTGGATGACGGGATATGCCCATAACAGCCGGGATAGAATCCAGGGCAAATACAATATCAATAGCCGCCAGCATCAGCACCACAACAAATAATATGGTATGTTTCTTTTTCCCCCCTTCACGTACGATAAATTTACCGTCACCATCATGGGAAACCAGGGGGATCACTTTTTTGATCCACCGGTAAATCATATAATCATGCGGATCTTTCTCTTCTTCGTCCCTGCCAGGCAAAAACATTTTTACACCGGTGTATAACAAAAATGTGCCGAAAATATACAGGATCCACTCAAATTTATTTACCAGCGTTACACCTACTGTAATAAATATCACTCTGAAAACGATCGCCATTAAGATCCCAATAAGCAGTACGCGGCCATAATGTTTCTCCTTTACCCCGAACGAGGAAAAGATAAGTATAAATACAAAAATATTATCAATGCTCAGGCTCCATTCCATCAGGTAGGCGCTGATGTATTCAAAAGCGGCGGTTTTGCCATCCTCCCACCATACAAAAGCAAAAAAACAGAAAGAAAGAATAACCCAGAAAGCGGTTTGAAGCATCGCTTTTTTTATGGTCACCACCTGGCCTTTTTTACTGAGCAGCCCAAGATCGAAAAGCAATGCTAAAATGATCACTATACCAAAAACGAGGTAAGTGATTTGTTCATTTGTCATTTATTTATAAATAAAATATTAATTATTAGCCTTATACAGCAAAACTTTCTCCGCAGGCACAGGTACGGGAGGCATTAGGATTATTAAAATAAAACCCTTTTCCGCTGAGCCCTTCTGAAAAATCGAGTGTAGTGCCCAGGAGGTATAGCAGGCTTTTCATATCCGTTACAATTTTTACGCCGTTATCTTCAAATACCTGGTCTTTAGGTTTTTCTTCAGTGTCAAAATCGAGCTTATAGCTAAGCCCTGAGCAGCCACCGCTTACCACACTTATTCTTAAAAAGCTTTCTTTGCCTTCGCTTTTCTGCTCAGCAAGGATCTGTTCGATACGGATTTTAGCCGCATCGCTTATTTTTATACTATCTGCTGCAAGTGTATTGTTCATAATACCTGTCATTTATTATACCAGCTGTTACCATTTTACATTGAATAAACTTCCCATGCCGGATTCCTTTTAGTAACAAAATTTATGCCTGCGAAGTTACCATATTAGCACAAAAAAATGAATTGCTTATTTTTACCTGTATTGTTGAACCATTTTTAGAGCCTGTTTAAAAATATAAAATAAAAAAGATTATGGGCAAGGATTAAATAGTGAAACATATTTTCTTTGAGGTACTAAACTTAAAAAGATATGTATTCGACAGATTTAACCGATGCCCAATG
>JASGEW010000015.1:0-71547 GCA_047606125.1 Niabella sp. | reverse complement strand
TTTACCATTGGGAAAAGGGTTATTGTTATTAACTATCAAAGAAATGACACGAGCCGTATGATGGGAGACTATCACGTACGGTTCTGTGAGAGGCTCGCGGGTGAAACTCCCGCTTGCCTACTCGGCGAATAACGCTGTGTGTTCTGTGGTGTCTAAAAATGGCGTGAACCCGATCTTCGCTTAAAAAAACAACTTTTCTTCTTTTTGGTACCGGCAGGCAGCGTGCTTTCCTGAATACTGTCTTTAGGGTTTAACAATTGAATTTTTTTAGCAGGAACTGTTTGAGGCGGCCTGTTCTTCTCCTTCTCTTTTATTATTTCCATTGCACCTTTAACCGAATCTTTTGTTTGGGCTTCTATTGAAAAGCCAAATAAAATAAACGATATAAAAAATAAAACAGTTTTCATTATTCCTTTTTGAATCAGACGTTTTATTGCGGCAAAAGGTTCGCTCTTACTTTTCTACTGATGCGCCCAGCCAGGCCATCATGCCCATGCCGGTTTCTATTGCCGCTTCGTTAATATCAAAAACCGGAGTATGCACGTTGCGTATATTGCCGGGGTCGCTCATTACACCCAGCCTGTAAAAACATCCGGGTATTTTCTGTGTATAATACCCGAAATCTTCAGCTCCCAGGCGTATCTCTGTTTCGCTCACATTCTCTGCACCCACGTATTCAATGGCTTTTTGGGCAGCCATGCTGGTTAACGCCTCATTATTAAACACCGTAGGGTAGCCTATATCTATGTGCAGATCCAACTCGCCGCCCATTGATTTTACCAGGTTTTCAGCAATCGTCCTGATGTGCTCATGGGCTTCAAACCGCCATGCTTCGTCCATAGCGCGGAAAGTGCCCATCAGCTTTACTTCCTGCGGGATTACATTAGTGGTAGTTCCTCCATTGAACGCTGTAACGGACAATACGGAAGGGTAGAGGGGGTTTTTTCTGCGGCTGATAACCTGCTGCAAGGCAACCACAAGATGCGATGCGATAAGTATAGGGTCTGTTGTAGTATGGGGCCCCGCAGCGTGGCCACCTTTTCCTTTTATGGTAAAATACAGCTCATCGGCGCTGGCCATTATCTTACCTCCCCTGAAGCTTACTTTCCCGGTTTCGAGGCCCGGGTGTACATGCAGCCCGAAAATGGCCGATGGCGCAGGATTTTCTAAAGCCCCTTCATTGATTAACAGGCTGGCTCCCCCGGGGTTTTTTTCTTCTCCGGGCTGAAAGATCAGCTTTACCGTTCCTTCCCATTCATTTTTTAATGCACTTAAAATCTTGGCGGCACCTAAAAGGCAGGTAGTGTGTACATCGTGTCCGCAGGCATGCATCACCCCTTCATACTTCGATTTGTAGGGTACCTCGTTCGCTTCGATAATGGGCAGCGCATCCATATCCGCCCGCAGGGCAATGATCTTTTTTTCAGGATTTTTACCTTTTAATAAACCAATTACACCGGTTTTGGCTTTCACCTCAAACGGTATATTAAACTCTGAAAGTTTTTTTTGTACGAAAGCAGCTGTTTCAAACTCTTTATAACTTAGCTCGGGATGGGCATGCAAATGCCTCCTGATTTCAATAAATTCAGGCGCGTATTTTTTTGCCAGGGATCGTATCTGTTCAATCATCAGGCAAACTTACATCAAAATTCTTATCAATATATTAAAGCGAAAGAAGGGTGTTTACAGATCATTCGTATCGCCGGTTTCGGGTTTTACCTCTACAATGTCATTCATAATAAAAATATTACCCGGGAATATGGACGCCATCCTTTTTTGATAGGCCTGGGCATCGCTTCGGGAGGTAAAGTTACCCGCCTTTACTTTGTAGTAAGGCGCCTGGTACCACATATATGCTTTCAGCTCAGGGAAATTACTTAAAATCTTCGTGCGTGCCGAAATTGCTTCCGCCCGGTTATTACTGCTTATTACTAAAAGACGGTATCCCCTTGCCGTGCGGCGTTTGTACGAATTTCTGGTAGAAAGATCATTTACTTCCGCCTGCTTTTTTAACAGTACATCAATACGGGGGTCTTTGTATACATTTACGCCGCCTGTTGTTTGTGCAGATAAATTAAAGGCTGCCGCCAATGTTAAAATAAGGAATAAGAATTTCATTTTTATTTCTTTTCAGACAGAATTTTCAGGACAAAAGTTGTTAGCAAAATTAACAGAACAATTTTTATTTTAGTGCTTATTTTAAAGAAGTAAAAACAGTTCATTGAAAAATTTATTGCTTTGTCCGAAGCCACATTCCTTATTTTTGTTGCTTAACAAAAGAATGCGACCACTGGTAGCCATAGTTATTTTAAACTGGAATGGTAAAAAATATCTGCATGATTTTTTACCGTATTTATTTCAGTCGTCCTACACCAACTATAAAGTGATCGTGGCGGATAATGCTTCAACAGATGATTCGGTTACATTTTTACAAACACACTATCCCCAGGTAAATATTATACGGCTTTCAGAAAATTATGGATTTGCCAAAGGCTATAACCTGGCCTTGCAGCGGGTTGTTGCTGAATATTATATCTTATTAAATTCAGATGTTAAAGTAACCTCCGGCTGGATAGAACCTATGGTGGCAATGCTGGAGCAGGATAAAGAAATTGCGGCCTGCCAGCCTAAACTGCTGTCTTATCACCACCCTGAATTTTTCGAATACGCCGGAGCGGCAGGAGGGTGGCTCGATCATTACGGGTATCCGTTTGCAATGGGGCGTGTTTTTGATTTTTCAGAAGCCGATCATGGACAGTACAATGAGCCGGGCGCTATTTTCTGGGCAAGCGGCGCCGCGCTTTTTATACGGGCAAAAATATTTCATGAGGCAGAAGGGTTCGATAATTATTTCTTTGCGCACCAGGAGGAGATTGATCTGTGCTGGCGGATACAACTGCTCGGTTATAAAATTTACAGCTGTCCACAATCTGTTGTGTACCATGTTGGAGGGGGCACTTTGCCCAAAGGCAATTCTTTAAAAACCTATCTGAACTTTCGCAACAACAATATTATGATTTATAAAAATATGCAGGGGTTGCGTAAGTGGTATGTGATTTTTACACGTGGCTTTCTGGATGCAGTGTCTGCATTTAAAAGTTTGTTGAAAGGTGATGCAGGATATTTTGTGGCTGTTTTCAGCGCGCATTTATCTTTTGCAAAATGGATGCTGACCGATACTAAAAAGAGTACATTCCCCAAAACAAGAAGTAAATATTTAAACGGATATTTTCGTAAGAACGTTGCCTGGCTGCACTTTGTAAACGGAAAGAAGACCTTTACAGAGTTAATGGATAGATAGTTATGGTAAAAGCGATCATCCGGGTGCTTCATCAAAATATTGAGGGCACCCTGTATCTTGTTTTTCCTTTCTGTTGCAGCTATCTGCTCTCTTCATTTTCGTATAAAAAATCCTGACCAAAACTTTGGCTGCAACCCGTGCAGGTGAAGCGAACCTGCTCGGTGGTTAATTCGAAATTCAGTTACTTAACAATTTATTTACACAAAGAACTAAACACTATCTTTTACGGGAAAATACCTAATTCGGCATAACTGGTTGCCACTTTGTTAATAGCAACGATATATGCCGCTGTACGCATATCGGGTATCTTTTCGTTCGATTTCCATTCGGCCATGATCTCCCGTGTTGCCGTGATCATTGTTTCTTCAAGACCGCTATACACCAGGTCCACCTCGTCCGGGCCATGCTCAATAAAGGATTTGTTTTTGGCATCCACTTCTTTACCGGTAAGCTCTTCGATTTCTTCCAGTATGCGGGTGTTCAGGTTTTGGGTAAATCTCTTTTCCAGGCGTCCATAGCGCACATGGCTCAGATTTTTTAACCATTCAAAATAAGATACGGTTACACCGCCTGCATTCAGGTACATATCCGGCACTACCAGCGCTCCTTTTTTCAGCAGTATTTCATCCGCTTCAGGAGTTAGCGGTCCATTCGCTGCTTCCCCGATAATTTTAGCTTTTATGCGTGGCGCATTTTCAACGTTGATAACATTTTCCAAAGCGGCAGGGATCAGGATGTCGCAATCAAGTTCCAGTGCAGCAGTATTTGTTTCCAGGTTTGCAGCGCCGGGAAAATCCATGATGGAGCCGGTATGTTTCCTGTGGCTCATCAAAGCTTCAATGTCAATACCATCCGGTTTGGAAATAGAACCTTCATACTCAGCAATACCCACAATAAGCGCGCCTGCCTCATGAAAGAATCTGGCACAATGATATCCTACGTTTCCTAATCCCTGTACAACAATGCGTTTTCCGGCCACACCAGGCGTCAGGCCCAGTTTCTGTACCACATCCGGCATGGAGCAAACTTCTTTCAGGCCGTAAAATACACCTAAGCCTGTAGCTTCGCGTCTGCCACGCACACCGCCCTGGCTAACAGGTTTACCGGTTACACACCCGGCAGCATCAATGTCATGTGCATGCATGGCGGCGTAGGTATCCACGATCCAGGCCATCTCTCTTTCGCCTGTTCCATAGTCGGGTGCAGGAACATCCACCGCTGGACCGATAAAATTCTTTTTAATTAGTTCTGATGTGTACCGGCGCGTGATCTTCTCCAGCTCGTAAGGAGTATATTTTTTAGGATCTATTTTAATGCCGCCTTTACCGCCACCGAAAGGGACATTTACAATAGCGCATTTATAGGTCATTAAAGCAGCAAGCGCCATCACTTCATCCTGGTTTACCGACATCGCAAAACGGATACCTCCTTTGCAGGGTGTTTTGTGATGAGAGTGCTGCACGCGGTATGCTTCGATCACTTCTATACTGCCGTCTTCTTTTTTGATGGGGAACCGCATGCGATAAACAGCATTACATGCGCTTATCTGTTCCAGCAGTCCTTTATCCCATTTGGTGAATTCAGCCGCTTTCTTAAAGCTTTTTACGACGGCACCGTAAAAGCTGTAATCTTTGTCAGACATGTGATATGAATTTAAGTTTTCAAAAAGGGAATTTTTATACGAATTTATGTAGAAGGGTATTTCAGCAATCGGAATAATAATATAGCAAAGTCTGGTCAAATCTATCATTGACCCTGTAAAGTGTTCCCCGGTTAATTATTTTCTTTTTCCAGTTTTTTAATTTTCTTTTCAATACGTACCAGGTACAAAATAAGTCCAAGCAAAATGATCAGCAATACCGCAATAACTACATAAATGCGCCCGCTGCTATACATTAGATTTTTATCATTTTGCGCATTGGCAATTAACGGTACCAAAAATGAAAGCATTAACAGGAACCTCATTTTAATTTCTTTATTTAATAAATTGTTTTTCTTTTAAATATCCCATTCTGATCTTAAGGCTGGTGATCCATACCCCGAGCAGGGCCCAGCCGATAAAAGCCGGATATTCGATCATGCGCATTTCGGGGCTTGTATCTTTAAAATTCAGTGCCGGGTTCCCTTCACGCCCGGGGTGCAGACTGGGCAACAACCGGGGTATTACCATGATGGTAGGAAACAACATTGCAAATGCGAAAATATTGTACACTGCGCTTATTTTAGCCCGCTGGTCCATATCCTGGATCGAGTTCCTTAAAATAAAATAAGCAAAATAAATTAACAGCGCCACAGCCGTGCCAATCAGTTTAGGTTCTCTCGCCACTGCACTAAAAGAGTCAAAAGCAGGATTATTGGGATCGGCCCAGGTATAGCTGGCCCATACAGCACCTGTGGCATAGCCTAATAATCCAAACACAATACCGGTAGATGCATATTTGCTGGCAGCAATATCGTTCTTTAAATTATTTTTATTCAAATAACGGATGGAATGTACCAGCGAGCAGGTAAACAAAACAAACATGGCCGCCCACATACCCACATGATAGAATAAATTGCGTATGGTTTCACCTAAAACAGGCAGGTTGGGTATTTTTACAAGTAGCCCGCCTACCATCGCATAGACAAGCAGCAGTACACAAAGAATTTTCCACCATACCTTTTTCATATAAAATTGCTCACTTAAAACTTGATAAACACAAAAGTAAGCGGAAAGTTGTCTTTTATACCTAACATTTTAAATAAATTGGTGAAATGCCAGGTAATTAATCGCGCCACAAGAAAGGAAATAATATAATAGCAAGCAGGCCCACGAGGAAGTCCAGAACCAAAAGCAACAGCATGTCGCTCCACTGAAAAGCAGCCTGCAAGGCAAAGGCGGCATTAGATAATTTCATCAGCAACATTAATTGCGGCACAATCAACGGAAAGCCCAGCACCGCCATTATTGCTGCATTTTGTTTTGCTTTGGCCGCAATAGCCGCCAAAAATGTAAATACCATGCTTAAGCTAAAACCTCCTAACAATGCAATTCCTGTAAAAGGAAACATCTTTTGTATGGGGTTTCCTATTAAGAGCATAAAAAGCACCAGGCTGATGGCTGTCATGATGATCATCAGCAGGCTGTTAAAAAGCAATTTGGCTAAAACAAAATGAACGGGTGAGGTGATCGTATAAAAATAAAGCATCCTGGCTTTGCTTTCCTGTAAAAAACTTTTGGCAACGGCATTGATGCACACAAATAATTGTATTACCCAGAAGAGGCCGTTCCATATTTCCTTTTCCGGTTCTTCGATGGCTAAAAATAAAACAAAAATGGTGGCGCCAATATAAAGCAAAATGCCATAAAAGCTGTATTGCTGCCTTATTTCAAGCAGTAAGTCTTTTTTAAAAAGTGTAATTACCGGTTTCAAAAGAAACTAAAAATTAAGTATTTGAAGATTACTGATTTTGGAGAAATGCTGATCATTTGTAATCGGTGTTGCATCTTTCTTACTGCATTCAGGTTACAAATTTAAAATAAAAATTACACTCTGTCCGTATAACATTTCCTGCACCGTGGCTCATAAGCATCCATTGCACCGAGCATCACCTGATCCTCATCGGGAATTTTCCTGTAAGAGTAATTAGCAATATTGCCGCATTTTACACAAATAGCGTGGAGCTTGGTTACATAATCGGCTTTGGCCATAATAAAGGGCATCTGTCCAAAGGGCTTTCCTGTAAAATCCATATCCAGGCCGGCAACAATCACCCTTATACCTCTGTAGGCCAACTGGTCGCATACATCGGGCAGGCCATCGTCAAAAAACTGGGCCTCATCAATGCCGATCACATCAGCGTCCTGCGCCAGTAATAATATTTTTTGAGCATTGTCGATAGGGGTAGAGTGTATGGCATTGGTGTCGTGTGATACGATATTTAACTCATCATAGCGCGTATCAACTGCAGGTTTAAATATTTCTGCCTTCAGGTTGGCAAATTGTACCCGTTTCAGCCTGCGGATCAGTTCTTCGGTCTTGCCGCTAAACATCGAACCGCAGATCACTTCGATCCAGCCACGCCTGTCGCCACTTAAACTCGGTTCAATAAACATTGTTAATATTTATACATTTTATTAACAAGAGCAATAATTGTTATCTGCCTGTCGTATAATATTTTATCAAAAGTAATGTTTTGAAAGGAGCAAGTGCATGATCAAAACGAAATATTTAGGTACTAATGGTTCAATTTTTGAATGCATCCTATAATTTTTATATAAGACATAACGAAGTATTATATGCAGAAAATAGAAAGTTTAGTTGAGAAATTGAATGTACAGATCGCTCAAAAAGCTTCTTTAGATCAATTGCTGGCCACCGTGCAAATGCTGCAGAAAGAAATAACAGGAAATATGAAAGAAGTAGAAATATTAGGCACCAGTGGTATATCTGTTATCGTGCCCCATGCCCCTGCTCTGGCTACTGCATTTAAAAACGAATCGGAACCTGATCCTGTTAAAGATAGTAAGAAAGAATATTTTGAACTGGTAGTAGAAGATAACCAGGATGAGGAAGACACTATTACAGAGCTGGAAAGATCTATTCCCAATTACGAAGAAATAGTGCAATTGCAGAAAGAACAGCAGCAAATAAGAAAGGAAGAAGCTCCTCAGGCTGCTTTGAAGTTTGCTGTTTCTGACGATTTGCCAACTTTATCCCGCCAGGGGAAGTACACTGCAAAGCCCAGGCAATCTGCTGCTCCCAAAGCCAGTAAGTACCTGATCAAAGATCTGAAAAAATCGATTAACGCGCAGGATAGAGACCTTTTCATAAAGGAGCTTTTTCGGGGCGATGAAGCCATGTTTGACCGTAGTATACGAACAATCAATTGTTTTGGTAGTTTATCTGAAGCAGAATATTGGATAAAGCGCGAATTGAAAACTTTGAATGGCTGGCTTCCGGATCATCCCGCCACGCAGCAATTTGAACAACTCGTTAGAAGGCGTTTTGCCTGATCCAGCTTAAAATAATTGCTGTAGCGCCTTTACCGCTTTTTACATAAGCGCCGGCATTTGCACCAGCTACTTCCAGTTGTGATGGGTCGTTTAATAATATATTTAAAATATTATATAATTGATTATTATTGTTATATGAATATCCACCTCTTATTTTTAGTAGATTAATGGCTTCGGAAAATTTTTTATAATTAGGTCCAAAGATCACCGGTTTGCCATATACTGCTGCTTCTAATGTGTTATGTATACCCGATTTATTGAAACCACCACCAATATAAGCGATTGATCCATAGTAATATATTCTAGATAACATTCCAATATTGTTGATGATCAGAACGTTTGCCAAAGAACTGATTTTATCGGGGTCTTTAATTAGATCTGAATAAAGGATCGCATTGGGAAATAAACTAATTAAAAATTCAATATGTTTTTCATTAATTTCGTGAGGAGCAATTATTAATGATAATTTATTACTTAATTTTTCCAATAAATGTTTCAGCTGTTTTTCATCTTCCGGCCAGGTACTTCCGGCAACCATTATTGTTTTATGTTGGACAAATTTTTCAACAGGTTTAACAGGCTGAAAATCTTTTGCGATCTCAAGCACACGGTCGAAACGGGTATCACCGGCTAAAGTAATTTTTTCAGCCGGCAATACTTCTTTAATGCGGTCGAAACTATCCTGGGTCTGTACAAAAACATGTGTAAAGAAATGTAATATCTTTCTGTAGAAGCCCCCGTACCATTTAAAAAAGATGGCATGCTCTCTAAAGATCGCTGATATTAAAATGGCAGGAATACCGGCTTTGTAAAGTTCATGCAAATAATGGTACCAGTACTCGTATTTTACAAAAATGACCAATCGGGGATTGGTAATCCCGATAAACTTCCTGACATTATTCCTGGTATCGGCAGGTAAGTAAAAGACCCAATCGGCTCCGTTGTAATTTTTTCTGACTTCATAGCCGGAGGGCGAGAAGAAAGTGAGTAGTATTTTATGACCAGGACAGGCCGCTTTTAATTTTTCGAGGACCGGGCGTCCCTGTTCAAATTCTCCTAAAGAGGCACAATGCATCCATATAACAGGTTGGTCTCCTTTTATTTCTCTTTGCAGCATGTCAAAAACCCCTTTCCTTCCGCTAACCCAGTATTTTGCCTTTTTATTAAATAAAGAAGCGCAATGAATAAGCGCATTGTAAACCCTTATGAAAATATTATATAATAAAACAGGCACCCTAAAACGTTTTAGACAAAAGTAAAAGCATTCGGGAGAAGTTGAATCGTATTTTGTTATTTTTGCTCACTTTAAAAAAACGAATCGCATGCGACCGATACAAATGGTTGATACCCGTAACCAGTATCTTAAGATCAAAGAAGAAGTGGACAAGGCTGTTTTGGATGTGATGGATAGCACAGCCTTTATTAACGGGCCGGTTGTAAGGGAGTTTGCACAGCACCTTGCCGGTTACCTGGGGGTGCAGCATGTAATTCCCTGTGCCAATGGCACCGATGCCTTGCAGATTGCTTTAATGGCATTGGGCCTGCAGCCCGGCGATGAAGTGATCACCCCTTCTTTTACTTTTATAGCAACAACAGAAGTCGTAGCATTGCTGCGTTTGAAACCTGTGTTTGTAGAAGTAGACAGAGAGACCTTTTGCCTGGATATTGAAGACCTGGAAAGCAAAATCACTTCCAGGACCAAGGCAATCATTCCGGTGCATTTGTATGGTCAGGCTGTAAATATGGAAGCCATAATGAAAATTGCTGAAAAGCATCATCTTTTTGTTGTAGAAGATAATGCGCAGGCAATAGGATGTGCCTTTACATTTGCAGATGGTACTGTAAAAAAAACAGGTACAATAGGACATATAGGCTGCACCTCTTTTTATCCGAGTAAAAATCTGGGCGCTTTTGGAGACGGAGGTGCCATTTGCACTAACGACAGTGAACTGGCTGCAAAGATGCAAATGATCGCCAACCACGGGCAAAGTGAGCGGTATTATCATGATATTGTAGGCTGTAACAGCCGTTTAGACAGTATTCAGGCGGCGATCTTAAATATCAAATTAAAACATCTTGATGCATATATTGCTGCCAGAAGATCTGTAGCTGCTCATTACGATACAGCCTTTGCAGCGTGCGAAAATTTAATAACACCCGCAACAGCGGCCTTTTCGACGCATGTGTATCACCAGTATACGCTTGTTCTGAATAATATTGACCGGGGCGGCCTGCTTTCCTTTCTTGCAGATAAAAAGATACCGGCGATGATCTATTACCCGGTACCCGGGCACAAACAAAAAATGTTTGCGCAGTTTAATACCACTGCACAAACGCTACCGGTAACGGACTGGCTAACAGAAAGAGTGATATCGCTGCCTATACATACAGAAATGGATAAAGATCAACTGGATTACATTTGTAATTCGGTTTTGGAATTTGTAAAGTAAAAAAATGTATAAAGACCTACTGGAGAAAAAAACTAAACTGGCTGTAATTGGTTTGGGTTATGTCGGGTTACCCATAGCGCTTGCTTTTGCAAAAAAAGTATCTGTAATTGGATTTGACATTCATACAGATCGTGTTGAGTTAATGAAGCAGGGAATAGATCCCAGCAGGGAGCTGGAAAAAAAGGAGTTTGAAGATGCGGATATTGTATTTACCGATTCTTTGGAAGTACTAAAAGAAGCCGGTTTTTATATAGTAGCCGTTCCCACTCCTGTAGATGATCAGAATATACCGGATCTGACTCCGCTGTTCAAGGCTTCTGAAACCATTGGAAAAGTCATTAAGAAAGGCGATTATGTGGTTTTTGAATCTACTGTGTACCCGGGCTGTACGGAAGAGGATTGTTTGCCTGTGATTGAAAAGTTGTCCGGCCTCAAAAATATTACCGATTTTAAGCTCGGGTATTCCCCGGAGCGTATTAATCCCGGCGATAAAACACATACGCTTGCTACAATAATAAAAGTTGTTGCAGGCTGTGATGCCGTGTCGCTTAAAGAAATTGCCAGCGTATATGAGCTCATTGTGGATGCCGGAGTGCATTGCACTTCTTCTATAAAAGTAGCTGAAGCAGCAAAAATTATTGAAAATACGCAAAGAGACCTCAATATTGCTTTAATGAATGAGCTATCTGTTATCTTTGATAAAATAGGCATTAATACTTTTGAAGTGCTGGAAGCGGCCGGTACCAAATGGAACTTTCTTAAATTTCAGCCCGGTTTGGTAGGCGGACATTGCATTGGGGTAGATCCCTACTATTTAACGTATAAAGCTAACCAGCTGGGTCATAATGCCCAGGTAATATTAGCCGGCAGGAGCATTAACGATGGTATGGCTAAATACGTGGCAGAAACTGTTGTTAAACATATTATCCGGTCGGGAGTGAACATAGCCCGGGCAAAAGTTCTGGTAAAGGGTGTAACATTTAAGGAAAATGTAAGCGATATTCGCAATAGCAAGGTGGTAGATATGATCAAAGCGCTTGAAGAGTTTTCAGTGGAAGTGCATCTTGAAGATCCCCATGCTGATGGAGATGAACTGAAACGTGGATATGGATTTGAGTTGAGAACCGATTTAGAAACAGATTACGATGCCGTAATTATTGCGGTTCCGCATAGTGTTTACAGGTATTGTGATGATGATTATTTTTGCGGCATCACCAAAGAAAAGGCTCTTATAGCCGATTTAAAAGGAATGTATAGAAATAGTATTTTAAACCGACCTTATTACAGCTTATAATTATGGCATTTACAGAAACAGGGATCAGGGACCTATGGGTATATGAACCTAAAGTATTTGAAGACTACCGGGGTTATTTTTTTGAAGCGTATAACCAGCCCGTATTTGAAGCGGCTGGCTTGAAGTATGATTTTGTTCAGGACAACCAATCCTTTTCAAAATATGGCGTAATCCGGGGATTACATTACCAACGGCATCCACATGCACAATGTAAACTGGTACGTGTGCTGCAAGGCCGCATTTTGGATGTAGCGGTGGATATCCGGAAAAAATCACCTACTTATGGTAAGGTGTTTTCCGTTGAGCTTTCGGCAGATAATAAAAAGCAGTTGCTCATTCCTGAAGGGTTTGCGCACGGTTTTTCCGTATTAAGTGAAACGGCTGCGGTAATGTATAAGTGTAACGCCTTATATAATAAGGAAAGCGAGGGGGGCATTATTTACAACGATCCGGAGCTGGCAATAGACTGGCAGTTGCCAGACGGCGCTGCGATCGTATCTGAAAAAGACCTGGTACTTCCTTCATTTAAAGAGTGCAATAATAATTTTGAATAAATCTATTATGGCCAATCAGAAAATATTAGTAACGGGTGCAAACGGACAGTTGGGTTCAGAACTTAGAGCATTGTCGGAAAGTTATCCCGGGTATGATTTTGCCTTTACAGACCGGCAGGAGCTTTCAATAACTGATGAAGCAAGTGTCAGTAATTTTTTTGATGCATTTCAACCTGATTTTTGTATTAACTGCGCCGCTTATACTGCCGTAGATAAGGCCGAAGATCCTGCCGAAAAGGCTTTGGTAGCTTCCTTAAATGCGGATGCGGTAGGTTACCTGGCCAAAGCCTGTGCAAAACATAACGCAAAGTTTATTCATATTTCTACCGATTATGTATTTGACGGAAACGGAACTGAGCCTTATAAAGTTGATGATATTACCCGGCCTGTAAGTATGTATGGTATCACAAAACTGGAAGGAGAAAAAAATGCGGCGTCTTTTACCGATGCTATTATCATCCGTACTGCATGGGTGTATTCGTCGTATGGAAAGAATTTTGTGAAAACGATGATGAAGCTGATGCAGGAACGGCCGCAGTTAAATGTGGTAAGTGATCAGTATGGTACGCCCACTTATGCTGCAGATCTTGCTGCTGTTATTATGAAGATTATTGCTTCGGGAAAATGGGAACCCGGCATTTACCATTATACTAATGAAGGAAAAATAAACTGGTACGAATTTGCTGTAGCTATAAAAGACATTATTCATGCAGACTGTATTGTAAATGCAATCCCCAGCGCTGATTATCCTACTCCTGCAAAAAGACCGGCCTGCAGCGTGCTGGATAAATCCAGGATTGTTCAAATATATAATATCAGCATTCCTGACTGGAAAAAAAGCCTGGAAATCTGCATTAAAAAGCTGCTATAAACAACAGCTGTTTTTATTTGTTGTTATGCTGGTATTTGTTAAAGTATTGGCTGATGCGGTTCTGCTATACGCGTCTTCATTTAAGTTGGGTAGGTTGTAACAATACATTTACTACTTAATTTATGCTGATTATAGAATATATTAAAATAAATTTGCTGATGATTTCTGCTTCTGTAAATCGTTTTATATTAACTGTCATCTGTATAACGTTTGCTTTGTTAATGCATGCGCAGGACTCATCTGACATCGTTTTTTCTTTTTCACAAAAGCGTGTTAATGAAAAAGAGGTTGTATTGACGATCACTGGTCATGTCCGGAAACCGGGGACAGAGCTGTATATTTTGCAGAAAACACCAGCCGACGCTGTTTTTTCGCAGGTTAGTTTTGACAGCACTGCTAAAAAGTATCTGAAGGATAGTATTATTGAGAAAGGGGATATACAAAAGAAAACAGACGCTGTTCTGAGCCTGCCGGTTTCTTTTGTAACTGATTCTATACAATGGATCCAGCCTTTTCATATACCGGAGGGAGACACGGCCGTGATAAAGGGAAAGATCACTTATATATATAAATCAGGCGATCAATTCCCTTCGGAAGAGAAGGATTTCAGGGAAGTCATTATGCCTCGAAATGCAAATCCTGTAGCTGTGGTGACGGAACCGGCAAAAGAAGTTACGGGCAAATCGTTATTATTAATATTTTTAGGCGCTTTTGGAGGAGGGCTGCTGGCGCTGCTTACACCCTGTGTATATTCGATGATCCCGGTAACCGTTAGCTTTTTTACAAAACGCAGTAAAACAAAGGCTGAAGGCAGAAAAAATGCATTGATCTATTCTTCATCGATCGTATTTATATTCACTTTCATTGGTTTTGTAATTACGCTTATCTGGGGACCCGCTGCTTTAAATAATATTTCCACGCACTGGGTTTTTAACCTGTTTATTTTCGCAGTATTCATTTTATTTGGTATTTCTTTTTTAGGCGCATTTGAAATCACACTTCCTTCGTCCTGGTCGAATAAGGCCGATGCCAGGGCTAATACCTCCAGTGTATTGGGTATATTTTTCATGGCCCTGGTATTAGTTATCGTTTCATTTAGTTGTACGGGACCCATACTTGGTTTTTTGCTGCCGATCATCTTTAAGGGCGGCTATATCGGGCCATTGATCGGCTTCTTTGGTTTTTCTCTCGCTTTATCTATTCCATTCGCTCTTTTTGCGTTTTTCCCTTCGTGGCTAAACAGCCTAAGTAAGCCCGGCGGCTGGATGAACTCCATTAAGGTCACTTTGGGTTTCATCGAATTGGCGCTTGCTTTAAAGTTCCTTTCCAACGCAGATCTTGCAAAAGGCTGGCGCCTGCTGGACAGGGAAATATTTATCGTATTATGGGTGGTGATTTTCCTGTTACTGGGACTTTATTTATTGGGAAAACTGAAATTTAAACATGATGATGAATTACCTAAAAACGACTTTGGGATTCCGTACCTGACTGTAACAAGATTATTTTTTGCGATCGCGTCATTTTTTATGGTTCTGTATCTTACCCCGGGATTGTGGGGTGCGCCGTTAAAAGGTTTGGGCGCATTTTTACCGCCTATGGGCACCCAGGATTTTAATGCGGATGATCTGCCAAAGGGATTTGATGCTTCATTGTTTGGAAAGGGAGGAAGCGCTGATGGCAATACAAATGCAGGAAGGTTGCCGGCGCCGGAGAAATATGCCGATGTTATGAAAAAGAACGAACCTGATGTAGTGGTGAACAACGGGATGGTTACTTATTTCGATTATAAGGAAGCATTGGAAGTAGCCCGGAAAGTGAAAAAACCGCTGATGCTGGATTTTACAGGCATTAACTGCATCAACTGCCGGAAAATGGAAACCCAGGTGTGGAGCGATCCCGAAGTGATGCAAATGTTAAAAAGCGATTTTGTTATTGTTTCTCTGTATGAAGATGTTCATGATGTCTTGATACCTGTAAGCGAACAGTTTTATTCAAAAGAGTTAGACAAGCAGGTGGAAACGCTTGGCGATTGGAACGCGCACCTGGCCCTGTCAAAATTTGGCGGATTGATACAGCCTAATTATTTTTTCCTGGATGGCAACGGAGATAAATTATTGCCGGAGGGTTATGGTTATGATCCGTCTAAAGGCGTGAAAGAGTTTAAAGACTGGTTGAATAAAGCACTGGATGAATATAAAAAAAGAAATAAGTCCTAAAACAAAAATGAATATGGAGCGTCCCATGAATTTTCATACCCGCAAGTGGGTAAAACCCGAAGACCTGAATCCTAATCATACTTTATTTGGCGGGCGGTTATTGCAATGGATAGATGAAGAAGCCGCGCTATATGCGATTGTTCAGCTGGAGAATAAGCATGTGGTGACCAAGTTTATTTCCGAGATCAATTTTATATCTGCTCCCAAAGAAGGCGATATTATCGAGATCGGGATTATTGCTACGCATTTTGGCAATACTTCTATTACCTTAAAATGCGAGGTACGTAATAAAATGACCTGGGAAAAGATTTTAACGATTGATAAAATTGTTTTTGTAAATGTGGACGAGCTGGGCAAACCAGCGCCGCATGGAAAAACTGCTATTACCTATGTGGTAGACCGGCTGAATCCTAAAGCGGATATTTAAAGCCTGCGATGTAACCGTGCGTGCCGGCTTTACTTTTTAATGCCTGCTACAAAGTTTTCGAGTTTCTTTTTTATACCAGGCATGCCTGCAAAACCTGCAAAGTGAGCCTGTATCTTTAAATTAACTATTTGTTTTTGCTGTTTGTTTTTAGAACCGGCTTTTTTCCACAGATCCTGAAAAGCGCCCGTGACTTCTTCAAAATTTTTATCGGTAGGCTTCAGGAAAAAGTGGCTGTGTTTAACATCAATTACTTCAGACAGTTCCCAGTAATCCAGATCCCTGTCGGACCGGGTAGCTTTTTTTTCAAATTCAGAAAGTTTCTTTTCAATTTGGGACAGTGTCATCAATTTATATTTATTACCATTGCGCAGTACCTGTTGTCCCCATTTTTGTTTCTTCTTTTTGAGCAGGAACATTTCCATAATGGTCCAGTTGGCGAAGGAGTAGCTGCTATCCAGTTTTTGATAGGCAGCGTAATAATGCATTGCTGCGGCTTCCATTGCTTTTAGTTTTTCCCTTTCCTGTTCTTTTGTATCGCTGGTTAACACAAAGCCTTTGCGCTTGTAAGCGCTGGCTATCAGTGCATATCGCTGGCCGGTTTTCCAAACATCTAAAAGGTTATTCAGGTTACGGATGCTGATGTCTATAATATCTGTAATTCCGGTTATGTCTTTTTCTCCGGGCTCGGTTAATGAAAGGTACCGGGCGATTTCTTTATTAACAATAATATTCTGGTAGTTCTCCAATGCCTTAACGTCAAAGCTTGCATCTTCGGTTTTAAATAAAGCATTATACAATTCGCCGGATTTATCGTAATCGTTCAATTCCATGTAGGCCTGTGCTTCTTTCTGTCTCAGGTCAGGGCTGTTAAATTTAGCTTTGTCAATCGCTTTTGAAATGGTCCGGAGTTCTTTCAGCAAATCGTCAGCGTCATAAAAGGAAACCTCTGTTTTGCTGAGCAGGTTATCAAGGTCATTTTCGGCTTCCTGCGAGATGTCGTAAGTTTTTGCCTGGCGCGACCCACCCTTGTGTAGCTCAAACGTGTAGTGTTGCTGGCCGTAGCATTGAAAGGCTCCCCAGGTATTGGTGTAGCCGAATTTGTTGTAAATAAATTTTCTGGCTTCTAAAACGGCATCTCCAAAATTGTAACCGCTCAACATCCTGTCGTAAAAAGTTTCGGCAAAAGCCAGGGCTGCACTGTCGTCTACTTCCCAACCTGCAACAATAACTCCTTTTACGCCGTTCTCAATTAATTGGGTACCCAGGTTTGCGGCAAGCTTAAAGCGGTTGGCCGAATATTCCTCGGCATACGGATTGATGCGACCAAGAAAACAACAATTAATAAATACAAACTCAGGGGTGGAGGGCAGTTGGTTGATGTGGTGCGGAGTGAGAAATATAGGATCATCAGTATCTTTTATCTTACCGATGAGCATACCGCACATTGAAGGATTGTTTTCATCGAAAAAGCCATGACCAGCCAGGTGTAAAATTTTATAATCCTGCTTAAACAGCGATGTTAATATTTCATCGCTGCTGCCTTTAATGACCGGGCCTTCAATATTCAGTTCTTTGGCTTCTTTTAATTTGGTAAAAACCGTTCTGGCTTCTTTTTCAGCACCCGGTAACTGGTTGGCCCTGGTAAAGCCATTCAGGTCCGGATCGCCGATGATCAATACATTGTTATTTTTTACCGGCGTGCTGGTTTTATATTCGCCGGTTGCTAACTGCCTGATCATGCCGGCCGTAACACAGAGCGGTTTTTCGGTAGCTGTTCCTGTTTGCAGCAGTTCCCAGGGAAAAGACGCTGTAAATTTGTCCAGCACCCAGAGGATAGGGGCGTTGCGCCTGATGTTTTCTTTAAAATCTCCTGGTATCAGTAATTCAAATATGGCTTTGGCTTTTTCAAACGACCAGTTCTTTTTTATTGATATATCATCCAGCAGCGCTTCTATCAAAGGCAGGTTATGGTGCAGCTCTTTCTTTTCTTCTCTTGCATTATTGGTACTTGAAAAGTAAGATAAAACCTTATCTGTTTTATTTGTTTTTGCAGGTTCGTGGTTCGCTATTACGCTCAGGCGCTGCCACCATGTTACATTATTATCTACCAGTAACCTTTTTCTTGCACCGGGGAGGCTTTTTATTTTTTTATCTTTCCAGGCGATGTTCATTCCATCGCTATTGCCGTTTATGAAACTGGCAAGGCTGTAAAAGCAAGTGATAGCTTTATCTTCAAATAGTTCAATAAATTCCAACTCATCTACATAGAGGTTTTCCAGCGAAGTGAGCCGCTGAACCTTTTCATTTGCATTAATCACACCCTGCATAATGGCCCGGGTAGAGCTTTCAATTGCCATGCCTCCGTAACCTGCTCCTACAATTAATGTGGACAATCCTATTTTACTCTTTGAATTGTTATTTTCAATTTTCATCCTGCAGCATGTCAGTAAATAATCTGCAACAGCGCTTTCGATCGTTTTGGAAAGCTGGTATGCATTCAGCAGCTCTGCCTGGCCCAGCCCACTGATGATGCATCCTTTAAATATGGATTCATTGCCCTGGAAAAAGTTATGAGAGCCAATATTGCCGGGATAAATACCCAGTGAATGTTTTAAGCTCAGCATATTGTTGAGGTATTTATTGGCCACGATCTCGGCACCGTAGATACCGTCGTTAGCAAAATGCCCCATTAAAACAGGGTAGGTTGCATAGATCATATCCCCTTTACTAACTGAAACTTTTAGAATTGGTAAATTACTTTCTTCAGTAATTGTATCAAGCCCCAGCCCGAGCAGGTTGGTTTCAATGCTGCGTTCGCTGATCTCAAAATTATATTGCTCTTTTGTAATGTTTCTTGAAGATACAGGGCTTGTTAATGGCAACGGTTTCCTGCTGAATTCTGACGAAGTTGTACTGCCTGTATCCAGTAATTCTTTAATCCCCTGGAATAAATATTTTTTTGCAGATAGCCCGCCGTGTGTTGCATTTGTATAGTACAGCGAGGTTTCCCTGTTGATCTTTTGAGGAATGCCGGATTCCCAGGTTACGCTCTGATCTCCTTCAGGAGTGGTTTTGAAAACCAGCTGACCATTTTCTACTGAATAGCCATTTACCGTTTCCTCGTCTTTTCCTGCCACATAAATGATGTTCCGGTGATCTAACTGGTCAAGACTGTCATTTACGTTCTTTTTGAAGTTGGCAAACTGCTGTAATAATTCACTTCCCGGAATATCCCATTGCAGCCCTGAAGCCTTTGCAAACACCTCCCATTCCTTTTTGCTGCTGAAATCTGTATCATTCATTTTTATCGGCAGCAATCCTAACAGTCCCGGAAACTTCGCAAACATATTGATGAGTTTGCTTCGTGAATGTGCAAAATCAATCGTATCTAATTGTTTAATGATAGCATCTTTTCCGCTTAAAACATGCGGTATCCTGTACGAGCCCATCCATGGCGTACCCAGCAGAATTGTTCTGAATGTTCCCTGTGCGTTTAACCATTCCCAGGTTTGGGGATAATTGATAGCCATATCTCTTATAACCAACCCACCCATTGAATGCCCCAGCAGGTGAACGGGCTGTTTTAAACTTTGCAGCTCGGTAATGCGCTGGTTAAGGTCGGTACCCGATGCAGCGATCGGTTTTCTCCAGTCAAACGGAAATACTTCAACATCGTATGCAGCAGAAAGGTAGTCTACAAGATCTTTATAGGCCGTTTTGATGAGGCCGGTGGATTTGATATTGGTGTTCTCTATTTTGAGTTTTGTAAGCCCGCCGAATGCAAAAGAAAGATAGTTGATCCATAAGGGTTTGTTGTCCTGTTCCAGGAACGATCCCATAATACCGGGCAGCAGCAGCACAACCGGTTTTTTACCACTCGCTTTTGTTATTGCCAGCTTGCCGCCGTCCAACCCGAAAATGCCCCTGTCAAGAGCCGCATAGTTTTCAACATCCATTTCCTTAAAGGTGGCTACACGATCGGTTGTGGCCGTAAGTGCCAACAGCAGGGCGTCCTGGGTTTTTTTGTTGACGAAATAGTTGAAATGGTTAACATTATTGCCGTCATCGGGAAAATATTGCACCGGGCTTTTACGCCTTGCGCCCAGGTACATCGAAGCGGTGTCTACTACCAGGTCATTCTGTTCCCATTTAAAAAAGAACCTGGTAAGAAGTACTTTTAAACCGTTCAGGCTGAGGCTGAATTTACTGTTGCCGGAAATAACCAACAGTTTATTGTTGAAGCCTTCGGGCAACTCGTTATTATAAATGCTGACGGTATTGAGTATTTTAATAAACACTGATTCTGGATTCATTGCTTCCAGTCCGGGTAATACTTCAGGGTCGTTCCTGGTTTCCAGCGCTTCACTGATCAATGCTTGTAAACCGGCAACTACTGGTAACAGGGAAGGGGCAGATACATTGATCAGGTTGATCAGCACATTTAAGAAAATATCTACTCTTTTGCCCAGGAGCGACGTACCGCGTGCCGGGCAGGCCACCCGCACGAAACGGCCAATCGCAATATTTTTTTCGGAAAGCAGCTTTTGTATAGCATCAATATCCTTGATATCAGCTTCGCGCCCTTCTTCTTTTAACAGGTCAGTGCTGGCATCTAAAAATCCTTCTTTGTTTTCTGAGAATCTCACCAGCAGGTCACCTACCAGGCCGCCACGGGAATGAGAAATCATGTCGAGGGTTGTGTTGGCCGGAAGTTTATTTAATAATTCCAATACATTTTGCAACGGACTTTTGGTGAGTGTTTCATGTTCAAAAGCAAGTATATTCTGACCATAAATTTTTTGTATCTCCTGCCATACTGTCCCTTCCGTTAAACCTGAAAATGATCCTTTGGTTGAAGAGGCGGTTCCGTGAATGAATAATAATGCGGGTTTGGCGGGGTTCTGGTGCCTGAAAAGCTGCAGCTCAAAGTTTTCATCGATGATATATAAACCGCTCCGGCCTTCCAGCGATTTTTTTTGTAAAGCTTCGGCAATTTTTATCATGCCGCTGCCCACCGCTTTTTTAGAGAACTTTTTAAATATCTTTAAAGCAACCTGGCTGGCGATGCTGCGGGATGCATCGTCGGCCTGTACATGCATGGGCAATTCCACAACTCCCTTGGCTGAGCGGGTTTTAAAACTGATCTCAGGAAAGAGCTCAGCTAAAGTATCAGCGTTGCCAAACCAGGAGGTGGCGTCTTCAAAAATCAATTGAACATAATCCTTATTGGTCAGGGATATAATGTTTTCATCGCCTTCCGCTCTTGAGCTGCTTATCGCATAAGACGCTTCAAGCGCGAAATATTCATTGTTTAGAATATTTTCAAGCGTTTCTCCTGTTTGTTCTTTGCCGTAAATTTTGATGCGTGCAGTACCGGGGTTTGCTTTTGCCATAAAAGAGGTGCTTAAGGTTGAATAATATGCTGCAGTTTTGAAGAACGTTCAAGCACCTAAAAGTATTAAATTAAAACTGCAAATAGGTATACCGGTAATCGCTAAAACAGGTGAGGGCGGTCAGATGCGGGTTCTCGCGAGTATGCGGCTATGCCTCGCGATATCTGCCTCTTTTTCTATCGGGGAATTGTACAATATATTTTGTATTAACTGGTGTGCAAAAAAGGGAGCAAGGGAACAACCTTTAGTGCCCATTCCGTTTAAGATCCCTACATTTTTAAATAGAGGATGAAATCCTGCAAAAGGCCTTCTTTCCACTGTTGCGGGGCGTATGGCGGCTTTATGATCGATAATTTTATAAGGGATCTTTAGCCAGTTGTTGAGTATATCTTCTGTGTTTTTTCTAAACGCCTCCGTGGGTTGGTCATCATCAAAATCCCAGAGGTAGTTGGATCCAATCCAAAAAGTGCCCTTTTCTCCAAACGGGGCCAGGGTCATAGACTTTTTATAAATTTTCCCCCAGGGCAGCTCAGGCGCTTCTATAATGATGGCTTCGCCTTTATTTAATGCAAAGGGCAGCATTGAAAAATATGGATTGCTGTTGCCCCAGGCGCCGTCGCAGAAAATTATTTTTTCAGCCTCTATGTTATCATAAATTACTTTGTCTTCTTTTACTTCCAGTTGGGAGAAGCTGAACGAAGCATTCATAAATTTTTGCTCCTGCGATAAATACTTACGCCATGCAGGTAATAATTGTTCCAGGTGCACAATATAAACAGGATCGATTAATCCGCTGCCAAACTCATAATTAAAAAACCGGCTGTAATTGTTTTCATCTAATCTGATGTAGGGCGCTTGCTGATTGATCTTCTTTAAAAAATTTTCTTTCATAAACGGGTTAGGAAAGAAATCGATAATATGGGTTTTGGAGATAGCATTTATTTGCAGGAAAGAACCAAGTGCTGTATAAGTTTGTTCGGCAAATGGCAATAAGATATCATCCATCCAAACAGTTACTATGCGACGCCCGGTTACAGGGTTTATGATTCCTGCTGCAGTTTTAGAAGGCGCATTGCCCATGCCATCGTCTATTAAAATAAAATCAAGACCGAGAACGGTGCAATACCAGGAAAGCATTGTTCCTGTAATTCCCTGACCTATTATTAAAATTTTTTTTTGATCCTTTTGTGATATCACTATTTGGAATAATTAATGTATTTTATTTAAAATGAATAAGTTTCGGGTTTGTTAAAATACTTTGTTTAACAAACTGATTCGCGCAAATATGTTTAAGATTGCAACTTAGGCATTTAATTTGTCATCCTTATAAAATATATATCAGCTTTTTAAACCGTTTGTTAAAACGTACGGATACTGTTAAAGTATTTCATTAAAGCGCAAATTTTAAAATAGACAGGCACATGAAAAAAAGAGTATTTATTATCCCTTTTACAGTTGTTTTAAGCGGGTTGATTTTGGCAGGTTGTGTTAGTTCAAAAAAATTTACTGCCCTGCAAACAGATTATAAAAACCTCAACAGCAAATATCAGGCATCACAGGTCGATCTGGCGTCGAGCCAAAGCCGTGTCAAAAGCCTGGAGGAACAATTAGCACAGGAGCGTGCCAATAATGCTTCTCTTAAAAAGGCTTTAGCCACTTTACAAAGTACATTGGATAAGAGTATTAATCAGAATACCCAGGGTAATGTAAATATTTCAAAGCTGGTTGATGAGATCAATGCTTCTAACAGGTATATACAGCATCTTGTAAATGAAAAGAACCGGAGCGATTCTTTAAATATGGTGTTAACCAACAATCTTACAAGATCGCTTAGCAGGGATGAATTGAAAGACGTTGACATTAAAGTATTGAAAGGTGTTGTTTATATTTCTTTATCGGATAATATGCTTTATAAATCCGGTAGCTATGAAATATCCGAAAGAGCTGGGGAGACACTCAGTAAAATTGCCAAGATCATTCTCGATTATAAAGATTATGATGTGCTGATAGAAGGTAATACTGATAATGTGCCGATCAACCGTCCAAACATACGTAACAACTGGGATTTAAGTTCGTTAAGAGCTTCTTCCGTAGTACAGGCATTACAGAATAATTACGGGGTTGATCCGAAGCGTTTAACAGTGGGTGGCCGCGGAGAATATAATCCTGTAGCTGATAATAATACGGATGAGGGAAGAACAAGGAACCGCCGTACCGAGATTATCATTACGCCTAAACTGGATCAGTTTATGGAGTTGATAGACCAGGCGCCTGCTAAGGATTCTGCATCGGTATCTAATTAAGTTCATTGGGGTTGTTTTAAAATAGAGGAGGCTGTCAAAAGTCAATAATTGTCATATCGACTGGAGCATGGCGGAAAGGAGATATCTCATTATCAATATATAATTCCTAATGAGATTTCTCGACTACACTACGTTTCGCTCGAAATGACGACTTTTGAGACAGTCTCTTTTTATTATCCGGATATATTTGATGGACAAGGATTCCTGCTTATTCTTGCTTACTGAACCCTGACCCTGATTCCTTCGCTATGCGAGGTAAATTCAGGAGCATACATACATTCTATTGTTGTAATGCCATTACTAAAATCACCTGCCATACCTGCGAACAGGCTGTATTCAAATACGTAGGTTCCTTTTGGCAAATAATTAAAGAAGAAGTGGGTACCGGCATCTTTTGTAGTTTCATAGTACCCCAAACCGCCCTGCCACTTGTAACTGCTTAGCACATTGGTTGGTTCCAGGGCTGCTGCGCGCATATCTTTCATGTGTACGTATTCCATATCCCTGTCAACGCGCAATTCTATACGAACCTTTATTTTGTCGCCAACCTTTATTGTTGCTCCCTCATTAACCGGCTTTAACACCGGCCCCTGGTCTGTATTGGTTTCAACAAATAATCTTTTTTGCAGCTTTAAAGGCGTTTCGGCAGTAGTTATTTTATCAAGATCTTCGAAATATTGCCAATATACGCCTCCCCAGGTGGGCAGGGCTGCAGCATCAGGTTGCTGCACCGTAACATCAATATTGCCCATGGCCGGGCGCACTTTCGATCCTTCTATTGTTTTTTTGAAATACCCGGTGCCTTCTTCTGTTTTTTCTTCTTTATTGTTAACAATAGTTCCTCCAAGATCTAAGGAAATATCCGGCGTTACAGACAACCACTGGGTTCCCTTTAATAATAAGGCATAACAGGCTTCTGCAGTAGCTTTTGTGCTTTCCCAGTTATTGGTCTGCTTGTTTTTCAATAACCAGGTGCGCAAATCATCCGCTGTTTTTTCATCTTTATTTATTTCCTCAAATGCTTCGATAATTAATGCCTGTCTTTCAACTGGCGCCTGGTACCACCACCAGCCGCGGGATGCATCTTTATAGTACATGCCCATTTCGTCATTATTTATAGCAGTTTCTTTAAGTGATCTTAAAATGGCTTTGGGCGTAATGGCATCGTTACTCCTGTGTGCCGCCAAAGCGATCATGCCCTGCATATACTTATTTTGCTGCACCCATGTTTTTAGTGTTCTATCTTTAAAATAGCTTACCGCTTTTTGTGCGGAGGTAGCTATTTTGACTTCAGGGAAGAAGCTGCGCATGTACAAATATTGTACGGCATAATACGAGGGAACATATTTGTTAAGATCGGTTTTATATTTCACCAGGTTATCATATTCTTCCTTTATTTTTCCATCCAGGTAAGGCAATGCAGCCTGCGCGATCCTGTTCAGATTGGCTTCCTGTAACCCTTCGGTGGCGTTTAATTTTTTTAAATGGCCGATACCTGTTACGATATACTGTGTAATATACCGGTCATCCGGACCACCTTTGAACCATACAAATCCGCCGTTGCTGCTTTGCATTTGTCTTAATTTTCCATAGGCTTTATTAAGCTCACCGCTCATACGCACCAGGTCGAATAATACAGCAATGTTTTTCTTTTGCTGCGCTTCGCTTTTTGCTGCCAAAACCCAGGGCGTTTCTTCCAGGAGTATTGTTTTTAATGCTTCATTCTTTTGCAGGTTACTTAATAATGCTGTTGTGTCGGTTGTTTTCCATTTTTCAAAAACCTGCTTTATTTTAGGCGAACTGCTTGCGATCATTGTTGCCAATGAGTTTGCGTAGTACCGGTTCCATGTCTGCTCGGCACATTCGTACGGATATTCCATCATATAAGGTAATGCCTGTACTGCATACCATGCGGGATTTGATGTATATTCAACGGTGAGAGATTGGGTTGTAAGTGTTTCACTGCTGCCACTGTTAACGAGCTTATCCAGTTTGAAATTTTTAGTACCACTGCCACGCATATTTAAAGGCAGGGTTTCTGTAACCAGTATACGATTCGTTAATACGGGCAATATATTTTCCTCTCCATCTGAAAAGGCGGCATTGGTTGCTTTTGCAACAATGCGCCAGGTTAATGCTTTGTTATACTGATAGGGTACTTCCACAGGAAATTTTATAGATTCGCTTTTCCCGGCAGCAATAGTAAAATACTGTTGGGGAACAACATTTTTAAACCAGCCGTCCATCGCTTCATTGGTTTCCGTATCAAAAAGTTGCAGGGTAGCAATGCCCGTGATTTCTTTATCTGAAAGATTGACCACTTTACTGCTGAATTCCATTTTATCTCCTTCCCGCAGGAACCGCGGAGGGTTCGGTTGCACCATCAGGTCTTTTTGTGTCACAATTTCTTTCTGGCTGTAACCCAATGCCAGCTCTTTTGTATGCGCTAATGCCTGGAATTTCCACCTGGTTAAGGCTTCGGGCATGGTAAAAGAAAAGCTGATATTTCCGTCCTTATCTGTTTTCAGATCAGGAAAGAAAAAAGCTGTTTCGTTAAAATTCGTGCGCACAGCTACCTGGTTATCCGGCGATACTTCATGCTCCTGTTTTTCATCTTCCTTTTTAGGAGCCGGGGCCATGGCATCATTTGATATAGTTGATACGGCACCTGTTACGCTTTTCTTTTTGGCACTGCCATAACTAATAGTTACCACTTCATCTAATGTGCTACTTTCTATATTTTGAATACTGGTTGATGCTCCGCGAACAGTAACTCTTTTGGATATAATGCCTGGAACTCCAAATTGGTAACTATCACCATATTCTCTATCGGAGAATATCCAATCGTATCTTTTATCAAAACTTTTATAGTTCCAATTATTGGAATTTTGAATTGAGGAGCTGATATCTCCAAAATTCTGTTGTCCATTCCATAAGTTGTTATTGTAGTAATTATACCAGATTGCAGGCTTATACCACTGATGCATATAAAACTGGTCGAGGGAGGCATCATACATACCGGCAAGCATTTCTGCAGCAACTTTTTCTTTTTTGTATCCTGAGATTTGCACCGTCCATTTTTCTGCAGCTCCGGGCAGGGTCTTATCGCGGAAAGTGCTGTATGCGATTTTGAGATCTTTATTTGTCCAGGGAACATTAACCGCCTCGTTGTATTGAAACACGCGGTTGTTTTTGACAAATAAATAGCCAATGCCATATCCCCCGCGATCGGTTGCTGTTGTTTCAAAAGCGACTTTCTTATTTTCGTTGTCCAGTTTAAAGAAACTATAATTTTTGTCTTTCTTATTGACCGTTTGTATCACAAAAACATTTTTGGCGGAAGTGCCTATTTCAACAATTGCTTTCTCTCCGGGTTCAGTTGCTTTGGGCGCTGTGGTATACAGGTACGCTGGTTTTGCGGGTGTTTGCCCGTTGTTTGAATACAGCTCAAAATATTGCACATTTTTTATTTCTTTTCCGTTCCTGTCTTTTGTGCTGACCTCAAACATATAGAAGCCTTTATTGAGTTGATGGTTTTTAAGAGTGAAAGTGCCGGTGGAATCTGTATTCCCTGATTGCTCAAATGCTACTGAACCCGGTGTCCAGCTTTTAGGATCGTCTTCATCTGCATATATATCATTAGGAAAGTTCCGGATATATTCTTCCCTGGTCATAACATACTGATCCGCTTTTTCCCAGTACCGGGGCCTAAGCAGGCGTTGTTCGGGGTTTATCCTGGTAATGCGGATATTAATATCAGCTTTTTCAAATTCGCCGGCCATATTCTCTGTTTGGATGTAAATAGTTTTAAGGCTGTCTGCGGGTATCCTTTCCGCCAGGCTGGTTTTTAATAAAAGTGATTTATAACCTGCGGTAACCTGTTGGGTACCACTTCTTGTTTCACCGTTAATATCTGTAACATCTGCATAAATTTTATAATCAAAAACCGGGTCTGTCTTTTCGCTGAGCTTCAGATCGGGGATTGCTTTAAAAAAAATATCGAATTTGCCGTCAGCATTTGTAGTCGTTTCTCCATGTGTAATTTCCAATGGAGAAGATTGCGGCCAGTAGCCGCGCCAGAACAGCCAGGGATAGGGGAAGCGGGCTTCGCGCACTACGCGGTATTTAACGGTGGCCCCGTCAACATTATTCCCGGCATAAGCTTTCGCAGTTCCTGTTACTTTGATATTGTCGTTTACTTTATAGGCGCCTTTCAGTTTTTCAAAATCTACATAAAACCTGGGACGTTTATATGCTTCCATCCGGAAGCTGGCTGAGCCTGTATTCTTTGCAGTGCTTAAAGTAAGAACCCCGTTTAGCCCACCTTCAGGTAATTTAAAAGAACCATTGAAAGAGCCGTATTCATTTGTGGTAACGGGCAGACTGTCTATTTTTTGATGGTTGGCATCGAAAAGAGTAACCGTTGTTTGGTAAGTGCTCAGTATGTCCTGATTTTTTCCCTGCGGATCCCGGTTAATAACAATGCCTTTAAAATATACCGTTTGGCCTGGACGATACAGGCTCCTGTCGGTAAAAAGAAAGGTACTAATCACTTTTTTAGCGGTAGCTGCATTATTGAAACTGTTGTATAAGTATAGCTGGCTTTCATTATCGCTTAAAAAAAGTTTTTCATCATTATAACGAATTTCAAACAGGTATATGTTATTGTTTTTCCTGTTCTCGCTGTCTTCGGCAAACCGGAAATACCCGTTCTTATCGGTAGTATAATTGCCGGCCTTTTGTTTTTTATAGGCGGCAGCCTTGTAATCGTAACTTTTTTGCCAAACCTGTACGGATGCATTTTCCAGCGGTTGCCCGGTATTCCTGTTCAGTACAAAAAAATCGTTGTTGTTATTTACAAAACTGATGTTTGAAATATAAACCAGCCGCGCTGCCAGTATGTTTGATTCGGTTCCAAAGTCTTTATTGAGAGAAGCTAATACAAAATATTCCCCGGATGTGTATCCGTCAATTTTAATTTCGGCTGTATGTGCCTGCAAATCGTTATTCGCCGGTAAAGATTGCTCCCAGCTTTTAGCTGGTGCTGCAGCTGCCAGCGCCGACCAATACCGGTGGACATCACGTGTGTTTTCAGCTGCATCTTTTAATGCTTGTGTAGCGGGCACAACACGTAAATAAATTTTATCAGTATTTTTAAAGTGTACCAGCATCCTGAAGGGAAGATCAGGGATATTTACTCTTTCGACTTCAAAAGACAGGGACGGGGACTGAAGCTGTTTATTAAGGTTATATGCATTTATCCATCCTTCACTTTCTTTTTTCTGAGCCAGTATTTTATCAGAGATCTCTTTGGCTTTTACCAGTTCATACCTGTTGGTTGTATCCGTATGGGCATTGTATGTAATTCCTTTTTGCTGATGCCATTGCGCCATCAGGTACCAGGCCTGCGCGGCGGCAGGCGCCTCACTGTATTTTTCTGCAATTTGTTGCAGTGCATTATAATATAAAAGATCTTTATTATCCATATCGGATATGGCATCGGCAACCCCTGCACCCGGCGTATAATTTCCGCTTCTTGTTTGAATAACAATAACACCATTGGCTCCTTTTGATCCATAGATCGCGGTTGCACTGGCATCTTTTATTACATTAATTGATTCTATTTCTTCAGGAGAAATATTCATGCCTGCAGCAGGCTTACCATCTATAATGATCAGTGGCGCCGTATTGTTAACGGGAAACACTGCCTTTTGATTTACATATTCAAGCCGGGCCAGGTCTACATCTATCAGGGCATCGGGCTTTGTATCCTTCAAATGAAAGCGGATAAGATCCTGGTAAATTAATAGCGCTTTGTATTGCAGCGAAAGTGAGTCTTTTGTTTCAAATCTTACTTCAGCAAATTCATGGGCAGGGCTGAAGGCCGCCGGCTGGTCGATTTCAAACGCATCAGCAGGTCTTGTAACGCTGTGTTCATCGCTTTTGAAATAAATAAGCGCACGTTGCGCCAGCAGGTCATACAGCGTGGGTCTCAGGTAACGGGTATTGCCTTTAACGATCAGGGCATCGTATGCATCAGCATTGGTTTGTTGTAAAATTTCGCTGTTCTTAAGGGATGCGAGATACAGCCCACTGATCTTTTTTGTAAAATCATCTGTTGTCCAGGTAGCGATATCGGCTTTGTTAAAGTCTGTTGTATTCGTTCTGTTATATAATTTATATCTGTTTGCCTGGAAATATTGCTGGTAGAGGCCGGCCAGGTAACTGTTTAATAAAGAGGTTACCGGCTCCCGGGTGGTTTGTATTTCCTGCTCAACATCATTTATGCTTTGGACAAGGTTATCTTCCCGGTTTTCCTGTTGCAGCTGGGTTATATATATAACTGCTTTTATAAGCTGGGCCTGCTGCTGCTCCCTTTTAGCTTTGGAGTAGATCTTTTTTACGGTTTCCAATGCTGTAGCCGGCAATCCTTGTTGCATCGACGCTTCAACTGTTTTCCAGTCTTCCTCATAGTTTTTTATTTGCGCATTGGTTTTCATTACAGAAACAATAAAAAAGATTATAATTGTTGCCGTTGCTTTAAAAGTTTTCATTTTTTCATGTTTTCAGAAGTTATCATTCCTTTGTTTGTCAAAAATATCATTTCCTATAAATTATTGGTCGATTCTGTCAGGATTAATAAACAGATGCTTAATGTGGAAAAACTACATAAAATAAGGTCGTATATTTATCAAATTAATTAATCCCTGTAATGAAATATTCTATCTGTGTGTTGGGCTTGTTGTTGCTGAAAATAACCGCTACTGCCCAGTACTACGACTCTTTAAGCCTGGTCAGTGCTGACTGGCATGTGGAAAAGTTAGCTAAAAATATAAAACTGAAGCAATATCATTTTTATAATAAGAATTTATTCCAGGCCAATGAAAATATAAGTTATGTGGAAATAAAAAATAATGGAAAATATGAGTTTGATATGGCTGCTGAACCAAAGCAACTTAAGACGGTGACTGAATTTGTGAAATCAAAAAATGCAATAGCGGCTGTAAATGGTAATTTTTTTGACGTTAAAAACGGGGGCGCGGTCGATTTTACCAGGGTGGATGGCGTTGTTATAAATACAAACCGGAAAGGTAAGGATGAAAAGCTTAGTTTCAATCAAAAAGCTGCTGTAGTGATCAGCAATAGGAGGGTGAATATCAAAAAATGGGATGGACTGGTGAATTGGGAAGAGTGGTTAAAAGAGCCCGATGTGATGTTGAATGGCCCTTTACTGATGCTGAATAAGGTTAATGAACACCCCGATACTACTGAATTTTATACAGCGAGGCATCCCCGTACCTGTGTTGGGATTACTAAGAAAAATAAAGTGATCCTGTTGGTAGTGGACGGTCGAAACACCCATTCCGCCGGCATGACGCTTGCCGAACTGACAAAGATCATGCGCTGGCTGGGCTGTGTATCTGCGATAAATTTTGATGGCGGCGGCTCCAGCACTTTATGGATAAAGGATAAGGGCGTTATCAATTATCCTGCTGATAATAAGAAATGGGATCATGAGGGAGAAAGAAAGGTGGCGAATATATTATATATCAGAAAACGCCAAAGAAAGAATTAGACAAAGCAGAAAAAATAATGCGAGAATATCTTGCCTGTCGGCAGACAGGTTTTAACGAACAAAAAAGTAATGGCGATGGAAACAAAAAATAAAAGCCTACCTACCGGACAGGCAGGTATCGGGACTTTTTCCCAACATCTTGACAAAAGATATGGGAAAACCGGAACCGAAAAACGTACCGAATTTGAAATTAAAACCCAATTGGAACTCTTTAATTTTTTATACAGGTAAACCAACCGATTTTGGACGATCAGAGTATCTCCGAAATCAAGCCTGCTTCCGGGATCAAACTTCTTCGCTTCCCAAAAATAATCAATACTGTTGTTAGATGCATACGTACAATTTTGTTTTTGTATATAGGAGCTAAGCAAAGGCACTTTTAACTTTTTGTTGGTAGATAGTAAAGGTATCCTGGGGTAAAACCAACAATTATTCTCAATAATACCTGATTCTCCAAAATCAGGCACTTCCGTCCAGCCCGGGCAGGCAGCTGCCCATTTATATAAATAAATACCACTATAGCTTTCTACGAAAAGGTTACAATCACTCCTATTGTAATAGTCATTATATGAAAGAGAATCGGCGTTTTGAACCCTGATTATAATTGCTGTGGAAGAATCGTATCCCCCAATTTCACTATTATATTGATAATCCAGATACGTGGACAAGTCATATTCCAGGCATCGTACGTAATACAAGTATCCCTTATAGGTTTTATTGTTCCGGGTTATATAAAAAAAAACACCGCTCGTATCGGTATCATAATAATTATTGGGGGTAATGTTTTTCATAGCTGGCAGATGTATCAGTAAACGAAAAAGGTTTGGTTATTTCTATTTCCAAAGGATCAATGCTCATAGTAGAAGAAAAACTAAACGAATCTAACTGATTATGCCGCAACAGGTAGTCTTTAATTACTGCTTCATCAGTTACCTTTCCGCTTTTCAAGTAATTATATGATCCATCAGCATTATAGCGGCCTACATACATAGTTACCGGGTTATTATAGGCAATATTTTCAGAAGTGTATTGGCCGGCTTCTATATTAACCAATGAGGGGTCTTCTGTTTCAATTTTTTGCGAATCCGAATCGAATTTGGTACAGGAAAAAAAAATAGAATAGCAAAATAACAAACTAAGCGACAAACAGGATATTGGTGCATTGGTTTTTTTAGGCTAAATGTATGTGATTATTTAGGTATATCAAAATATTTTAAATTCAAGGGGGCTTTTTTTAACTCGAGATATTGAAGGTCTCATATATACTAAAAAAGCGCACGTGAGACATGCGACCCGTAGGAGGCAAACAACTATTCAGTTTTAGGGCTGTTTTAAAATATGAATCCCTTCGCGCGATAGGGAAGGGATTCATATTTGAACAACTAAAATCAATATTAATACTGCCACCTTACAAAAGCTTCCATTGCTGCATAATGTGTTAGCCCCAGGTCTGCATACAATTTTGCCGTAGCGGCGTTTCTTTCTTCTGCACGCTGCCAGAACTCCCTGTCGTCGCTGCCCTGGAACGGCACGGCATCTTTTTGCGACTGGTGAATGAAGATCCCGAATCTTTTCTTTAACACCTGTTCGGGGCTCATGGGCACCGCCATTTCGATATCTTCGATGGCCCATTCCTGCCAGGCGCCTTTGTATAACCAAAGCCAGCATTCGTCTATCCACGCATCTCCGGCAGCTTTTATTCTTTCCAAAGCTTTTAATACAGCGTGGAAGCAAACCAGGTGGGTTCCATGAGGATCGGCAAAATCGCCCGCGCAATAAACCTGGTGCGGTTTTATTTCGCGCAGCAATTGCATGGTTATCTGAATATCTTTTTCACCCAGTGGATTTTTCTCGATGGTACCTGTTTCGTAAAACGGTAAATTCTGAAAATGGATATTGCCAGGTTTAATACCTACGTAGTTACAAGTGGCTTTTGCTTCGCCTCTCCTGATAAGGCCTTTTATTGCCCGTATGGTTACACTGTCTACCTGGCCCGGCTTTTTACCTGAAATATATTTTTTTGCCTGGCTCAGGATCTTTTCAGGTATCTCTGAATGGATCTTTGCGATCTCATTAAAGCCAACAGCAAAATCTAAAAACCGGGTAACAAACTCATCTGTAACGGCAATGTTGCCCGAGGTCTGGTATGCTACATGCACTTCGTGCCCCTGATCGTGCAGGCGTTGAAAGGTTCCGCCCATACTGATAATGTCATCATCCGGGTGAGGGGAGAAGATCACTACCCGTTTCGGATAAGGCACCGATCTTTCAGGGTGTGCGGGAATTACGGCATTGGGTTTTCCGCCGGGCCAGCCTGTAATGCTGTCCCTGAGCATATAATAAACCTGGAGATTGATCTCATACGCATCCCCTTTTTCCACCAGCAGATCGCTCAGGCCATTATCATTATAATCTTCATTTGTAAGACTCAACACTGTTTTACCCAAAGCAAGCGCCATATTAACCACCGCTTTTTTAATCATTTTAGGGGTCCACTCGCACTCACCGGTAAGCCAGGGTGATTTGATCCTGGTAAGCCCGGCTGCCGCCGTTTCGTCTATTACAAAGGTGACGCTGTCGTGGTTCTGTAAAAAAGAGGCCGGCACAATTTCACTATCCTCGTCTTCAACCGCTTTTTTAACCGCTTCCGCTTTGGCAGGTCCCCAGGCCATTAATATAATTTGCCTGGATTTTAAGATGGTGCTGATGCCCATAGTGATGGCCATGCGCGGCACTTCAGCGATATTGGCAAATTCATAAGCATTGGCGATGCGCGTATTGTTGGTAAGGTTTACCAGTCTTGTTTTTGTATGTATACCTGAACCGGGTTCATTAAAACCAATATGCCCGTTATTACCAATTCCCAGTATCTGCAGATCGATGCCGCCGGCAGCGTCAATTTTCTTTTCGTATTCTGTACACGCCGCTTTAATGTCCTCTTTGGCGATCTCGCCATTTGGAATGTGAATATTGGAGGGCTTAATATCTACATGATTAAACAGGTGGGCGTGCATAAAGCGGTTATAGCTTTGTACGGCCTCTTTGCTGATGGGATAGTATTCATCAAGATTGAAGGAAATTACATTTTTAAAGCTTAGTCCCTCCTCTTTGTGCATGCGCACCAGTTCGGCGTAAAGAGTTTTAGGGCTGGAGCCGGTTGCAAGACCTAAAACGCAGTTTTGTTTTTGCTTTTGTTTTTTCCGTATCAGATCGGCTATGGTTTTGGCAACAGCATAAGAGCCTTTTTTTACATCGGGATAAATGTTTACATTAATCTTTTCCAGACTGTCAATCTTTCCTCCTGAATATTGCTTTTTATTCATTGGATATTTTATTATTTTAATCCTGTTAATATTTTATTTATTGCCTGCCAAAGTAATTGATGTTCCATAGCTCATAACGCTTTTTTTGCGTTTCGAGGCGTTTATTAAAATCATCCCCGTTCTTTTGTGATGGTGATGTCCACAATGTTTCACTTATTGCAGCAACACGCGGGAAGAGCATGTACTCGACTTTCCTGGGGTTCGTAATATATTCTGTCCATAAGTTTGCCTGTCCTCCTTGTATATAGGGTCTTTCTTCATCGGTAAGCTCTTTAGGAAGCAGCTGCCAGCTATAAACCTTTTCAAGCGACAGGGACCCGCGATTATTGCTGATGGTCACCGAATCTTCTTTTTGAGCCTGCTGGTAATCCAGGTAAGCATAAGTGGTCGGTGTCATAATTACATTGTGGTGCTGCTTTGCAGCCTCTATACCTCCTTTTTCACCCCGCCAGCTCATTACCCAGGCATTAGGAGCAAGGCCGCCTTCCAGGATCTCATCCCATCCCAGCAGGGTTTTGCCTTTGCTATTGATGTATTTTTCCATGCGCTGTATAAAATAACTTTGCAGCTCATGTTCATCTTTTAAATGATGCTCCTTCATTCTTTTTTGGCAAAGGGGGCATTTTTTCCAGTTTTCTTTAGGACATTCATCTCCGCCTACGTGAATAATTTTTGAGGGGAATAAGGGCAGCACTTCATCCAGCACATCCTGTAAAAATTTGAATGTACTTTCTTTGCCGGCGCAAAAAACATCTTCATAAACCCCCCAGCTTTGCATTACCTGTTTACCTGTTTTGGGACCTGCCCAATTTTCAGCTTTATTTCCTTCTTTTTTAAAATATTCGAACGTGGCGGTGTCGGGAAAGCAACTTAAATATGGATAAGCTGCGATGGCCGCAGCACTGTGTCCGGGCATTTCAATTTCAGGTATAACCGTAACATACCTGTCTGCAGCATATTTTACGATCTCCTTTACCTGTTCCTGTGTGTAAAAACCACCGTACTTTTTATGAGTATTTCCTTTTCCGGGAAAGTTACCAATGATCTCTCCATTGCGCCAGGCGCCTGTGGATGTTAACCTCGGATATTTTTTGATTTCTATACGCCAGCCCTGATCTTCGGTAAGGTGCCAGTGGAAAGCGTTCATTTTATGCAGCGCCAGAAAATCAATATATCTTTTTACAAACTCAACCGGGAAAAAATGACGGCCCACATCCAGCATAAGCCCTCTGTAGCCAACTGCCGGCGCATCGGTTATTGAAACGGCCGGAATGCTTAAAGCGCTTGTTTTTTCAACCGGCAGTAATTGTATAAGTGTTTGAATACCATAAAAAGTACCAGCGCCTGTATAGCCATTTATATTGATCGCATTATCGCTCACTTCAAAAGTGTAGCCATCCTTTTCGCCGGTACCTGACACAATGATAATGCCTCCTGTTCCCGAGGGCTTTACCTGCAGTTTGAATCCATAATAACTTTTCAGATATTCGTTAAAGAAGTTTGCAGATTTTATTTCATCTTTGGTCTTTGCAATCAGTATTGTATTTCTGGTTAGTATAAAACTTCCTGCCTTTTCTGTAAGGCTTGACGGCCGGGGTATTATATTTACCTTTTGAGCTGTACAGTAAAGGCATAAAACTGTAAGTAAGGGAATAAAAAGATACTTCCGCATAGCAAAGATTATTTTTTTTGATGGGAGGCAAGATAAGTAAATTTTACAGATATCATACTTATTTGATGTGTGCAAACGTTTGTCTTAATAATAGCTAATATGACTAATAAACAGGTGGTTGAAAAATTTTACGAGGCATTTGGCCGTAAAGACTTTGCGGCGATGAACAGTTGTTATGCGAAAGACATCATTTTTAGTGATCCGGTATTTGGATTGCTGAAAGGCGACGAAGTAAGGGCTATGTGGGAAATGCTTTGCAAAAGTTCAAAAGATTTTACACTGACTTTTGATGAGATCACTGAAATTGATCATGAATATATTACCTGCAGATGGATCGCTTCATATACTTTCAGCGCTACAGGCCGAAAGGTTATTAACCGGGTGAAAGCTTTTATGCGTATGAAAGAAGGTGTTATTATTGAACATAGCGATGGTTTCCGGTTAAGCACCTGGCTGGCACAGGCTTTTGGGCTGAAAGGCAGGTTATGGGGCTGGACCCGTTTTATGAAGCGGGCGGTACAAAAAAGAGCCCGTAAAAACCTGGACAGTTTTATGGCCCGGCAGTAGGCGTTATTTTATACCTCCAAAAGCGGCAAAGCAAAGGTTTTTGTGCAGTATTTCCGCTTTTTTAAAACCAACTTTTTCCATAAGCCTTAACTGGTAGGTTACGAATCGGGGGGAATCTTCCTTTGCTATATAATCTAATACCTTTTGCCTGTAACCCGATCCGCCCAGACTTTCAAGATAAGCTCCGTATTTATTCCAGATATAAACATCCAGTCTTTCGTCGTCCTGGGTCACAAGATCGCTTATCATTAAGCAGCCGCCGGGCTTGAGCAGGGTGAATAGTTTCTTAAAAGTATGCTCCCAATCCTCGTCGTCACGCAAATGGTGCAATACCGCCCCCGCTAAAATAATATCATAGGAATTTTCCTGTAAATTTATGTCCCTGATATCGCCCTGTTGCACTTCAACTTTGTTTTTAGTATAAGAAGATACTCTTTCAAAAGCCTTGTCCAGCATAGGTTTGCTCAGGTCGACCAGCGTGCAGTTAAGCCCCGGCAGTTTTGAAATCATTTTTAGCGTATAATTACCGGCGCCACAGCCTACATCCAGCAGTTCTGTTCCCGTGGGTGCAATTGCTTTGGCAGCCTCAGTGATTAACTCAAGCGATATGGTCGCATCAATAGTAGATTGCTGCCCTGTATCCAGATTTGAAAAGCGCTCCACATCCTGATCAAATCTTTCCCGGATTTCTGTAACAGTTGATTTCATGTATTATGGGAATAAGTTGAATAAAAGTATTCAATCACTTTAAAAAAACAGAGACCTGTGGCGCAAGTTAAGCAATTAGATGGTAGCGGCGTAGATACGCACAAAAAAAGCCGATTCTTATTTTGAGAGTAACTATGGATTGATAAATAATATGGTATGCGATGTTGATTTTTTAAACATTTAGGGCCGCAGGCACGCCACATAATTCAATAACACCAAACACCCTGTCCCAATTCCTCAAAAATATACTTTTCATTATAGCTAACAATTGGGAGATATATTTGATGATAGGTGTTTGCCAGCGTGCCTAACATTCTTAGAAACCACAGAGATTCACGGAGATCACAAGAACTTTTTAACCCAATATAACCTCAAAGCACTCTGTGTATTCCTCTCTTTCCTCTGTGGTAAGTACACATATTCTCAAAAATGTTATGTACCCGTTTGCCATCGTTGTAAGTTGTAAACAAAGAAAAGCTTTTTTGATATAGTGCGTAAAGGATAAATAACACAAAATCACTTTTTACACCTTGCGGAGTATAAAATGTGCCGGGGCTACGCCCCTTATTTGTATGAGCCCCCAAACAGACCTCCCGGCGCTTCACAAGCAAGAATTAGCCATAAAAAAATCTGGTTAACCACCAAATAATGTTTTATATATTGAATACTTATAATTATCCGGTACTTCGCTTGAACGGAACGGAATATTCTCATCAAACAATTCTGCAAGCTTGCCCCGGAGGGTTTCCATAAATACCGGCTTGAGCGCGGTAAGATTTTCCTGTTCCAGCGCTCCATTTTTATTTTTAAAATGAATGCCCTCCTTGTTCATGGTTCTTACAACATACAGGATGGGCTGCACGCCGGTTTTGCCTTCCAGCTTTTCATAAGCGCTGGTATAGATCATAGTTTGTATAAGCGCTTTGTTAATATGTTTGTCGTCGGTTGAAAAAAGTTTTTCAATATTGTCTGTAAAAGCAAGTTTGTCGCTCCCTGTTTTATAATCAACAATTCTTGTGACGCCGTTTTTTTCATCAACCCTGTCAATGATTCCTTTAAGAAGAATACTTTGCTGCGATCCGTTTAATTCAAAGGGGATGGCTACCTTTATTTTTTCTTCGAGGCCCGTAATGGTAAAAGGAGCATAACACTCATCTTCATCGAGAATGATATCCATATATGCTTTTACAATTGCCAATACTACCAGCTGCATACCGGTAAACTCGTATGTGTCCGTATCTTTCAGTCCCATGATCTTTCCAAAGGACTTTTTTATCAATGCTTCGTTACTGCTTCGGCTTAAAGTAATCCATTCCCTGGTAACCAGTTTGTTTTTCATACTGCTGTAAAAAGTTTCCATTGCGTGATGAAGAATGCTTCCTACTTCATTAGCTTCTACAATGGGAGTAACCTCTTTCGGCTCTTTTATATCAGCAATATAAGCAAAGAAAAAATCGACAGGGTTGGCAATATAAGTTGTAATAGCTGTGGGAGAGAGGGTTTTATCCTTATCCAGGAACTGTTGCATTCGCTCTTTTATCAAAGGATGTCTTTTGTCAATAATTATTTGCTGCCTGTTTTCGGATTTTACATTCAGCTCCAGATCGTGATAAGTGAAATGAAAGTTGCTTTCATATTCTATTTGTTTTAAAAAGCGGCTCGGTTCACCGCTTGTATGCTCATCGGTCAGGCTATTATATACAATACCTATATTGCGGGCCCTTTGCATTAGCCGGTATACAATATAGGCCGATACAGCATCGAGGTTTTCGAGTACAGGCAAACCATAAACACGCCTGAGGCTATCGGGTATAAAGCTGTTGCCAATGGATGTTTTTGGTATAACACCTTCGTTAAAACCCAGGAAAATAAGATTGTCGAAATTTAAGTTACGTGTTTCCAGCAGGCCCATTAATTGAACCCCGTTAAGCGGATCGCCACCAAGCGGCACATTTATCCCCTGCAATACTTTTTGTATCAGGGATATTACAAAATGAAACGCTTCTCCTTCAAGATAGTTGCCAATATGGTCGTTTAACCTGTTCAGCTCCTGAATGACCTTTACAAAAAGCTGCGCATCTATGTCTTTTAATATCTTTTTTGCCGACAAGTCATTCAGCACATAATTTAATATCCCCGATAAAGCGCTGATCAACTGTGTGGGTTGCGATACTTCAGCGAAAAATTTTGCAAGGAGGCCGCCCTGGCGTATCAGGCGGTTGTGCTCTATATGCACAACATTTTCTTTTAGGACGGCCGACCGTATCTTATCTTTACCGGCCTGCGGTAAATTGATCAAGGGGTGCGTTAAAAAACTTTCGAGGTGCTGATATGAGATGTAAGCCGATTGCAGCCCTTTTTTCTCCGGCCGGGTATTCGAAAAAATTTCCTGCTGACTGTTTAGCCAAAGATCAGCAAGGCCAAATACTGCGGATGTCGCAAACGGGAACCCCATTGTTACATTAAGCGCTACCTCTTTATCTTTAACTTTTGCGGGTATGGTTTGTAATGCCGGTAATAACAAGGCTTCATCAGCAAGAATAATGGCGGTTGTTCCGACAGCACTATCTTCGCTATACTCTTTTTCTGTTAGCTGGTTTAGTATTTTTGCCTGTGCGCTTTGCCCCTGTACCTTATATACATCCACCTTATGCGGAAGTGTTTGCATAAAATTTCCTGGTGTTGCAAACTCGTTTTTCAATTTTAACCCGCTGATATTTTTACGAAGAAATAGTCCTGCTTCCTGTAACGGATCATTCAAATAGTAAGTATCTGCATCAAAATAAAACAGGGCTTTTCCGGCTTTTTGAAGTTTGGTGAATAGGGTGGCTTCTGCCTGCGTAAGCGCGTTAAAGCCAACAAAAATAATTTTACTGAACCTGTTCAGGAAACGCATTTGCGCTATATCCGAACCTGCCAGCTTACGGTAAGCGGCTCCGTGGGTGATACAATTTTTTTCAGCAAGCCTTGCATGAAAGCTATGGTATAATCTGGGCATCCTGCGCCACATCAGTATAAAATGCTCCTGTTGTTTTTTATGTTTTCCTTCCGAATAAGAGACCCAGAATTGTGAAAGGAATTCGTATTGTTCGCGGGACAAAAAATCAAATTCCAGGTTAATAGTTGAAATATCTTCAAGCTCTTTATATAACTTATCGGCATCAACCAGGTCATTATCGATCTGGTTGAAGTCGCTTAAAATGATTTTTGCCAGCGGATAGAACTGGCTGCTTTTCAGCACCGGCAAGCCCTCTGCTGTTAACAGATCATTATATATTTTATGTAAGGTGAAGAACTGCAGGTAAAAGTCAGCTATTTTTTCGCTGACCGCTTCATCGAAAAAATCCTGTATCGTGAAAATCGAAGGGCTAAAAAACGGTTTGCCAATTATATCTGCAAAGTATTTTTGTAAATACACTGACGGGCGCTTATTGTTAAATACGATAGCACAATGCTGTATGCCTAATCCGAATTTTCCTACGAGATCTGCCGCTACTTCTTTTAAAAAAGGTTCCATGTTGTAAAATGCCTTGTTTTGAACTTTATCCTACTCTTCTTAACTCTTTACCTATTGCATAAAACAGGTAGGATGTAATGTTTTTGTAGCCCATTTGCGCTAACAGGTGTTTATATCTCAAAATCTGCTGCTCGTGTGCGGAGCTTTTTTCTATTGTAAATTTATAGTCGAGTAACACAACACTATCATTGTTGATCAATATCCTGTCCGGTCTTTGAAGTTTTCCGCCTGTATCAATAATATTTTTTTCAATAATACTTTGATCAGCTGCTTTAAACAAGCTGCTAATCTGCGGGTCGTTTAAAACATCCATTATGGCTTGCTTTAAAGCCGGTGCTTCTTCCTGCCGTACCGTGCCCTCCGACAGCAATTTATCTAAATAACGGTTTACTTCGGTTTCATCAGATGCATTGGCCAGTACTTCGTGCGCTAATGATCCGCGCCTGCCCGATCTTTCAATGTTTAACAGGTGTACAATATTTTTTTCTTCTTCGGCTTCATATAGTTTTGAAAGCCTGCCCGAAACAGGATAGGTTTCCAGCTTAAAGACAGATTGACCGGCACCGGTCTTTTTGGTATTAATAATGGTCCCCGATTCATAAATGTTATTGGTGATAAACCCGCTGTCCAATGCTGTTACAGCCAGGTTTACTGCATTGCCAATGGTTAATAGTTTTGCATCAGCTTTTTGCCCCATAGTAGCTATGTAAAGAAAATCTATTGCCCGTGTTGTAGCCACATACAGCATGTTAAGACTGTCCATATTGCCATACAGCAGCTCTTCAAAATAGGCTTTTGCCACCGCGCTTTTTGCCAGCGATGCATTAAATTTTAAAGGAATATTTCCCAGCTGGTGATAGGGCGAATCTTTTGCCGGAACCCAGAATATTGAGTTAGCTTTAGGCTTTATATCCCAGATACAAAACGGAACAAATACGGCTCTGAACGCTAATCCTTTCGATTTATGAATAGTAATGATCTGAACGGCATCGGCACTTTCGGGCGATGGAAGTGCCTCAGTGCTCCCTTCCTCTTCCCACCACTCTAAAAAAGAAACGATCCCTTTTTCTCCCTGCCTGGTAGCATTGCCCACCAGGTCTCTGAAAGCCAGCAGGTACGGTATATGTTGAGGGATTTTTGTTAATTCATAGCTATCAAATAAAGCTTCTGTCAATTCAGCAAACGGTAACTGTAACCAGCTCTTCCAGTTGTCACAAAGCGCATGAGGCAAAGCATTGTGGAGCAGGCTTAAAGATTTATTGTTTAAATTGAAATATAAAGACGGATCAATTTCTTTATTATGAACGGCATGATATAACGCAATACAATTGGCTTTGTACAAGGCGGTTTGCTCATCAAGCCCTGTAAAAACCTTTAAAGTATTTATTATAAGATCAATTGCGGGGTTGCCGGCAATAAGTAAGGCGTCGCCACTCAGCACCGGTATGTTTTCTTCCATGAGCCTGTTAACACATAATCCCGCTTCATAATTGGAACGCACTAAAACAGCTATATCTTTATACCTGTAGTTATTTTTTTCGAGCAGTATTTTGATCTCATCTGTTATTATATTTAATGCATCCTCCCTAAACTGGTTATCGTAATAACGGGAGTCCTCACCCTTAAAAGCCTGTATTTTGATGAGGCCGCCGCCGGGAGTGGCGGGTGCCGTATTTTGAGCGGCGCCTGAATAGACAGCTGTGATAATAGTATCGAACCCCTTTTGTTTCCACCAATCCTGTGTTTGGGAGGATTGTTCATTCACTATACTATTAATGTCGTGCTGCAACAGCTCCGGTATTTTTTTGTACAGGAAATTATTGAACTCAATAATGTTCTTTGCGCTCCTGTAATTTTCTTCCAGGCTGTCTTCTATAACATACTCCGGCTTTACATCCTGTTTTGCCTGCTGATGCAGAATATTCCAGTCGCCGGAGCGCCACCGGTAGATACTTTGTTTTACATCCCCTACAATTAAATGATCAGTCTGCCTGCCTGATGCGGTAGACAGTGCGTTTAAAAGCAGTGTTTTAAAGCTTTTCCACTGTCTTGTTGAGGTGTCCTGGAATTCATCAAACAAAAAATTACGATAGCGGTTACCTACCTTTTCCCAGATAAATGAGGGGTTTGCTCCTGCATCATCTGTAATGCCCGTAACTAACTTTTGTGCATCGCTGATAAGCAGATTGCCTTTCTCACTTCTATAGCCTGTAAGCAGCCAGGCTATTTCCTGCATCAGGCGCAGGTAATAAAGGTTTTGCTGAAAGGCGAGGGCTAATTTATAAGTTTCTATTTTTTCATCCCGGAAGGCTTTTATCTTTTTCAGAACCGGGTTCAATTCATTATATAATTTTAAATCGCCCTTGTTTTCTTTGAACCAGCTATTCGGCTCATCAATAAGCGCCAATATCCTGGCTGTTTTTTCATCATCCTCCTCAAGCAGCTTTTCTATTTTCCATAACCAGTTTACAGAGCCTTTTACAAAATGAGACTTATCCAGGTTGTAGCGGTTAAAAATAGTTAGGGCTTTGTCAACGGCTGTCTTAAGGGTTTCTTCGTAGTGCCTGATCTCTTGCCTGGTGTTTTTCACATATTCGTTGAAAAGTATGGCCAAAGATGGAGCATCGAATTTTAAAAGGCTATCTTCAAAAGTCTCGAAACTTTCTTTAAAGATTTCCCCTATAATGTTTCTTAGCTCTTTTTTGTAATTCCAGTTTTTATTATCTTTTATTTTTTCGAGTGCTAACTGTATCACCCAGTCGAGCAATTGCTTATTGCTGCTTAATGATGCATCCAGTTTTTCAATCAGTTCATCTTTAACTTTTTCAATGTTTAGTTCCAAAGCATAATCGGCGTTTAGTCCCAGTTCGAAAGCAAATCCGCGAACTACTTTTTGCACAAACCCATCAATGGTGCTTACGGCAAGACGGCTGTAATCATGTAATATCTTCCTGTAAATAATATCGGCCTTTTGCTTTAAGCTTTCGGCAGTAAGCTCCGGATGTGCCTTTAAAATGATCTGCCTGTAGCTATCCGTTTTTGTATTTCCTTCCGCCAGTCCTTTCAGCACCTGCAGTATACGTGTTTTCATTTCCTCTGTTGCCTTGTTGGTAAAGGTTACAGCCAGTATGTCGCGGTACTTGTTTTCGCCGCTAAACAGTAAGGTGAGATAATGCGCAGTCAGGCTGAATGTTTTTCCCGAGCCTGCCGATGCCTGTAATATTTTGAGTGGTTTTTGCATTGTAATGATCTGAAACTGCAAGGTAAATTAGCGAAAATAATCAGATGAAATGGTATTTCTCAAGAAGTAAGGAATTTGTCGGAGTTGTTATTTTATACTATTTTCGGCTACGTTTCAGAAAAGTTGTTTCTGCGAGGTATCGGGAACAATAGCTGTTTTTATGAGTTTTTAAAATGGGTGTGGGAATGCTTCCAGATTATTTTAAATGATGTAACTGGTATATTTTTCAAAAATGAAAAGGAAGAGTGCTATAAAGCGTATATTAGGAATTGGTTTTTTAACGATGGGCGCAGTGTCTTCTTATGAAATCATCACCTGGAATAAAGCACCCGATTTAAAATACCTGGATTCAAAAAAAAATATGATCGCGGCGCTGGCTGAACTGATCATTCCAAAAACAGATACACCGGGGGCCAGGGATGCTCATACAGAAGAATATATTATTCACGCAGTCGCTTTCGGAATTTCCCGCTATGAAGCGCATAGTTTTATTGATGGGCTGAAGCAGCTGGAAGGGGTGTCTCATACGAAGTATAAACAGGCGTTTTCTAAATGCAGCAATGAGCAGCAAACGGAATTGTTGCTGACAATGAAACCGGGAACGCTCTATTCAAAATGGCCATTAGTGTCCAAAGTGAAACACAAGTTATTGGGGCGTCCTTTTTTTGAGTTATTGAAAGATCTGACAGTAATCGGGTATTGTACTTCGGAAACCGGAGCTACAAAAGGGCTGGCATATATTGATATTCCCGTACATTACACCCCATGTATCCCCTTGGAAAAAGGGCAGCGGTGCTGGGCAACAAAATAAAGACCTTATGTATTATGATGCAATTGTTATAGGCTCCGGCATTAGCGGGGGATGGGCGGCAAAAGAGCTGTGTGAGAAAGGGCTGAAAACGCTTTTGCTGGAGCGGGGGCGGGATGTAAAACATATTATTGATTATCCAACCGCTTTATTGAGGCCCTGGGATTTTCCGAACCGGCTGCTTCAGACGCCAAAAGACCGCCAGGAGAATCCCGTGCAGTGCAATTTTTATGATGAAGCTTCGAAGGACTTTTTTGTTAAAGACAAAGAGCATCCGTATATACAGGCGAAGCCGTTCTTATGGGCCCAGGGAAACCAGGTGGGGGGTAAATCGCTGGTATGGGGGAGGCAGTGCTATCGCTGGAGTGATCTGGATTTTGAAGCCAATTTAAAGGATGGTATCGGTGTCGATTGGCCGATACGCTATCAGGATATTGCACCCTGGTACGACTATGTGGAACAGTTTATGGGAGTAAGCGGTAATAAAGAAAATCTGTCACAACTGCCGGATGGTGTGTTCCAGGATCCCATGCAATTGAATTGCATAGAAGAACATCTTAAGGCCTCCATTGTAAAAAATTATGACCAAAGATTGCTTACAATTGCCCGGGTGGCTAATTTAACCCAGCCGGTTGGGAGCCGGTATGCCTGCCAGAACCGGAATCTTTGCCATCGGGGGTGCCCCTTTGGTGCTTATTTCAGCAGTAACAGCTCCACTATTCCTGCCGCATTAAGTACGGGTAATCTTACACTAAGGCCCTTTTCGACTGTTACGGAAATTATTTTTAATAATGATACTCAAAAGGCAAAAGGCGTAAGGGTTATTGATACGATTACTTTGCAACCTGTTGAGTTTTTTGCGAAAGTGATTTTTTTAAATGCTTCCACGATCGCATCTGCTGCCATTTTGCTTAACTCGAAATCCGCCCGGTTTCCCCAGGGGATGGGCAATGACAGTGGTGAGCTGGGGCATAATTTAATGGATCATCATTCGGCTGCCGGCGCTGCCGGATCGCACCCGGGATTCCAGGAATTTTACTATCGGGGCAGAAGGCCCTGCGGATTCCTTATTCCCCGGTACAGGAATCTTAAAAATGATGAACAGCTGGATTTTAAGAGAGGTTATAATATACAGGGTGATGGAGAACGCAGAGAATGGGCCGAAAATGCGGGAGCATTCGCATCTGACTTTGGCGTTGCATTTAAAGAAAAAATAGCTACACCCGGCCCCTGGACAGTATGGATGGCCGGGTGGGGGGAGTGCCTTCCTTACCATGAAAATAAAATAAGCCTTAGCGATGAAAAAAACAAGTGGGGCATGCCCATTGTTAAAGTTGATTTTGAGTTTAAGGAAAATGAACAACGTATGATGAAGGATATCCAGGATACCTGTGCTGATATGTTGCGCTCCGCTGGCTTTCAGGATGTGGGGGCCTTTAATTACCACAAGCCGGGAGGAGCTACCGTGCATGAGATGGGCACAGCGCGGATGGGGCACGACCCGCGCACCTCAGTGCTGAATAAATTTAACCAGGTACATGCCGTAAAGAACCTGTTTGTAACTGACGGAAGCTGTATGAGTTCTTCTGCCTGCCAGAATCCCTCTTTAACCTATATGGCCTTAACAGCCAGGGCCTGCCAATTTGCTTTTGAACAATTGAAGAAAAAAGAAATTTAACTGACTTTTTATGTTTACTTCAACGCCTGAAGATAATCTTGCAAGCAAGAGTTTGATAAGGGAAAAGATCAATACCATTTTCCTTTATGCTATGTTTCTTTTAACTGCAATTTTTATTGTTACAAGAATTTTTATAATGGGCTCAGAGGCAACTAACCTCGCAGGGGTTGAACAAAATGTGGTTTACAGCATTCAGGTTGTATTGGCAGTGGCCCTCTTTACGTAGATCCTTCTCAGCCGCTCTTTTCAATTACGCAATTAACCAGGTGACCTGTCTCGCTTTAACAGCGCGCCTGCCGTTTTGCGATCAGTTAAAGAGGTCTCTATTTAGGCACAATGCTATTTTAAAGGGAAGCCCCAACACCGCTTATCTTAGATGTAAAGCTGGTAGTATTCACAATAGCATCACTCTCTGCACTTACATAAACATTATTAGTGTTTGTGATTGTTGTGGAAGACATATTATTGAGTATCTGATTGTCATTGTTGCTAAATACCAGATTGTTAGATACCTGGAGCGTGCCATAAGTATTATAAACATCTAAAAGTCGTCCGGGAAAACTATCACCTTCGGTATTCATCTTTCCTACGGTGTTATTATAAACCTTTGCATTTGCGGGTGCAAAAACAGATGTTGCGTACATGTAAGCAGGTACCTGAACTTCAAAGGCGCTGTATTTTCTGCTATTGTATACAATATTATTATAGATTTCTACATTAGATGTACCACTAATGCTGTAAATCCATGCACGCAGGCCGTTCCCCTGGTGGCTGGTAATTTTATTGTTATAAAATTTTCCATTACCGTGTATGAAAAAGATACCGTTATGATTGTTATTGCTGGTATTAACATTGTTGACATAATTATCATGGATATTATAATTATCTGCATCACCCATATATACTACCGATCCTATATTGGGGGAATTAATACAACTGATATGCGCAATTTCAATGCCTTTTACCAATCCTGTAAAATTTGCAGTATTGATATCCCCATCTAATTGAATAAGCGTGCTAACATTTTCGGCATCAATATTCAGAAAGGCAAGATTAGATGTATAGGAATCATCTGAGCCTGTATACACTTTCGAGTTAAGTGCTGAATAAGTAATAACATAATCGCTGACGTTTTTGAAATAGGCATTCTGCAGCGTAAAATTATTGACCGTCCCGCTTAACACTACCGCCCGGTAGCTGTTATTCTGGAAAACAAAACCCCTGCCATCGGCAGATACGCCTGTTCCTGATATTGTTACATTATTCAGGTCGGACAGAGTCATTTGTTTGGTGCCATCCAATAAAACCAGTCCACCGTCATTAACAATAGTTACTCTTGTTCCATCCGATACGGAAATATTCTTTATCGTAATATCGCTGTAGGAGCCGCTCTTTATTTTAACAACGTCGCCATTTTGAAAGCTGCTTTTTGATCCATTAATAACCAGGTTACTGCCATCAATGGTTAAGCTTCCTGAACCACTGCCAACATTAATAACCCTGGATGTACCGGATGTGGAGATAGTGCTAACGGTGTCGGATGTTGTTGAATCCACTGTTGTTGTTGAATCGCTGACTGTAAGGGAGTCGCTTGTATTGGTTTCGGGGGTGGTTGTACCTGGGTTGTCAAACGTAGCCGCAGATTTTTGACAGCCGAAAGAGAAGATCAGAAGCGTGACCAGGAATGTCAGTGCCGGCACAAAAAATCCACTTTTACCGGAGAAAAGTTTAGAGCGCATTTTGTAAAATTAAAAACTAAAGATAATAGGAGAAAAAGGTATAAATATTAAAAAAAATAATTTTAAAATAAAAAATTGTCATATATTAATTATTGCCATACACAATTTTGTGAGCAATAACTATGCCTGATCTCAATATAGGATGTTATTTGTTGCGCCTGATGCAAAAGAATACTCAAAATTTCGAAATTTTCTAAAATAAACTTTATACAACAGTAATTTATTTTAAAAATATTAGAAAAAATAAAATATATATAGTTCTTCTGTAGCCGGGGTTACCCCCGTAGGGCATAAAGCAGTTTAATCAGGCAGCAGTGTGTTTGCCTGCAGGAGGTATTAATCAGAAGAAGAGATATGCCGGAAATAAAAATTCCCGGACAGATTCCGGGAATTTTTATAAGGTGAGCCCTTTCCGTTACGGAAATTGCCGGTATGTTACCGGTTATTTAACCGCTTTTACTTTAAACCCTATTTCGATATCTTTACTGATCATCCAGTTTTCGGGGCTGCCTTCTGTTTTATAGTTAATGCCCCAGGCCGTTCTGTCGATCGTGAATTTAGCATTGGCGCTTACTTCGTTTTCACTTACAGTTATCTGTGCAGGAAAAGTAATATTCAGCGTACTGTCTTTTAAAGTAAGGTTCCCGCTGATTAAATTTGTAGCGCCGGGTAACAGGCTTTTTTGTTTGGTGCTGTCGTAAAGTGCTACACTGGTAATTACAAATTTAGCAGTGGGATATTTTGCAACATCAAAAAAATCAGGACTTTTCAGGTGATCGTCTAAGTCAGTCGCCTTTTTACCCGGTTCGGTAACAGAAGCGGTATCAGTTTTCAATCCGTTCAGGTCGATCGTAAAGCTACCCGCAGTAACCGTCCCGTTTTCTACAGAAAGGCTGCCATCGTTTATGCTGATGATTCCAAAACGGGGAGCCATGCCGCCCTTGTGTGTGCCACGCCATTCAACGGTAGAAGCCACAGTATCTATTTTAAAAGTTTGTCCGGTTGCGCCGGCGGCTTCTTTTTGTTCTTCTGTTTTTGCAGCATCCGCACTGGGTGAAGATTGGCAGGATGCCAGGCTGATCGCACCTGCGATCGCGGTAATGTAGATTTGCTTCATTTGTTTATTTTTTTCTTTTTAAAATATGACCACCTGTACTGGTGGCAGGGTTTCCTGATGGATCTAGGGCTGCAAAACTATAGGTTTATCATGTAGTGCCGCTTAATCTACATTAATTTTATAGACTACTAACTTTCGCTGCTCAACACGCATGATGCTATATATTGATGATCATTTCGAATAAAAATGTAGAAAATCATTATTTCCTGTACTATAACTCGGCTTTCAGGTATTCCCCGGTATAGCTTTCTTTACATTTTATCAGGTCTTCGGGGATGCCCTCAAATAAGATCTGCCCGCCACCATCTCCCCCTTCGGGCCCCAGGTCAATGATGTGATCGGCTACTTTTATTACATCCATATTGTGCTCTATTACTAAAACAGTATTACCCCTGTCGGCCAGTTTATCTAATACACGCAATAAATGTTTAATGTCCTCGAAGTGCAAACCTGTGGTAGGTTCATCCAGTATGTAAAAGGTTTTTCCGGTATCTTTTTTAGAAAGCTCGGTGCTCAGTTTTACGCGCTGCGCCTCGCCGCCGCTAAGGGTTACAGCACTTTGCCCTAATGTAATATATCCCAGGCCTACATCCTGTAAGGTTTTAATTTTCCGGTAAATATTCGGTACTGCCTGGAAAAAGGCGACGGCATCATCTACTGTCATATCCAGCACATCAGCAATAGATTTACCTTTATAGCGTATCTCAAGTGTTTCGCGGTTATACCTTTTGCCATTACATTTTTCGCAGGGTACATACACATCCGGTAAAAAATTCATTTCAATTACCCGCATACCGCCCCCTTCGCAAACAGGGCAACGCCCGGTTTTCACATTAAAAGAAAACCGCCCGGCATTGTATCCCCTGATCTTTGCTTCAGGTACACTGGCAAACAGGGTGCGGATATCGGTAAAGAACCCGCAATAGGTGGCAGGGTTACTTCGGGGTGTGCGGCCTATGGGGGACTGGTCTATTTCCACAACCTTATCGATATTTTCTAATCCTTTCACCGATTTATAAGGCATTACCGTCATTTTGCTGGCAGGAAAACAATGATTACTCAGGATGGGGTAGAGCGTTTCATTGATCAGTGTTGATTTGCCGCTGCCGCTTACACCTGTAACCACGATCATTTTACCTAATGGAAATTTAACATTCACACCTTGCAGGTTATTGCCGCTTACTCCTTTTAATTCTATAAATTTTCCATTGCCTTTACGGCGCTGTCCGGGCGTGTCTATTTTTAAATGACCGTTCAGGTAGCCGGCTGTTATAGTATCCAGCTTTAAAATCTGTTTGGGCGTTCCCTGTGCAACCACCCGGCCACCGTGAAAACCGGCTTTAGGGCCTATGTCGATTAAATAATCGGCGGCTAACATAATATCTTTATCGTGCTCTACAACCAGCACGCTGTTCCCGATGTTTCTAAGATTTTGCAGTGACGTGATGAGCCTGTGATTGTCGCGCTGGTGCAGGCCAATAGAAGGTTCGTCCAGGATATAAGTAATGCCCTGAAGCTGCGAACCTATTTGTGTAGCCAGCCTGATGCGTTGCGACTCTCCGCCGCTAAGGGTTCTGCTGGGGCGGTTAAGCGAAAGGTAGGTCAGTCCTACATCTAACAGAAATCCCAGGCGTTCCCGAATTTCCTTCAATATATCTTTTGCAATAGTATTTTGCTTTTTGCTCAAACGCAGCTCAATCCCGTCGAGCCATGCTGCCAGGTTGTCTAAATTCAGATTACTTAAATAAGCTATATTCTTGTTATCGATCTTAAACCAAAGGCTTTCTTTTTTCAACCGGTCGCCATTGCACGAGGGACAGGATTGTAGTTCCATAAACTTTTCCACCCAATCGCGCAATCCTTCGTTGCTTTGTGTTGAAAGGTACCAGCGTTTAAGCATAGGGATAATGCCTTCGTAACTGCCGGTATAGTAATCCGGGATGGATTCATCGGTGCCATCAAGGTGCAGTGTTTGCTGGGCGCCGCCATCGCCATATAACAACAGGTCTACCTGTTGCTGCGGCAGTTCCTTTGCAGGTTTGCTTAAGCTGATTTTATATTTACGGGCAAATGCTTCCACCTGCTGGTACACGCTGGCGCTGCGTTCTTCGCCCAGCGGAGCAATGGCGCCTTCTTTTATACTTTTAGAATGGTCTGGCAATACGGCATTTATGTCAATTACAGAGCTGGTGCCCAAGCCACGGCAATACGGGCAGGCGCCATACGGTGAGTTAAAAGAAAATGAATTGGGAGAAGGTTCTTCGTAACTGATGCCCGTATCTTCACACATCAGCATTTTGGAGTAGGCGGCCTCCCCCCGGCCCCCTTCTGAAGAGGGAGAGGTAGTGTCGTTGCTATTGGAATGGTTCTTTTTAATATCGGAGGCCTCATAAGTTCCCCCTTGTGGGGGGAAGGCGGGGGCAACGAACAACAAATCTTTACCGAGCTTTAGAGCCTGCTGCACACTCTGGCTAAGCCTTGCTTTCAGATCTTCGGTAACCTGCAGCCGGTCAACCACCAATTCTATGTCATGGATTTTATAGCGGTCTACCTGCATTTTGGCCGTAATGTCCTTTATCTCTCCCTCCACGCGTACTTTTAAAAATCCTTTTTTCCGTACATCTTCAAACAGCTCCCGGTAATGGCCCTTGCGGCCCCGCACCAGGGGAGCCAGTATATTGATCTTTTTATTATAAAATCTTTGAAAAATATTATCTACAATTTCTTCCTCGCTCCATTTCACCATTTTTTTACCGGTGTTATAGGAGTAGGCTTCTCCAACGCGTGCAAACAGTAAACGAAAAAAATCGTACACTTCCGTAACAGTGCCTACCGTAGAGCGCGGATTTTTGTTAGTTGTCTTTTGTTCTATGGAAATAACAGGGGACAGGCCGGTGATCTTGTCTACATCGGGGCGTTCCATGTCGCCAATAAACTGCCGGGCATAAGCGCCAAAAGTTTCCATGTAACGCCGCTGTCCTTCTGAATAAATTGTATCAAATGCCAGCGAAGATTTTCCGCTGCCACTAATACCCGTGATCACTACCAATTCGTTCTTAGGTATAGCAATATCAATATTTTTAAGATTGTGTACCCGGGCTCCGGACACTTCAATAAGGTCTAAATTTCTGTCTTTCAATGTACTAAGTTCAATATTGTTTAAAAGCGTAAAGTTTCAGGAAACTGTGCACCTAAATCATAACTAAAATCTAAAATAAAGGTTTTATAACGCATAAATAAATTTTGGCATAATAATTTCTTTTGATGAGCATTAATATAACAGCTACTCTAAAAACCAGAGTATTACCTTTTAAAAAAATAAAGCAGATGAAAAAGAACGTCTTAATGCTGGTAGTGTTTACCTTTTTTGTTTTTACCGCATCTTTCGCGCAGGTATCTGCCACCCCTGAAGTACCTAAAAACTACAAACCTCAACCTAAAGAGCTATTGCCAATACCGGGCGAACTTACCGATGAAATGATTTTCCCGGTTTTAGGTAAGTATGAGTATACAGATAAGGATGGAAATATTTCCAATGTTACTATTTCGAGAGATGCTGATAATAAAGGTGTGGTATGGATAAATGGTATGCCGCTGGGTAAATTTAAGGCTGATCTGAAAGCATCCCCTTCAACGTATAAGATCCCGGCACAAAAAACATTGCAGAATGATATGGAAGGCGATGCAGATGCCGTGGCGTCTGCAGACTCCGCAGTTGCTGCAGACAGTAAGCCTGCTGCGCGTTTTTCCGGTAAGTCGTTAAAAGAGGGTACATTAATTTACGACTCTGTTTCCAATAAACTTTATGTAAATGTGGGCAGCAAGTATAATGAAGAAGATCCGGCGGCTATTTTCCCCGAGATCACAGCAGTTACGGATACTACAGTTGTAATGGATGCTGTTTCCGACGATAGCAACGTTGCCACCACTTCAAAAAAACCGGCAAAAACAAAAGAGCCCGTATCAAAAGGTACTACTTACATTCTTACAAAAGTTATTGAAGGTGAAGCAGTATCCCCCGCTGATACACAGGCCAATTAATGGTTATATATTTTAAAAAAGATTAAAGAGGTTGTCTTACGGGCAACCTTTTTTAATTGATCGGGGTCTATAAAGGCATAAGGGCATTGGCATATAATTTGTCACATAAAACAAATATATCCAACTTATTGTTTTACATAAGCTTAATGAAAGTTTGCGAATTAGTAATAAATTTTAAAACCAAATATCAAATGAAGATTTTAAAAACCACGATGCTTGCAACGGTGTTTGCAGGTTTAACATTAGCAGGTTGCGACAGTATGACCCGTACCCAGAAGGGGGCGGCAATTGGCACAGGAGGTGGCGCTGCTGTAGGCGCGGTTATAGGCAAAGCAGCAGGCAATACCGCTTTGGGGACTATTATAGGTGCAGCAGTGGGGGGTACTACCGGTGCTATTATTGGCAAAAAAATGGACAGGCAGGCGGAAGAGATCAAGCAGCAGGTACCGGGAGCTAAGGTGGAGCGTGTGCAGGAAGGCATTACGGTTGAATTTAGCAGCGCCGTATTGTTTGGATTTGATCAGTCTACTATTACACCATCAGCGCAGGGTACTTTAAACGACCTGATCACTATTTTGAACAAGTATCCGGATACTGACCTGGAAATACAGGGATACACAGATAATACCGGGACTGAAAAGTATAACCAGGCCTTATCCGAAAGAAGAGCTTCCAGCGTAGCTAATTATTTAGGTTCGCACAACATTGGCCTGGAACGTATGCGTACAGTGGGCTATGGTTTGAATAATCCTAAATACAGCAACGAAACAGCCGAAGGCCGTGCACAAAACCGCCGTGTGGAATTTGTAATTACGGCAAATGATAAGATGAAAGCCGATGCGGCTAAAGAAGCCGGTACAAACTAATTTTTTACAAGCGTATTAAAGGGTATGGGTTATTCCAAAGTTTAATACGCTATTTTTTTCTTTTAAATCTGATATTATGAAAACAAAACAAATTTTAGCAGCTGCGCTTTTAGCGGGCATGTTTACAGCAACGGGCCTTACTTCCCATGCGCAAAAGGGCCTGGGCATTAATGCAGGTGTAAATTTTGCAAATATTACGGGGAAAGATGTGGATGATGACGCAAAAATTAAAACCGGGTTCCAGGCGGGCATTACTTATGATATAGGTTTGGCCGATGAATTTGTAATTCAGCCAGGTATTAGCTATGTACAAAATGGAACCAAAGGCGGAGGCTGGATTGAAGATGTAGGAAATAATCCCAAACTGCATCTTGATTATATCCAGGTGCCGGTGACGTTTCAATATCAGCCGGAAGTGGGTACCGGAAAGGTGTTGCTGGGGGTGGGTCCCTATATTGGTTTTGGCGTGGGACAGGTGAAGTTGTCTAATGATGATGGATCTCTTAAATACGACTGGGACGATGTTGATCTTAAAAAGGTGGATGCGGGCGGAAAACTTTTAGTGGGATACCAGTTCGGTAATGGTCTTTCTGCCAATCTTTCTGCTAATATGGGAATGGTTAAATTAGCGGATACGGATGATCCTGCCCGTGCATATAATACTTCTTTTGGTATTACACTTGGATATAAATTTTAGCGAGTACTTTTTTTTATTTGCGTTTACTGCTATATATTTGCACTCGCTCTTTTAAATACTTATCAAGAAAGGCAGAGGGTATGGCCCTGTGAAGCCTTGGCAACCTGTCCTGTTTAAAAGGACAAGGTGCCAATTCCAGCCATTTCGCCGGCAGGCGGATGGACAGATAAGCGGTAGTTTCTGTTAATAAAATAAATTAAAATACGAAGCCCACCAGCATATCTGGCGGGCTTTTTTTATGCGCTGGTAGTAAATGATTAAAAGACCGGAAACGAAAAAATAAATATTATTTTGAAATAACAGAAAATGCAAATATTTTAGCCGAAATGTTGCCGCAACATCACCATATTGCTAATTTTTCTATCAACACTTCAATCTGTTGTTGCATGCGTTGTATGCCCTCGCGGGCATAACATTTCTATAGGGCCTAAGGCCATTCAAAAATTATATTGTCTTTTCATTTATTATTCATTCGTAAAATTTATTTATGAGCAATACATTACATTTCGATACATTACAGGTACATGCCGGCCAGCAGCCGGATCCGTCAACAGGCAGCCGGGCAGTGCCGATCTATCAGACTACCTCTTACCAGTTTAAAGATGCGGTGCATGCAGCCAACCTTTTCGGGTTGCGCGAGTTTGGCAATATTTATACGCGCATCATGAATCCTACAACCGATGTGTTTGAACAGCGCCTCGCTGCTCTTGAAGGTGGGGTGGCGGCTGTGGCTACCGCATCAGGCCAGGCCGCGCAATTCCTTGCTATTACCAATATACTGGAAGCAGGAGATAATTTTGTTACTACTTCGTTTTTATATGGAGGTACATATAACCAGTTTAAGGTTTCGTTTAAAAGATTAGGCATCGAAGCCAGGTTTGCAAATGGCGATGATGTGGAAAGTTTTCGTTCGAAAATAGATGATAAAACAAAAGCCATCTATCTTGAAACAATTGGCAATCCTAAACTGAATATCCCGGATTTTGAAAAATTTGCTGCGCTGGCAAAGGAATTTGATATTCCGCTTATTGTGGACAATACGTTCGGCGCGGGGGGATATTTATTTAAGCCTTTACAACATGGCGCCCATATTGTAGTGAACTCAGCCACCAAATGGATCGGCGGCCATGGCACCAGCATTGGCGGCATTGTAATTGATGGGGGAAATTATAATTGGGGCAATGGCAAATTTCCGCAGTTTACCGAACCCTCAGAGGGTTATCACGGGCTGAAATTCTGGGACATTTTTGGAGAAGGAAATCCTTTAGGGCTGCCTAATATTGCGTTTGCCATAAGAGCACGTGTAGAAGGGCTCAGGGATTTTGGACCCGCTATCAGTCCTTTTAACGCCTTCCTTTTATTGCAGGGGATTGAAACCCTTTCTTTGAGGGTACAGCGCACAGCGGATAACGCGTTGGCTTTGGCCAAATGGCTGGAAGCCCACGATAAAGTGGAATTTGTCTGGTATCCGGGGCTGGAATCGAACGAATATCATAACCTGGCAAAAAAATATCTTACCAACGGCTTTGGTGGTGTGTTGCAGTTTGGCATAAAAGGCGGTATCGAAAACGGGAAAAAGTTTATTGATGCACTTGAATTAGTAAGTCATTTAGCCAATGTAGGCGATGCGAAAACGCTTGCTATTCACCCGGCATCAACCACCCATGAGCAATTGAGCGATGAAGAAAGAAAAGGAGCCGGTGTTTTAGATAATCTCATACGTATTAGTGCAGGTATTGAATATATCGATGATATTAAAGCTGATCTTGAGCAGGCTTTTGCGGCAGTTTTTGCATAACAGAAGAAATTAAAACTGTCTTAAAGCTGAAATACTTTAAGACAGTTTTTTAAAGTGAATATGGAGCAACACGTTTTTAATTTTACACAACCATTTATTTTAGAAAGCGGAGCGGTTATCGACAGGCTTCACCTGGCGTATACCACTTATGGCGCATTAAATAACGAAAAAGATAATGTAGTCTGGATATTTCATGCGCTTACGGCTAATAGTAATCCGCATGAGTGGTGGCCCCAAATGGTCGGTGAAGGAAGCATATTTGACCCGGCAAAAGATTTTATTATTTGTGTAAATATGCCTGGTAGTTGTTACGGGAGTATTGCGCCGCTGGATATAAATCCCTCAACGGGAGCGCCCTACTATCACGATTTTCCTTTTTTTACGATCAGGGATATGGTGATGGCTTATCGTCTTTTACAAAAAGATTTGGGTATTCATAAAATTAAAATAGGCATTGGGGGTAGTACCGGCGGTCAGCAATTGCTGGAGTGGGCGGTACAGGATACTGATCTGTTTGAATATATTTTTCCGATTGCAACGAATGCGGTGCATTCACCCTGGGGCAAAGCATTTAATGCATCACAGCGTTTTGCGATTGAAGCGGATGCCACCTGGAATAATAAGGAAAAAGATGCCGGCAAAAAAGGACTGGAAGTGGCGAGGAGCATTGCTTTGCTTTCTTACAGGACAGATACGGCGTATAACAATACGCAATCGGAAGTGACCGATGAGCTGATCGAGGGCTTCAGGAGTGAAAGCTATCAAAGATACCAGGGAGAAAAATTATCAGCGCGGTTCAATGCATTCAGCTATTATGCGCTAACCAGGAGTATGGATTCGCATAATCTTGGCCGTGGCCGTGGCGGTGCGGTACGGGCATTAAATAGTATAAAGGCAAAAACCCTCGCTTTAAGCCTGGAAGGAGATATTTTATTTCCTCCGTACGAACAGGAGTTTTTGGCCAGCAATATTCCGGATGCGCATGTAAAACTTATTTTATCTGACTATGGGCATGATGGATTTTTGCTGGAATTTGAACAATTGACGGAAGCGATCAGGAACTTTTTAGCAGAGCAGGGTGGGGGAGAATGATGAATTTTGAATGGAGAATTGAAAATGGAAAGTGAAAAGTGAATGGATAATGAATGATGAGAGATGCATTACGCTTTATGCTTTTGGCTTTATACACAGAACAGCAATATAAAAATTAATAATTAACAATCATAAATGAGCAAGCACAGGCAATTAGTTATAGGAATGTTTGGTTTTGGAGTCGTAGGCGAGGGTTTGTACCGTGTATTGGAGCAAACTCCTTCGTTATCGGCAAAAATTAAAAAGGTTTGCATTAAGCACCCGGGCAAAAAAAGAAATGCGCCACCAGACCTGTTTACAACCGATAAAAATGAGTTGCTGGAGGATAAGGAAATTAATGTAATTGTGGAGGTGATCGATGATTCGGTAGCGGCATTCGATATTGTGAAAACCGCGTTACTCAATAAAAAAGAAGTAGTTAGCTCCAGTAAAAAAATGATCGCAGAGCATTTGCAGGAATTATTAGAACTGCAGAAAAAAACCGCGCGCTCATTTTTGTACGAGTCGTCGGCGTGCGCATCCATACCAGCTATACGGAACCTGGAAGAATATTATGATAATGACTTATTACATAGCATCCGGGCTATTGTAAACGGAAGCACTAATTTCATTCTTACTAAAATGTTTGATGAAAACCTGGGGTTTAAAGAAGCGCTCTTATTAGCACAACAACTGGGTTTTGCAGAAAGCAATCCGACATTGGATGTGGAAGGTTTTGATGCTTTGAATAAGTGGACGATCTTTTTATGCCATGCTTATGGTATTGTCGCTTCTCCCGATCAGTTGCTCTTTACCGGCATACAAAATATACATAAGTCAGACGCGGCTGTTGCCAGGGCAAGAGGCCAGCAAATAAGGTTGGTAGGCCAGGCTAAAAAGCTGCTGGATGGCGGCGTTGCTGCTTTTGTGCTGCCCCAGTTTGTTGCAGCAGACAACCCGTTGGTCTTTGTTAAAAACGAATATAACGGCGTGGTGATTGAAAGTGGCTTCGCCGATCAGCAATTCTTCTATGGTAAAGGGGCCGGAAGCTTTCCTACCGCTTCAGCAGTGTTAAGTGACCTGTCGGCTTTGCGCTACGGCTATAAATATGAGTACAAAAAACTATACCATCACGAGCCGCATGTATTAAGCAACGATATTTACCTGAGAGTATATGTGAGTTTTAATGATATTAAAAATATTCCAACCGACGAGTTTGAATGGATTGAGCAGTGGCACGCCCAGGAAGACCGGAAGTATTTATCGGGGGTAATTGCTTTGCCCAAACTAAAGAACAGCACGTGGTGGAAAGAAAACGGCACCTCGTTGATTTTGGAAGCCGATCCTGTTCTTGAAAGTATCGAAGAGCGGCAGGTGAGAAAGAAAAGTCTTGAACTGGCCGGATTGTTATAGTCATCGATTGAGCAGGAATTTGCATTTGAAATAAGTTGGTTCGTACTATTTTTGCGGGCTATGAGCGTACCCGATATTTCTTTCAACAATACTGAATTTGCTTTTCAATATAAATCCAATAAAGAGTTAAAAGATGCCCGTACATTATTTGGCATGATGGGCAACTCTTTGCTGGTAAAACTGGGCACAAGGCTTACCCCCTGGGCTATTAAGGCTAAACTTCCGGTAAAGGGGCTTATCCGTAATACTATATTTAAGCAGTTTGCCGGGGGCGAAACACTGGAGCAAACGGCGGACGTGGCCCGGGTTTTAGGGAAATATAATGTTGATGTAATACTGGATTACGGGGTTGAAGGGGGCGAGGGGGGCGATGCCGAATATGACCAGGCTGCAACCGAATTTATTAAAGTGATCGATTATGCTGCCACGCAACCAAACATCCCGTTTATGAGTGTGAAAGTGACCGGGCTTACCCGTTTTGCCCTGCTGGAAAAACTGGATAGCCTGATGACTAAGCGGCAGGGCTCTTTAATAAAAAAGTATCTGGGCGCGTTAGAAGAACTTAGCATCGGTGAGCGCGAAGAGTGGCATAAAGTGAGATTAAGAATGATGCGCGTATGTGAAACTGCCGCTGAAAAAAACATAGGCATGCTGGTAGACGCCGAAGAAACCTGGATACAGGACCCGGTAGATGCATTGGTTATGCTGATGATGGATTCTTTTAATAAGGAAAAGGTGGTAATTTATAACACCATACAACATTACCGGCACGACAGGTTGCAGTTTTTGAAAGATGCTGTTGATGCTGCCAAAGAACGAAATTTTATCCTGGGTGTAAAGCTGGTGCGCGGCGCCTATATGGAAAAGGAGAGAAAACGGGCGCAGGAGTTGGGGTATGCATCGCCTATACAGCCAGATAAAACCAGCACCGACCAGGACTTTGATGCAGGCGTAAACCTTTGTATCAATAATCTTGACAAGGTAAGTTTATTAGTGGCTTCTCATAATGAAAACAGTAATCTGCAGGCTGTCAAAAAATTGCAACAACTGAATATTCCACTTAATCATCAAAATATAAGCTTCAGTCAGCTGTATGGTATGAGCGATAATATTACGTTTAACCTGGCTAAGACCGGCTGCAACGTGAGCAAATACTTACCTTTTGGCCCCATAGAAGATGTAATTCCTTATCTGATGCGCAGGGCGCAGGAAAATACTTCTGTAAAGGGACAAACAGGACGGGAGTTAGGCCTTATACAAAAAGAGCTGAAACGGCGCAGGAGTTGACGGGGGAAGGTGGCGAAGGGTAATAATCACTATTACACCGGCAACTTATCAATTAAGTTAGACCCGCATATAATCAGCTTTCCAGCTGGCAATACTTTCTTTTATTGCTTTGGGAGAAAGATTTTCTTTCAATGCACGGCTCACCAGTGGAACCAGTTCTTCGTCGGATGCAAACCGCAATGCTGCAATCTGGCCGAAAGAAAGTTTGTCTTCCAGCGGTTCAAAATCTTTGCCGGTGAGCATTGAATATTTATGCCTCATTTCCAGCCTTACCAGGCGATTCTGCAAAGTAAGCGCATAATGCTGGCGCAGCATATAGGATACCCAGATAATGAGCGCCAGCATAATGGTGATAAAAAGCCAGATGCTTTTAAAATCTCCTTCGGCTTTTATGGTTTTATAACCCGAAATGAACGTGAGGAGAAATGTTACAGGGTAAAACACAAAATGATGTGCCGGGTAATAACGGACATGATTTTTAAAATGCTGAACTCCCATGGTCAAATATTGTTTATTTTAAGTGCTGTTTAATCAGCCATAAAGATAAAAATGCCCGGTTTAAATAAAAAGTTAACCAATATTAGGATAAAGCGGGTATCAGGCCATACTGAAAAAACTGACCGGTTTCGCACATAAGGCGGGTATGTTTCTTTATTGAAATTTTATTATATATCTTGCACTATGCAACAATATTTACAGCTATTACAGTATATTCTTGATAACGGTACCCAAAAGACAGACCGTACCGGTACCGGAACCATCAGCACTTTTGGTTACCAGATGCGTTTTGATCTTCAAAAAGGGTTTCCTCTTGTTACTACTAAAAAAGTGCATCTGAAAAGCATTATCCATGAGCTGTTATGGTTTTTAAAAGGTGCAACCAATATTGCCTATCTTAAAGAAAACGGCGTAGGTATCTGGAACGAGTGGGCCGACGAAAACGGGGAATTAGGGCCGGTGTACGGAAAGCAGTGGCGCAGCTGGGAGGGTAAGGACGGGAAGGTTGTGGATCAAATATCGGACCTGATCCGACAGATCAGAACAACACCCGATAGCCGCCGCCTTATTGTAAATGCCTGGAATGTGAGCGAATTACCTGAAATGGCTTTAATGCCCTGCCATACCTTGTTTCAGTTTTATGTTATTCCCCCTCTTTTGGAGGGGGGCAGGGGGAGGTTATCATGCCAGCTATACCAGCGGAGTGCAGATGTGTTTTTAGGCGTTCCTTTTAATATTGCTTCCTATGCATTATTAACCATGATGATGGCACAGGTTTGCGGATTAGAACCCGGAGATTTTATTCATACATTTGGCGATGTTCACATTTATAATAATCATATTGAGCAGGTAAAACTGCAGTTAAGCCGTGCACCCTATCCATTGCCGGTAATGAAAATAAATCGGGATGTAACCGATATTTTTGAGTTTAAATATGATGATTTTAAACTGGAAAATTATCAAAGCCATCCTGCTATTAAAGCGCCGGTAGCGGTATAATATGAATAATATAGAATGTTGAATTTAAAATGTTAAATGGAAAATGCAACAAGAAAATATGATCTGGAAGACCGGCTGATAAAATTTGCAGTAATGGCGTTGAATGTTTGCGATGTACTTCCGGGTTCAAGAGCGGGGTATAATTTAGAACATCAATTGTCTAAAAGCGGAACCGCCCCTGCATTGATGTACGGAGAAGTTTTGGCAGCTGAATCTCAGGCAGATTTTATACATAAAATGAAATGTGCATTGAAGGAGTTAAGAGAAACAAGAGCGAACCTGAGAATTATTATGGAGAAGCCAGTTGTGACGCATGAGTTTGTGACCATTGCTTTAAAAGAATGTAATGAGCTGATCGCTATTTTTACAGCAAGTGTAGTAACGGCTAAGCGAAATAAAGAATCAGGCAACTGTAAATAAAATTGAAAATTTAATATTCAACATTTAATATTCATGATTATATCGTTAGTCGTAGCAGCTTCAAACAATAATATAATTGGAAAAAATAACCGCCTGGTATGGAACTTGCCGGAAGATATGCAGCACTTTAAAAATGTAACCTGGGGAATGCCGGTAGTAATGGGGCGTAAGACCTTTGAAAGTTTTAAAAGACCTTTGCGAGGAAGAAAAAATATAGTGCTGAGTAATCAGAAGGATCTGAAGATTGATGGGGCGATAGTGTTGAACAGCATGAAAGATGTGGAGTTTATGGTTAAAGAAATGGATGTGAAGGAATTGATGGTAATTGGAGGCGGAGAGATCTACAAAATGTATTATCCCAAAGCCAATAAAATATATATGACGCGCGTGGACACGGTCATTGAAGGCGATACGCATTTTCCTGTAATTGAAGAAAAAGAGTGGCAGTTGATTAGCAGTGTCAGGAACAAGGCCGACGAAAGACATGCATTTAATTATACCTACGAATTGTGGGAACGGAAATAGGAACGCAATATGTTACATCCTGTTAGCAACAGCTGTAACTCATCATTCATCATTTATAACTCATCATTCCTTTGGTTTATTCTCCGTTACAGGCCGCTGCCAGATATTTTAAATACTACGTACATGCTGCCAACAGTAAAGGGCATGGTATGCATTCTCCTTTTGTGTATGAGTTTATTACTAAAGTAATGAACGACTTTACAAAATATGATGATTACAAAAAGGTAGAAGCGCTGCGTAAAAAACTATTGACAGATCCTGCCACATTAGTCGTGGATGATATGGGAGCCGGCTCTGCAGCTGCATCTTCAGATAAAAGAACAATTGCGTCGATTGCTAAAAATGCTGCAAAACCGAAAAAGTTTGGTCAGTTGTTATACAGGATGATCAGATTTTATCAACCCCAAACAGTACTCGAGTTAGGTACTTCACTTGGCATTACCACCAGTTACCTGGCATTAGCAAATCCCGCCGCTAAAATAATTACGATGGAAGGGGCTGCCGTTATTGCTGATAAAGCATTACGGAATTTCAAAGAGTTGGGTTTAAAAAATATCGAACTGGTAAAAGGTAATTTTGATACAACACTTTCGGAAGTATTACAAAATAATACCAGCATAGACTTTGCCTTTATCGACGGGAACCATCGCCAGGAGCCAACGGAGCGGTATTTCCAGCAATTACTTCCGTATTTGCATAATGATACGCTTTTGGTTTTTGATGATATACATTGGAGCCGGGAGATGGAATCGGCATGGAAAAATATTGTGTCGCACGAATCGGTAACCTGCGATATTGATTTGTTCTTTATCGGTATTGTAAGCTTCCGGAAAGAGTTTAAAGAGAAACAAAGCTTCGCGGTAAGAGCCTGATTTGAAAAACTATGTTTTTCTTAACAATGCAGGTTCTTTTTTACTCAATTCTATGTAATGGCTATAATTCCCCAACAATTAATAGATTCTTTGCAAGGTGTACCGGGCTTTAACGAGCAGGCTTTTATTGCTGTACATAATAGTGATGAACCGGTAACTTCTATAAGATTAAACCCGCAAAAGTCTGAAAGCCTGTTGCGTTTTTTTGAAGAAAAGAATGTGCGGACTACACGTGTTCCGTGGGCTGTGGATGGATATTATCTTTCCCAACGCCCCTCTTTTACTTTTGATCCTTTATTTCACGCAGGCTGCTATTATGTGCAGGAAGCCAGCAGTATGTTTTTAGAGCAGGCCTTAAAGCAATCAACTGACTTATCAAAGCCTTTGAAAGTTCTGGACCTGTGTGCCGCGCCCGGAGGAAAATCCACACACTTGCAATCACTCCTTTCAAAAGAAAGCCTGTTGGTAAGTAATGAAGTGATCCGGCAGCGGGCTAATATTTTAAAAGACAATATCATTAAATGGGGATGCAGCAATGTTGTGGTGACCAATAATGACCCAAAAGATTTTACAAGGTTAACAGGATATTTTGATGTAATTGTTGTTGATGTACCCTGCAGTGGCAGTGGTTTATTCAGAAGAGATAAAGATGCCATAACAGAATGGAGCGAAAATAATGTGGTGCTTTGTAATCAGCGCCAGCAAAGGATCCTGGCTGATGTATTACCTGCATTAAAAGAGGGTGGTATATTGATCTATTCGACCTGCTCCTACTCAGAAAAAGAAGATGAAGTTATTGCTGACTGGCTTACGGATACATTTCAAATTGCTAACCTGAGATTTGAAATTGATAGTAATTGGAATATTACAGAAATGTGTACTTTGCAAAACAATTATGGATATCGTTTCTGGCCACACCTGGTTAAGGGAGAAGGTTTTTTTCTCTCTGCATTTCAAAAAACGGAAGCGGCTTCTTTTAAATTTAAGAATACCAGGGCAACAAAAAGTATCACGAAAACTACAGCGCCTTTTGTCTCAAAATGGGTGGCTGCAGAGGCGCATGAATTGATCGGTACTCATGATAAAATTTATGCATGGCCGCAATTGCTCTTTAACGATATTGATTTATGTGTACAACAACTGCGTGTTATTTATTCAGGTACATCTTTAGGTGAATTGGTTCGTCAAAAATTTATACCGGATCACGCTTTGGCAATGAGCATGCTGCTGAAAAAAGAGATACCAAAACTGCAATTAAATAATGCTGATGCAATAGCCTATCTACAAAAGAAGTTAAACCAGCTTGCATCAGAAAACAGGGGATGGAATGTTGCCTGTTATCATCATTTTCCTTTGGGCTGGATGAATATTTTACCTGACAGGATTAACAATTACTACCCAAAAGAGCTTCGGATTTTGAAAGATTTTTTTTAACGAAAAAATCGTTTTTTCAGGTTTTTCTTTCAATGAACAGAGTCTTAATGTTAAAAATTGAGCAAACGGTTGCGCATGCAACCGTATTTTTTTTATCAATACTTTTACTCTGTTGATGCGCTGAATATTGAATTTCAGCAGGTGGTAAAGCGAAAGAAGTTAATAGAATTTTTGTTGATGATTTTAACAGATTACTTAATTGTTAAAATTATACAGAATATAGAATATTAACAAATTTCTCAACAAATAATAAACTCAAATATTTAACTCGATGAGGATAGTAAAAAGGTTTGCTTTTGTAAAAAATCATTTTTGTTTATTGTTTACCGTATTGTTTTTCCTCGTGTCAAACGGACAAACAAACGATTCTACTGTTAATAAAAAGGATTCTATTCCTTTTGTCAATTCCTCACTATTGAACGGCGCTGCAAAATTTACACCGGGTGTTATTATTCCAATGCCTATGAATTTGATAGACAAGCATCCGTATATTTCTATAGAGCAAATGGTAAAAGGAAATTTGGCAGGAGTATATATTCAGGAACCGAGCGGAGAGCCTGGTATAATCTCTAATATTTTTATTCATGGCATTGGCGCTCCATTATTAAGCAAGAGGGAATTATACGATCAGCAGGCAATCGTTTATATTGATGGTATTCCGCAACTAACCAAGAACCCGTTTGTATATGATATCCAGAAATATGATTTCAATCCTATTGGCAGCGCTACAGATGTATTAACTGCTCTTAATCAAAATAATATTGAATCTATTGAAGTAATTACTGATCCTGTAAAACTGGCCACGCTTGGCCCCATTGCCTCAAAAGGTGCAATATGGGTAAAAACGAAAACGGCCGATATTAAAAATGTAGGAATCGCCATTAACAGCTATGTGGGGTTTGTAGCTGCGCCAAGGGTTGATGTAATTAACGCAGCTTATGAAAATGATTTCAGAAAACCCTTTTATGATAAATATGGAAACGAGTCGAGGCGGCTGAGTTACCCTGCCTTTTTGCGGGATTCTACTAATGCCAATTATTATGGTCCGTCCGATTGGAACGATCTGTACTATAAAACAACGCCGGTATATTCAGCTGATGCAAGTATTACGGCGGGTCTCGAAAAAGCAGCTTTCAGGTTTTTCGGCAGTGCCTTAAAAAATGCAAATAGCGCTGATAATACTTCTCTTACAAGGTATAATGCTTCTTTAAACATTAATGTTACTCCATTTGACTGGCTGGCATTTTCTTCAAGTCTGGATTATGCGCATTTATCAAGGGCCCGGAACAGAAGTATAACAGACCGGCTGGCAGAAGTCAGGTATATTCCTGATTTAACCAATCCGCTAAGTCCTAATAAATCTTTATATCAGGAATATCTTGATGTATTTGATAATGCTATTGATAACAATATCAATAATGTTTTGAATGGCTATCTGTCTGTTAATATGAACTTCGGGAAGTTAAAATACGATGGGCGCATTGCGTTGAATTACGGGGAGGAATTGAGAGATGCGTTCTGGCCTACAAGTCTTTTGGAGGGAAACAATTTTGTTTCCAATTATTTTGGTACAAATCAAAGATTTAATGTTTCCAATAATGTTTCGTATGAATTTGCGCTGCCTAATAGAAACAGTTTGGAATTTCATGCCGGTCAGGATTATTTCGTGGATGACTTTAAGTATAACTATGCGTATGCTTACAATGGCCCGAACGATTTTATAAAGATCAATGTGGTTGAAGGCAGCTCAAGTGATGTGGATTATTTACAATCACAGGGATACGAGGCTTATTTTTTCCCCAGTAATATGAAGACAAAACTAATATCCTTCAAAGGAAATGTGGTTTGGAATATACAGGAAAAAGCAAAGCTTAATGTATTGGTAAGGCGCGATGGTTCCTCCACGCTCCCGGTAGACCACAGGTGGTTTACGGGTTTCGGTTTGTCGGGCATGGTGGATATGAAAAAGATGTTTGTACAGCATTTTAACGGGTTGAGCAGTTTTGATGCGCATGCCGGCTGGTCGAGATTGGGAAAAACTTTTTCGGACGACAGGTATCAGGCCGGCCCTCAATACCGGGTTGATCTGGGCTGGGGAAATGAGCCCACATTAGGTTCTTATAACGGTATAGCCGGTCTTTCAAGGTCGTATACTGCCGGTTGGGTTGGATACGGAATTCCCTGGCAATATGTAGATAATTTACAGGTTGGCGCAGATGCAGGTATCAAAAATGATCATATTAAATTATCGGTTAGCCTCTATAACAGGGACGATAAAAATGGTTTGATAGCAATGCCCGTACCTTATGAATATGGTTATACCAGTTCGTATCAGTCAGGGCTGGTTGTAAATAATAAAGGGGTCGATTTTTCTCTTGCTGCAGTAATATCAAACGCCCAAATGCATAAAATAGGCTGGAGTGTTAACGCCAATGCCAATTATAATCAAAACAAATTAAAGGCTTTGCCGGGTGGTGTAACAGAGGTAGTAATTGGTTCTAATAAGCTGATGGTAGGGCAGCCGGTTGACCGTTTTTGGGTATTTGAAAATTCAGGTATATATGAAAGCGCTTCTGATGTGCCGGTGTCTTCTTCCGGGGAAACGCTTAATTACCACGGGATTGATTTTGAGGCAGGCGATGCTGTATGGAAGGACCAAAATGGTGATTATGTGATCAATGATAATGATAAGGTGTTAAAAGGAAATATATTACCGAAAGTTACGGGAGGAATTGGAAGTACGCTTGCTTACAAAGCGCTGTCGCTTGACTTGCAGCTGTACTTTGCTTTAGGCAGAAAAGTGCTGAACCGCTATGCAGCAAAAAGACTGGATTTTATCAATACTGAAAATGCTAATGATATCAACTCTGTAAAAGAAATTACTTACTGGGAAAAGAAATATGATCTTACCGGTTATCCTCAATATAACCCGTGGAGCGATGTGGTGCCTTACAGGGAAGAGCAGGACTTATTTTTAGATGATGCATCTTTTGCAAAACTGAGGTCGCTTTCGCTGAGTTTAGATATGACAAAGGTGAGCCGTGTAAAACAAACCTCATTTTTTAAAAAATCGGTTATTTATGTAACCGGAACCAATCTTTTTACATTCACTAAGTTTAAGGGAGATGATCCCGAGTTGGCCAGCTATAATGGTATTTACTCTGGCAATGGCCTGCCCATGCCCTGTTCATTCATATTTGGATTTAAACTCAATTTATAAGCTTCAATATTATTAAGAAAAGTTATATGGGGTACACAATAAATAAGCTTTGCATTAAGAGGATATTTAGTTTTACAGGAGGCATATTATTCCTGTTAATAGTATCCTGCAATAAACAACTGGATATTGACTCAACCAGCATTGCTAATGAAGAAGGCTCATGGAGTACTTACGAAAATGCAAGAAGCGCACTCATTGGCGTATATGGATTAACAAGGGCGGCTATTGCACAAAATGATGCGCACTGGATGTATGGGGAATTGCGGAACGGAGATTTTAATGCCGTGTCAAGGTCTGATCTGAACGCAATCATAACAGGTCAGTTAAATGCCGGGTATACCTTGTTGGAAAGCGTATCGAACTGGCGTCCTTTTTATGCGGCAATAAATGCCTGCAACTTATTTATAGAAAGAGCCGCAGGGTGTATGGCAGATATCAGGTATACAGAATCGTATTATAACCTGGATATTGCACAGGTGAGGGCGCTGAGGGCGTTCCTGTATTTTTATATTGTAAGAATATGGGGCGATGTGCCGTTTACCACTTCATCCGGAGAAGGAGGCGGTTTTGAAGAATTGTCCAGAACAGACCAGAGCGCTGTTTTATCATTTGCAACAACTGAATTAACGGAAATAGCTTCAAAACTGCCCTATGTTTATTCTGTATTAGATGAAGACCAGTTATTCCCCAATAATTATTATGGAGAAAGCTCTGATTACTGGTTAAATACACCGTTTACCAGGTTAGCCGCTTATGCAGTTTTAGCGCATATTGCAGCCTGGCAGGGAAATTATCTGGATGTAGCAGTTTATACTCAGTTTATTGCAAATAATTATTCCAAAAGTAGTTTAGATTATACATCGGTTAGTAACCTTGTAAGCAGTACTGGTGTTTTTTCAGGAGGAACAACCGATAACTATTATCCTTTGATCAGTTTCAATTTTGATAAAGAAGACGGCGAAACCACAACAGACGGGCATATAGAAAACCTGACCATTGCGCAGACCACTGTTTTTGAAATGTCGAAACAACTGCCGGATATATACGTGAATAAAGACACCATCGCTTCCATGTTTCCCGGAAATGATGGAAACGATGACCGGTTCGGGTATGATGATCAGTATACACCACCGCTGCGATATACCACTTACTTTGAAAACTATGATGCGGAAGTGCCTGTGTTCAAAAAAATCAGGGTAGTAGACGGGGGCGTAAGCGATGGAACATTTGCGGTATTCAATTCCTCCATTGTGTTCACCCGCCTGGAAGAGTTAATGTTGTTGAGAGCGGAGGCTTTGGCGGTAATCGGCGATGAATCTGACGCCCGTACATTATTAAACACGCTGCGCAGTAATCGTTCGCTGGATGGGATTGCTTCTTCTGTTACGGGAAATGATTTGTTAGAAGAAATTTTTCAGGAAAGAAGACGGGAACTTATAGGAGAGGGGTGGCGTTGGTACGATCTGGTTCGGTTAAACCGGCTGACCCGGTCCGACGCCTCGTTTAATACCTTATTGGACAATGATGGCATTTACTGGCCGCTTGCCCAGGATGTATTAAGCCGAAATACAAAGCTGGTTCAAAACTCATACTGGAATTAAAAATAATTACTCAATAACATTCGAATTTATGAAGAGCTGTATAACCGGTATTTCATTATTTATAATAATAATGGTATGCTTCTTTTCCTGTAAAAAGATCGATACCACTTATGTCGATTATCAAAATACGCTTGGCGAGTATGATGGTACTGCACTTCAGTATTTACAAAGCCAGACTGGGCTGTACGATTCATTTTTGCTGGCTGTTAGCAGGGTAGACGGACTTGAGGACACGTTAAGTACCGAAGCGATCACATTATTCGCTGTTAGCAACAGGAGTTTTACACTTGCTTTGGAAAGTATTAATGCTGCAAGAAAGGATTCTACACCGGAAATGGAACCGGTTTCCATCAGTACGATTGATGTGGCTGCTTTGGACACATTTCTGTGCCGCTATATTTTAAGAGGTAAAATATATAGCGACAGTTTACTCACTTCTTCGGACGGGCTTATTTTGGATGCTGTTAAATATAGCTATGAAATGAACGCCAAGTATGTATCTACCAATGCTTCGGGCTTTGTTGGCGGCGGTCCCCGCCAGATAACGTTCAGCGACCGGAAAAATTCAATTTTTGAAAGATACTGGGTAAGTGTAAATACAATTACAACCGACATTTCAACAACTAATGCGGTGATCAATGTGTTACCGCCAGGCCACAGTTTTGGATTTGGAAGCGATTTTTTAAATGCAGTTAATAAGCGCTAACACTAAAACAACTTTTAAAAGATGCAAATGATTACTAATACAAATTTTAAAATAAGGGTTACCCTGTTGCTGTCCTTCTGTATGTTATTGTATTCCTGCGGTAAATTTCTTCCGGAGGAAAGGCAAAATATTGGTAGCGATGCGCTTTTTAATCAAACCACTTTTCAGCCTGTATTAGGCAGGACCACCCAGTACGGGGATATATTTTATGCGGGCAGCACCACCTTCCCGGTCGAATTTAAAATAATAAATCCCTTAAGGGTTTCCACTGGCGAAACCGCCACTGAGTTAACAGATATATATCCTGTTACCGTGTGGACCGAGGCTTATACGGGCGATGAAACGTCA